>NZ_JBFRGR010000014.1:0-182949 GCF_052115445.1 Paenibacillus sp. 2RAB27
CCATCATTGGCTGTCATCATTGGCTGTAGCTTTAACGGTGACTGTACCTACAGTTGTTCCTGTCAATAAACCGGACGGACTGATCGTTGCTGTTCCTGTGCCTGCTTCCACACGCCATGTTACGGAAGTGTTCGTTGCATTCTCWGGTAGTACCGTCGCATTCATTTGCAACGAGCTTCCGTTCGAAACGCTTGTTGCTTCATCTTTACCTGTCACGACGATACTTGTGACTGGAATCACCGCAATCGTAATGCTCTTGCTACCCACAATATTCGAACCATCATTGGCTGTGGCTTTAACGGTGACTGTACCTATAGTTGTTCCTGTCAATAAACCGGACGGACTGATCGTTGCTGTTCCTGTGCCTGCTTCCACACGCCATGTTACGGAAGTGTTCGTTGCGTTCTCAGGTAGTACCGCTGCACTCATTTGCAATGCACTTCCATTTGGAACGCTTGTTGCTTCATCTTTACCTGTCACGTCGATACTTGTGACTGGTATTACAGCAATCGTAATGCTCTTGCTACCAACAATATTCGAACCATCATTGGCTGTAGCTTTAACGGTGACTGTACCTACAGTTGTTCCTGTCAATAAACCGGACGGACTGATCGTTGCTGTTCCTGTGCCTGCTTCCACACGCCATGTTACGGAAGTGTTCGTTGCATTCTCTGGCAACACTTTCTCACTCATTTGGAGTGTACTTCCATTGGGAATGCTTGTTACATTGTTTTCACTCGTAACATTAATACTTGTGACAAGTATCGGAGTGATTGTAATGGTCATCGTACCAACAGTTGCGGATTCGTCATTGGCTGTGGCTTTGACTGTTACTGTGCCCAGACTAGTTCCTCTCAACTCACCTGACGGACTAATTGTTGCTGTTCCAGTACCTGCTTCCACACGCCATGTTACGGAAGTGTTCGTTGCATTTCCTGGCAACACTTTCTCACTCATTTGGAGTGTACTTCCATTGGGAATGCTTGTTACATTGTTTTCACTCGTAACATTAATACTTGTGACCAATACCGGTATGACGGTAACCGTCATCGTCCCTACAGTCCCGGACTCATCTACGGCTGTGGCCTTGACTGTGACTGTACCTAGACTAGTTCCTCTCAACTCACCAGTCGGACTGATTGTTGCTGTCCCTGTAACCGGTTCAACGCTCCATACTACACTAGCATCCGTCGCGTCCTCGGGTGAAACTAACGCTCTCATTTGCAGCGTTTCTCCATTCCGTAGGCTTGTTGCTTCGCTTTCACTCATTACCTCAATTCCTGTAACAGGTACTGCTCTTATTGTAACTGTCAGCGTCCCTACAATGTCTGGGTTATCATTCGCCGTTGCTTTAACGATAACATTACCAACAGCAGTTCCCGTCAATAAACCAGTCGACTCGTTTATATCCGCATTACCTGTACCTGGCACAACGCTCCATACTACAGAAGCATCTGTCGCATCATCAGGTGATACCAACGCAATCATTTGCAGTGTTTTGCCATTCCGAACGTTTGTTGTTTCACTTTCACTAATTACCTCTATGCCAGTAACCGGAATCTTTGTAATCACAATGGTCTTGACACCTACGATACCTGAACCATCCGTAGCAGCGGCTTTGACTAGTACTTCTCCTACCGCTGTTCCCGTCAATAAACCAGTCGACTCGTTTATATCTGCATTACCTGTACCTGGCACAACGCTCCATTCTACGGAATGATCAGTTGCATCCTCAGGATATACCAACGCACTCAATTGCAGCTGTTCACCCTTTTGAACGCTTGATGCCTCTCCTTGACTCATCACATCTATACTCGTAACCTTTACAGGCACAATCGTAATACTCTTCGTCCCAACGATCCCAGAACCATCTCTGGCTGTAGCCTTAACGAGTACCTCACCTAATGACATTCCAGTCAATAATCCGTCAGAACTAATACTTGCATGACTCGTACCAGCGTCGATACTCCAAGTTATTGACTTATTACCAGCGTTCCCGGGTGAGACATTGACGCTCATTTGCAATGTATGTCCTATCATCACAGATGTCGCATTGTTATCACTTAACACTTCAATACTACTCACAACTGGTAAAGCACGAGTCACGGTGACCACAGTCGTAGCTGTTGTTCCATCTTCTGCTCTCACCGAAATACTAATTTCTGTAGTACCCACCTGAAGAGAAATAGGTTCGCTCCAAGTAGCGCTTTCGACCGAGTTACCATTTACGGTTACTGTTGCATGTGACTCATTAATAGTCGGCATAACCTTCAAAGTGTCGTCCTCATAAGGGAGACTTACTGAATATGCCMTAGTATTTGTGTCGAACGTAGGATTTAATATGCCTTTAGAAACTGATAAATGGCTTAAAAGAGAATCATTACTCATGATAGTGGTAACGTATGACGCACTATTATTTGTAGTAACCATCTCAGCGCCGCCAGACACTGTTACCGAACTTGTCAATGTGCGGGCCGCATTAGCTGCAACATTCACAGTCACATCGATAGGCGCATAAGCGGATTGACCTTGCAGCGGGATATCGGTCCTTGAGCAGGTCAATGTATTGTAATTACAATTCCATCCACTCCCACTCATTGCTGTTGGTGTCAATCCTGCTGGCAACGAAACTACCGTTGTCACTGGACCACTCACCGGCGGTGTCCCGGAATTATAAACCGTAACCGTATAATGTGCTCCCGTTTTCCCTGGCGAAAAAATCCCGTTTGAACCAGACGCCGGCGCTATGGCTACTTGTAAATCCTGCTTATCTGGATTAAGCGTAATATCCCCGCCAGTATTTCCACTCATCACAACATCATTAAGCATACTAGGTATTGATGAGCCGCTTACATAAATAGCTCCACCGCGTACAGCATAATTACTAGCCAACGTCACTGCACTCATGTATACTTTTCCAAAATAATGATCAAGTAGCAGTCCCCCACCGTCCCCACCAGCGATATTATTCGATATCGTTGTATTGGAAATGTTCGCAGGTACACCCAGATATAAACCTCCTGCTTGCCCCTCCGAACCTGCTGCACTTACTTTGCTGTATGCCCTATTCCCTGTGATCGAGCTAGTTTTGATGGTAACTACTCGCGCAGCTGTTGTCTCTGGCGTTACTGCCAAACCACCCCCAAGCCCATAAGAGGTATTATTTGTAACGGTAACATTAACCAGGTCCAGGTTCATATCCCCCTRCAGAAATACACCTCCGCCTTGAGAACTATATAACGTAGAGCTAGAAATTCCGGCCGCATTATTCCGAAGAATAACATCATTTAGTTTAACTGTCCCACCTGCTGCACCCGTTAAATAAGCCCCGCCTCCGAAACCATTTCCGGATGTATAGTTATCCTCAATGATCGAATGAGCAATTTCTATCGTACGAGTTCCAGCATCTCCATCTATCCCGCCTCCGCCGTATCCAAACGGGGCCTTTCCATAACGAATCGTGAGTCCCTGAATCTTAACATCATAACCAGGCGTATTGACATTAGGGTTGATGGACAATACCCGGTTCGTTGCTGACTCGGGATTACTTGCCGCTTGAATGATCGTATTTGCGGGATTGCCTTGAATCCCATCTAAAATGATGTCACTACTAATCACCAATTGCCCGAGTGTAGAATTCAACGTATATACACCTGGAGGTATCGTAATTATATCTGCGCCTTCCTTTATGTTGGCTTCCATTATCGCCGCTCGGATCGAGCAGTTACCAACCCCATCATCACAAATCCCGTTCCCTGGATACGCATCTACAACGTCCATAGTTGTATTTACTGTAAATGTGGTAGCAGCTTTAGCGGACCCAACAAAGCTAAACCAAACGCCAACAATGGCAACCAACATTAGAAGAAAAACTAACATACTCCTATTGAATTTTATCAAAGTCCGTGATTCCTTTTGAGCATAATCCACTTTTCCCGCCTCCTTTCTGATAAATCAAAAAATCAAACTCAACTTAAGGACGTGGTGGAAATATTCCCTGCGTAGCCATACAAAAATTAAGAGTTAGATACGGCTGCATATTATTATGGGACTGGTTATTTCCAGTTGGAGCAACAGCTTGTGGTCCCATAGGCTTCAAGTTAGTCTTCTCTGTATACGCTGCTGCCCCACGTCTACTTTGAATATCCATCAACAGTTGGCCAGTAGGTGATTCCTGTGCGAAACCAGATGTGCCATATTGGACCGCATGAGAGTGCGCTGGTATTTCCGAAAGTAGTAACGTGACTGATGTCTCGCCAGCTGACTGACCGAGAACGTACTCTGATAAACCTGGTCCTTGACCAGGGTGCAAGGGAACTCTACCTTGTAAATTTGGAAGCGCGAAGTTAGTAGAACCGTTTCCTCCATACGTAGTACCTAACAGGGAAAATAAGGCTGCATATTGCTGAATAGGTAGTATTTGGCCGTTGCACTGCACCCACCCTGTAGGAGCGAAATTAAATGGGAAAATACGAATTTCTCCAAGATATTGATCCATAATATCTCTCCTTAATCTCTACTAGGGAATATCCCCTGTTGTGCGATAATTGCATTTAAACAAAGAAAAGGCTGTCTATTCTCATGAGGTTGCCCCCCGCCTATACTAGTAACCATGGCACTGTTTGATACACGATCTGAGACATAGCCATAAGAGCTCGTAGTGGTCATACCAAATGTGTGATTTTCGAGAGTTTTGGAATCCGCAGCATTTACACTAGCATTTAGCAAATGCATGTGGGATGGCATTTCACTAGAATCTAGCGTATGCATTTGCTCACCACCAGACTCGCCAATCGTGTGTCCTGCCCCCATATGAAGAGGAATTCTACTCTGTAAATTGGTTAGAGCAAATGTCGTTGTTCCATTACCGCCATAAGTTGTCCCTACTAAAGCAAAAAGTGCTTGATTCTGAGCTAGTGCAAGCGTTTGTCCATTGCATAATTGCCAGCCACCTGGCGCAAAGTTAAATGCAACCCATCGGATTTCACCAATATACGGTTCATCCGACATGCCACCTCCACTGCTTGGGAACATCCCCTCTGTACAAATAATATAATTAACAGCCAGATACGGCTGCATATTCGTATGTGGCTGACTTCCACCAGCACTTCCAAGAATTGCTGTTGAGGCCGTCGCCCCAACGCTATCCGTGAATTGATTGAGTGTTGATCTCGCTAAGACAGTCCCCTCCGGCGTGTTCGTACTCCCAAATTTGGACGATACACCGAAAGCATGTGAATGAGCAGGAATTTGGTTTACGGTTAAGGTAACCTCCTCCACGCCACCTTGCTCAGCAAAAGTGATCCCATTCCCACTATGCATAGGAACTCGGCTCTGCAAATTGGGTAATGCAAATGTACTAACTCCATTTCCGCCATACTTCGTTCCTATCAAAGAATACAAAATCTCATTTTGGGAAATAGGAAGTAGCTGCCCACTACAGAACATCCATCCATACGGAGCAAAATTCCCCCCAAACATTCTAATCTCACCAATATAGGCCATTATTTGTATCCTCCTAATTTCGAATAGACGGTTGAATGCAAATTAAACGTAAAAGATATATAAATTCGACAGTATTCCTTACCAATCTTTCAATTCTAAAAATTTCGACAATATTCTCTATTATTCTAGCAAAATATAGGTAATAATACATGCATATTTTTTATTTTATGGTATGTTATTACTATAATAAGCTCATTTAAGTCGGGAGGACTGTCATGGACTCGAAAAAAACATTTTCACGGCGTCATTTTTTGCAATATTTAGGCTTAAGTGCAGTTTCAGTTGCTTCCACCTATACAGGTCTCGCAGCATTCGCTCAGAAAGCTAGTGCATCAGAAGACAATAATGCTTACGAGCAATTGCCAGAAATATTCAACCCAACCTTACATACAGCGGCTGATGCGGATCAACTTCTTCTAAGCAACGGATTTACATATCAGCTTATAGCCGCATACGGGGATAAAATAAATTCAAAAGGTGATACCTTTGGATATAACAGCTGCTACACCTCCTTTTTCCCCCTGCCTAATTCAAATAAAGAAGCCATGTTATGGGTCAATCATGAATCAGGTCCGTATCCTTGGCTCATAGATCGTACTAAACCTATCGTTTGGGAACAACAGAAACAGTTGCTTTACGAGCAAGGTGGCTCATTGTTATATCTCAAAAAGGATACCTTCGGTTCATGGAAGCTTGTTAACGAGTCTTCCCTTGCACGACGGTTAACGGGTTTATCTCCAATCGAGCTATCAGGTCCGGTTAGAGGAACCTCCTCTGTTCATGGTGCAACGCGCGTTCAAGGAACAATCGGTAACCGTGGAGGCTCCAAAACCTTATGGAACACACAGCTTACTTGCGAAAACCACTATGAAGAAACTTGTCGTGACGCCGGTTTAGCACTGTATCATTACGGCTGGATCGTTGAGATCGACCCTTTCAATGAACAGAACAAGCCCGTTAAACATACAGCACTTGGCAGATTTCATCACGGTAGTGCAGCTATGACCTTGAACACGAACAATCAAGTCGTCGTTTACATGGGTGAAGATTCATCAAACGGATTTGTATACAAATTTGTAAGCAAGGATCCATGGAGAGAAGGTCAAGATAAAGAAAATCTCTTAACTGAAGGTAGTCTGTACGCGGCAGACTTCATTCAGGGCCGTTGGATTGAGCTCTCCCTATCGAATGTTAGCAAAATGCTGAAAAGCTTTACCTATCAAGTCCCTGAGTCTATGTATAAATCCAAAGAAGTCCTGCTTGAACAGTTCACATCCCAAAGCGATGTGCTTACCTATGCCAATGAAGCAGCACAAATTATAGGAGCTACTCCATGTGATCGGCCTTCTGAGCTTACCCTGCATCCCGTAGATAAATCTATTTATATTGCCTATACGCAGAATACTAGCCGCGGCAACCTTCACGGTCAGATTATCCGTCTAAAAGAAAATGGCAGCACGAACTTTGAGTTCGAAACGTTTCTTTCAGGCGGACGACAAAGCGGTTTTAGCTCACCTGCCAGTTTAACCTTTGATAAAAATGGTAACTTATGGGTTGGATCGGACGTTGCTCCTGACCAATTAAATTCCGGTGCTTGGTCCGAATTTAAAAATAATGGCATGTATCTTATCCACCGATCAGGTGTCGCTAATAAAACGAAACAATTCGCTTCTGCCCCCATTGAAGCTGCACTTAGCGGCGTTTCCTTCACCGAATTGCAGGATACTGTATTCTTATCCGTTAACCATCCAGGCTCAACAGGTGCAGGAACCAACAAACCAACAAGTCAATGGCAGCATAAGTCTGGAGACAAAAACCCACGCTCAGCCGTCGTTACGATTACACGTTTACCACTGTGAGAAAAACAAACAAAAACAGTCGTGTGCATGAGGCATACGGCTGTTTTTGCTCTCCAGCTCTCCATTTAATTTCACGAACATTAACCCATTGACAACCAATATTGTTCGTATTATGATAGTCAAGGCAATGACAATCAGCCGCATAACTATGAATCGTTCGTATATCCTCGAGGATTGGCTTGGGGGTCTCTAGAGGAAGCCATAACTTCCTAGCTACGACGGGTGCTCTTTTTCGCATACCCGTGTGGCTAGGTTTTTTTGCGTCCAAATATGACTGTTCCAGAGGAGATTGCTGCTATGAAAGCTTATGATTTTATCGTTGTTGGTGCAGGACCTGCCGGTATTTTTGCATGCTATGAAATGACATTGCTTCACCCTAACGCGAACATTATACTCGTTGACAAAGGCCATGATATTTACAAGCGCAGTTGTCCAATTCTCGAAAATAAAATCAAACTTTGTCCACCTCCAGCTGGTAAGAAAGACTTCTCTGGCTGTCTTCCCGCGTGTTCCATTACCTCCGGTTTTGGTGGAGCAGGTGCTTACAGCGATGGCAAATTCAACATTACAACCGAATTCGGTGGTTGGATGACGGATTATTTGGCACCTAGTAAAGTTATGGAGCTCATTCGTTATGTAGACAGCATCAATCTACAGCATGGTGCAACAGAAAACATTTCGGATCCTACAACCGAAGCAGTGAAAAATATAGAGCAACGCTCCTACGCGGCGGGCTTAAAGCTGCTTCGCGCTCAGGTTCGTCATTTGGGCACGGAGCAAAATCTAATGATCCTCAAATCCATCTATGAATATTTGAAAACACGCATTGATATGCAGTTCAAAACCGAAGTCGATGATATCATCACAACCAAAAAAGAAGATAAACATGTCATTCAAGGCATCCGCTTAAAAGATGGCACGGAGCTCCTAAGCAACAATGTTATGCTGGCCCCAGGACGAGACGGTTCGGCTTGGTTAACGCAGGTGCTCAAGAAGCGCCGACTCAAAATGTCCAACAATCAAGTCGATGTTGGTGTCCGTGTTGAAACCTCAGATGTCGTCATGCGTGAAATTAACGAACATCTGTATGAAGGTAAATTTGTGTATAACACTTCCGTTGGTACACGCGTTAGGACCTTCTGCAGCAACCCTTCAGGACATGTTGTGGTTGAGAATCACAGCGGTATTATGGCCGCCAATGGCCATTCTTACAAGGACCCTGCGCTTGGATCCAACAACACGAATTTCGCATTACTTGTTTCTCATAAATTTACGGAGCCTTTCGATAAACCAAATGAATATGCAAGAGAAATATGTAAGCACGCGAATGACTTATCAAGCGGAGGCGTCATCGTTCAGAAATTCGGCGATATTATGCGAGGACGTCGATCCACTGCTGAACGGATACGCGAAGGATTTTTAGAACCCACTCTCTCGGAAGCAGTTCCAGGTGATCTTGGACTTGTTCTTCCCTACAATACAATGAAAAGCTTAATTGAAATGATCCACGCACTTGAAAAAGTAACACCAGGTATCGCATCCGAACATACGCTTTTCTACGGAGTTGAAGCCAAATTTTACTCTGCTCGACCTAAGCTGACTGAGAGCTTTGAGACGGAAATCAAAGGTCTTTTCTGTGGCGGTGACGGAGCAGGAATTACACGAGGATTAGCACAAGCAGGTGCTGCTGGCGTATGGGTTGCTCGTAACATTCCACTGTAAATTATTTCCGAGGAAATAATTGCTCGTTCGTCAAATTCAGCATAAAACCAACATTTTCTGCCTTTGGGGGCGAATCATGTTGGTTTTTTTAAATGAAAAAAGCCTTCCCATACCTCACAGATTATGGTAAGATAAAACCGACTTAAGTAATGTAAGCGTTATCATTTTAAGAAGGGGGCAAATAAAATGAATGTAGCGCTCGAAGTAAAGAATACATATGAGGATTTTATTTTAGAAAAGGACATTATGTATTTCCGCGTTGGTGAACATGGCCTAGTCTCCTTTCATGGGAAGAACTACCATATTAAGAAACGCTTAAATACGGAAGAGATCCAAAATATGACCTCAGACAGCAGCTTTTTCAAAGTAAACACAGATTGTTATGTGAACACTCGTAAAATTCAACATATTGGGGACGGCAAAGTGTTCTTCGAAGGTAGAGGATCCGAATCCAAATACACGTCGATTACGAAGCTTCGCCAACATAAGTTGAAAGAGATTGTCTTGCAACAAAAGGCTGAAGCATAGGTACAATCGAATATAAGCGCCAAAAAAAGGAGCCGAGCGAATTGATCGCCAGCTCCTTCCTTGTTTATACCATTATGAAATTTTTGCTAGTGTCTCTTGCTGATGCTCGCGAATCAGAAAGCGTATGTAATCGACGGTTGTATCTTTCACTTTTTTGGCTTCTTCCAACGTAGCGAAGCTGTATTCAGCATAATCCGTGCTTTCATACTTGTTCAACTCTTCATTGTTCATGCCAAGTGTGGAAAAGTTATGAATGAGCTCATAGGATGTTTTCGAATCCACATTTTTCACAAAAATATCTTTCGAAAAGAAAGAGCCTTGTTTCTCTACTTTAAAGATGACTCGAAACGGCTTCTCCTTATCCGAAACAAAACATTTAATGACAACGTCGATTTCCATCGTTTGGTAATCCACCGTGTGCTTCGGTTCCTGCATTGGTTTCTGCATCCATTTCTTCAATATCCCCAGCACAAGATCCCTCCTCACACATGAACTTATCCTCATATTGTAGCGAATCCCAAGTTAATTGACAACCCAAATGATGGAATCTTTATAAAATAAAAGTCGAATTTACTCATTTCAAGCCATTTCCTGCTCCTTAAGCGATTGTATTGAGAGTGATGACTTATATTTCCAAGTAATGAATAGGCAGAGCAAGCCCGTTAGAACCCCACAAGCAATAAATGCCCCATTCGCCCCAAACCGATCCGCTATGAACCCAGAGAACAGACTGCCAATCGGTGTCGAACCCGCAAATACAAGGGAATACACACTCATGACACGTGCACGATACTCATCCTTCGCGTACATTTGAAGAGCCGAATTACTATTTGTCGCGAATAAAATATTAAAGAACCCCGTGAACGCAAGCAGCGTACCACAGACCCAAACGGAACCACTCAGTCCATTAAGAATTAAGCAAATGGCAACAAAGCAGCTTGCAGCCATACTCAACTTCAGCTTCGGACCTCGCTTACTGCGAAACGACATCGTCAGAGCCCCTGCAAGTGACCCTACTCCCAAACAAGACATCAACGTACCATAGGTCGTCTCTCCCATGTGCAGGACATTTTTGGTGAACACAGGAATTAGAATATTAAAGTTAAAAGCAAGCGTACCAATAACGGTTACGAGCAACACAGTTGGTGAGAGGATCGGATCTTTGGCAATGTAGACGATACCATCTTTAATTTCCTTCAGAATGCCTTCCTTCGCTCTCATCTTACGTACGTAGGGTGCTGCCTCAATATGAATCAGTCCATATAGAACAGCTATAAAGCTGACTCCATTTAGCAAAAAGCACCAACCTGCTCCCAACCAGGCCATCATGACTGCACCGATCGAAGGGCCAACAATTCTTGCCATATTAAACGTCGTTGAGTTGAGGGCAATCGCATTCATCAAATCTTCTTTACCCACAATCTCCACATTAAACGCCTGCCTTGTAGGCATATCCAACGTATTATTCAAGCCTAGAAGCAATGCTAAGACAAGAATATATTCATATCGAACCGTATCCGTTAGCACCAATGTGGCCAATGCGAAGGCAAGTATCATTGATACCGTCTGTGTGAGTATAAGAATCTTCTTCTTAGGAAATTTATCCACGATAATGCCGGCAAACAGCGAAAACAAAAGGATCGGTAGAAACTGACACGCAGCCACAATCCCAAGTTTAAGAGACGATCCCGTCAGTGTGAGAACGAGCCAGGATTGCCCGATATTTTGCATCCAAGTACCAATCAGCGATACACATTGCCCTAACCACATATAGCGATAGTTCTTGTGTGTCAACGCATGGAAATGACGATCAACGAACACAGCTCCCGCAGCCCTCATATTCATTGGTCTACCTCTTCCTCAGCAAAGTGAGCCGCATTGTGACCCATTTTTTCTAAAATCGTAAGAGCCATCTGCTTCTCCTCATCCGACATGCCGAACGTCAATCGCTCGCGCCAATCCGTGAGAACTTTGCGTACGTCCTCCTTAATTCCACGAGCTTTGTCCGTCAATAAAACCTCGTAACATCGCTTATCTTTTTCACTGACTGTGCGCGTTATGTAGCCTTGCTCTTCTAGCTTTTTCAGCGCTTTTGCCGTCGTTCCTTTATCGATTTTCAAATAGTCGGACAACTCCTCTTGCGTTAAACCGTCCTCTTTATACAACGCATTGAGGAAAATATGCTGACCTTTACCGATCTCGAATTGCTTCAAATGGTCACCAATATACATCTGTCCGTACCGGTAAATCAGCGATACCCACCTTGGAATCGAATTTCTCGTTTCAATCATTGCAACAACCCCTCCTGGTTTCTGATTTTACTGCTAAAATGCGCCTAACCTACCGAATCGTTGCACTTGCCACTAATTTAGTGTACGCCGAATACGTTGCATGTGCAACTAATTTTAAGCGGAAATTTGTGCAGTAGTGATGTTTTTCATCACTATGGAGCCTGAGGGCGGGAGGTTTTGGCGGGTTTTGCGGCTGTTGTGATGTTTCTCATCACTATGGAGCCAAGGCGCGGCTGGTTTTGGCGCATTTTGCGGCTATAGTGATGTTTTTCATCACTATGGAGCTTGGGCGCGGCTGGTTTTGGCGGGTTTTGCGGCTGTAGTGATGTTTTTCATCACTAAGGAGCCTGGGGGCAGTAGGTTTTGGCGCATTTTGCGGCTATAGTGATGTTTTTCATCACTATGGAGCTTGGGCGCGGCTGGTTTTGGCGGGTTTTGCGGCTGTAGTGATGTTTTTCATCACTATGGAGCCAAGGCGCGGCTGGTTTTGGCGGGTTTTGCGGCTGTAGTGATGTTTTTCATCACTATGGAGCATGAGCGCGGCGGGTTTCGCGGGTTTTGCGGCTGTAGTGATGTTTTTCATCACTATAGAGCTTGAGCGCGGCTGGTATTAGCGGGTTTTGCGGCTGTAGTGATGTTTTTCACCGTTACAGCGCACGCCATGCTAAAAAAAGGAGGAGCAAGTCGAAACTTGCCCCACCTTTTTCACAAATAGCGCCTAACGCTGCGCGTTCAGCGCTTCTTATAGAAACCTTACGCAAACCGGTCGCGATACCGCTACGGTTTGCTCCGTTTCTTGCAGCATCCCTGTCTCCGCATCCCTGCGGAAGACAACGATGCTGTCCGAGTTCTGATTCGCCGCGAGCAGGAACGCATCCTGCGGCGATAAAGCAAAATTCCGCGGCCATTGCCCCCGCGTCGACTGCCAACCCACGACCGACAGCGTGCCGCTGTCTCGGTCGACTCCATAAACCGCGATACTATCGTGTCCGCGGTTCGATGCATACAAGAAACGGCCATCCCCGGAGAGGTGGATGTCCGCGCAATAGCTGACACTGCCGAAATCATCCGGCAGTGTCGACAAGTTCTGGACCGCGGCCATGCGGCCCGCGTCCGCCTCATAAGACAACACGGTTACCGTGTTGTCCAGCTCATTGATCGCGTACACATACGTGCTGTCCGCGTTAAACACCACATGCCGCGGGCCCGCGCCCGGCTTCACTTCTGCTCCGCMATGCGGCAGCAGGGCGCCGCTCTCCGCGTCAATGCGGCTAACAACTAGCCGATCAAGGCCCAGATCGGCCGATACAGCAAACTGATTGTCCGGAGACGGGACAATCGAGTGCGCGTGCGGCGCTTCTTGGCGATCCGCTTGCGGTCCAAGCTCGCCTTCATGCTTAATCAGCTGCGTGTGCTCGCCCAAACCACCCCCCGCTTCTACGGGAAACACCGTTACATCGCCGCTTAAGTAATTCGCCACATACACCCTGCGGCCCGTGGCATCCAAGCTAATGTAACAAGGCGCAGAGCCAGCTGCTGGCTGTTGGTTGATTTTGCTCAATCTCCCCGTGCCCGCTTCAATCGCATAGGCTGCTGCCGAGCCTCCGAACCGTCCCTCATATGTCACCGTTTCACTCACCGCGTACAAGACGGTTTTATCCTTGTTCACCGCCAGAAACGAAGCATTCGGTAAATCGCTATACGTTTCGACCAGCGTCAATTCACCATTTTGCCCATCAAAGCTATATAAAGAAATGCCAACTGGATGCTGATCATCCGTGTATGAACCAACATACAGATATGCCTTTGACTTTTCTCTTGTATTTTCATTTTCATTTTCATTTGCATTCGCATTTGCATCACTAATAGCAGTTTCACGCTCATTTTCCATTCCCAACTCTGCCTCCCATTTTCCCCTATAAGTTATCTTCCACACGCCTTCGTTTCCCAAAAGCCGTCACACACATCGCAATAATCGCTCCGTACAGGGCAAGTTCCATATCATGCTGAGCATCCCAAGGATCCCCTTGCGCACCAACAAATAACGTACCGATCTCAGGAGCTACGATCATGGCAACCCACATTTCGATAAGCTCATAGAAAGCACCCATAGCCAAAACGATAACACACGTCATCACATAAATCCATCTTCTCCCAAGTGTTGTCCAGCCCCTCAAAGCTTCATAAATAGGATAGGCACAAAGCAATCCGAAACTCAAATGAACCAGCCGATCAAAATGATCCCGCTCTGACCCAAATATGCTCCGCAACCAAGGATCGAACCACGTCCCATTGTAAGAAAAGTGAGCCCCTACACTATGCAGCAACAGGAAACTCGCCAATAAGCCATACGTTAGATTTGAAAAAATAAATACTCTATACGTAGCGATCAGTCCAAGTAAAGCTGCCCACGTCAAAAGATTTTCTAACACCCAATCCCCGCGACTATGCGGCGCAATTGCCAACCATCCCCACACACCAAGCCACACAACCAGGATCATATGCAATATCCGATTGGTTTGAAAAGATTTCTTATTCCCTTGACTTTGCATCTGCTCAGCCCCCTTATCGTCTCTACAGACTAAGAGTACCGTGCTGGCATGCCTTCCAAAAGTACTAACTTTTACTAGTACCGAGCCCGGGATCACTCATTTAGCTGAAAGATCCTTTCATGTATAGGCTGCGGAACTCACTCGGTGTCATGCCTTCATGTTCATGAAATCGCTGATTGAAATAGCTTGCAGACGTGTAACCCGCTTCAACTGCTATGTCTTTGATCGGCCAATTTTCTTTCTCAATTAATCGCTGCTTAGCAAATTGAATTCGGCAAAGTGTAATGAACGACAACGGCGTCATCGAAGTGGCTTTTCGAAATATTTTGCAAAAATAATACGTACTGACGCCCGTGAGCTCCGCCCACTCCTCGAGATTAAATGGTTCGCAAGCTCTACGCTGCATCTCTGGAAGCAAGGCTAGAATCCGATCCACCGATTCCGTCCCACGATTGACGGTTAACGGCGAGGCATAGCTCATGAATTCGCACAAAATCATATACATCAACGTGCTCAACTGCGTGGGGCGAAGTATTTGATGGGCTTCCGCTTCTAAAAGCAGCTCATTGAAAGCTTTCTCAAGCTCAGCATTTCTTTTTAACGTCCATAAATTACGCAAAAACCCCTTCTCCAATAGGAACTCCTTGATCTGATCCCCATAAAAATGCACCCACCGAACATCCCACGGATCATCTTTGGAACTGGAATAACGCTGCTCTTGATAAGGCGGAAATAGGAAGGCATCCCCCTTTTGCAAAGTGTATGGCTGCCCCTCGATCTCCACATAACCTTTTCCTGAGATGACAAAATGCAAACTATACGTTGACCATAAACCCTCCGGCCGCTCGACTTCATGTTGGGGCTCTTCGCGATACCAGCCTACGGATTCTGGGAATATGAAATACATGGATTGCTGTAAAGTAGGTAACATAACTTGTCGGCGCATCGAATAAGACCTCATCTCTAATGACAATATTACGATAGTCGATTCAATATATTGTTATATTCATTTTAAATAACTCATTTTATAATAGCAATATAACGTCACACATTCCGCTTCAAAAAAGGAGAAATGCTGTCATGACTAAACTTCGTTGGGGAATTCTAGGCTGTGCGGGTATTGCCATCCGTGCCTGTATCCCAGGAATTAAGCAGTCCGAAACTGGTGTTGTAAGCGCAATCGCTAGTCGCAATCTGGAGAAATCTCAAGAGGTTGCCACTCGACTTGAAATCCCGAAAGCTTATGGAAGCTATGAAGAATTAATTGCGGATCGGGATATTGATGCGATCTACATCCCCCTTCCGAACCATTTACATAAAGAATGGACGATCCGCGCAGCGCAAGCAGGAAAGCATGTCCTGTGTGAGAAACCTGCTGCACTGACGGCAGCTGAAGTTCAGGAAATGGTTACGGTTAGTGAAGAAGCTGGTGTGCTGTTCGCTGAAGCTTTCATGTACCGCCATCACCCTCGTTACGAACGCGTAAAAGCCATCATGCAATCTGGCGAAATCGGAGATATTCGCGGTATTCACGGTACATTTACGTTCAGCAACCCGGATGATAGCAAAAATGTTCGTTACGTCCGCGAATGGGGCGGCGGCTCGGTTTATGACGTTGGCTGTTACCCGCTAAGTGCGGCTAGATATTTGCTAGAACGTGAACCTGAGGCTGTTACCACTCATGCGTTCTTCTCACCGGAACATGATAACGTCGATATGATGATGTCCGGACTTGTTGAATTCAGTGGCAATGTAGCCCTCACGTTCGATTGCGGGATGTGGGCTTCGTTCCGAAATACACTTGAGATTCTAGGTTCCAAGGGGCGCATTGTGATTCCATCGGCATTTGTAACACCGACTGAAGAATCCGGTCATTTCCAAGTTTTTGTGGGGAACGAACAGCGCGAAGAAAAAGTTCCTTTCCTTAACCAGTACGCCCTGCAGGTGGACGATATGGCCTATGCTGCTTGGGGTGAGAAACCGCAACGCTTCCCTGCACATGATGCCATTTTAAATTTGAAAGTTATCGACGCCTGCTTGCAATCCGCAACAGAACGCGCGCGCGTTCAGCTTTAATAATTCAAACCGAGAGGCTGGAGAACATAAATGAAGCATATTCAGATCAAAGGATTAGATAAACCGGTATCCAAGTTGGTTATGGGATCTGACTTTTTCAGACTAGATAACCCGCATGAAGTTAGTGAAATCCTCCATCATTATTTGACTATTGGCGGGAACACGATTGATACTGCTCATATTTATTGTGGCGGACAAAGCGAGCAAGCGATTGGTATTTGGTTGGACGAAACGGGCAAAAGAGAAGAGATGGTGTTATTCACCAAAGGTGCTCATCATGATAACAACGGTCCTCGTGTGAATCCGGAAGCCATTCGTCAGGACTTAATGACAAGTTTAGATCGGATGCGTACCGACTACATTGATTTGTATGGTTTACACCGTGATGACCCCGCTACACCTGTTGGCGTCATTGTCGAAGCTTTGAATGAGCATCTGGAAGCTGGCAGAATCCGCGCTTTCGGCGGATCCAACTGGACGCATCAGCGTTTACAAGAAGCGAATGAATATGCCGCGCAGCACGGCCTCGTCGGCTTTAGCTTCAGCTCACCTAACCTCAGTCTCGCTAAGCCAAATGAGCCGTTCTGGGCTGGCTGCGTATCTGCAGATAGCGAGGCGCTGCGCTGGTACGAAGAGCAGCAGTTTCCGCTGCTGTCATGGTCTTCGCAGGCGCGCGGTTTCTTCACGGGCCGGTTCTCGCCGGAAATCCGCGATAACGCGGATCTCGTTCGCGTATTCTACAGCGACGAGAACTGGACGCGCTTGCAGCGTGCGCAGCAGCTCGCACAGGAAAAAGGCGTGAGCGCGATCCAGATCGCCCTCGCCTACGTGCTAAGCCAGCCTTTTCCGGCATGCGCGCTGATCGGTCCGCGCACCGAGGCCGAAATGGTCTCCTGCCGCGATGGCGCAGAGCTAGTGCTGTCGGCGCAAGAGCTGGCCTGGCTTGATTTGACTGGAGCTACGGTGTAGCTCCATAATGTACGCAAAGAAGCTGTCTCAAAGTCAGTTTTGACTTTTCGAGACAGCTTTTTTGCGTTAATGACGGATGCGTAAACCTGCTCCCAGCAAATTAACTGGATTTTCTCCATCTATTTGAAGTGGAATTCTCGAATTCGAAGGATTAACTGTATTTCCTGTAATTAAATTCCTTCTAATGGCTTGTTTCTTCTATTTTCATACAAATTAGATGTATTTTTTCCATCTAATTACGAAAACGCTTCACATTCGAGCAAATTAGCTGTAGTTTATACATCTAAACACGAATCGGCAAAATGTAAGCCCACTTTTCCTTACACAAATCAAACCGAAATCAACAATCCTTCGTTACCTCAATTAATACATACGAAGGAGTTGGAACGATTGAACAAATGGATGCAAGCAAGCCTTTGTGGGATGATCATCTTCGCTGCTTCAGGGTGCAGCGGTAAGGAAGCCAGTCCGACGGCTGTCTCGCCTGCCGCTGCTTCAGCCACGCCGTCGCCTGCAGCGACAACGACGGCAACAGCAACGCCGACTCCACAAGCGTCGGCGACTGCACCACCTGCGGCAACGCCTTCGCCTGCCTCTACCGCAAGCCCAGTTGCGGCTGCCAGCGCAACGCCGCAACCCCAAGCATCCGCGACGTCTGCTACGACGCCGACACCGGCCCCAACGCCAGTGCCTGCTAGCGCGACGCCTGCACCTACTGCAGCACCTACGCCTTCGCCTGCGCCGTCTGTCAAGCCGCAGGATACGCCGGCAAGCATCCCAAGCGCAAAAGCCGAGCTGCTCTATAAAGACAACTGCTTGGTATGCCATGGTGTAGGCTTGGCAGGAGATTACGGCCCGAACCTAACGAAAGTTGGTTCACGTAGAACAAAGGAGCAAATCGTCACGCAAATCATGAACGGTAAAGTCGAGATGCCTCCCTTCAAAGACACATTAAAACCCGATGATATCGAATCATTAGCCACTTGGCTTTCGGGCATGAAATGAACGAAAAACAGGTCTCCTTATCTGAAAAAGGAGACCTGTTTTTCGTTAAGCCGACCCCAGCACTTTCTTCCCTCGCGGCTGACTGCCATTCGAATCCGGCTCCAAGGTGACACCAATGGAGTCGATGATCAATTCTTTTGCATGAACATCATAAGACAGTACGCCCACCCCTTTATTATCCACACGCAGCGTTCCGCAGTTGTACTTTTTCCCGTTATGATTCAACCATACCTGATAAGTCCAATCGCCACTCGTTTCATTCAGTCCCGACAAGTTCACGACAACTTTATGAACATCCCCGTACTGCACAACCCAAGCTGTTCCCGAGGCTGCTGGCATGGAAGTGTCCGCCGATGTCAAATTGAACGTATTGACAACCTTTGAAGGCTCGCTCATACCATTTGCTGTTTCCTTGGTGTGAAAAGCGTCATAGTTCCATATAGCACCTACAACGATACCAAGCACGACCACGGCAGCTGCCCCATACATCCATGCAAATGAACGCCGCTTAAGAATTGGACCTTTATTGAGCTCTTCTTTATGAATCTCTTCTTTATGGTTAACTTCTTTATAGTTCACTTCTTTATGGATCGGCTCATTACGAATGGCCTCCATCACTTGCCCCTTCAAATCCGGCGGAAGTTCCACTTCTTCCATGTGGTAAGGTAGCGTTAGCCAGACAGAGCGCAATTCTGGCAGTTCTTCTCTGCATGAGTCACAGGTACGCAGATGCCGTTCGAAAGAAGCACGTTCCCATTCCGTGCATTCGCCTGTTAAATAATTAATGATAAAGCTGCAGTCAATAGGTTCTTGTTCTTTCATATGTCATCCTCCCCTCGTGATGTCAAATGCTTACGAAGTATTTTTAAGCATTGATGCAGTCGGCTCTTTACAGTGCCTACTGGTTCATTCTTTTTTGAAGCAATCTCACTTAACGAATAGCCTTCCCAATACATCATTTCGATCAATTCAATCTGATTTGTTGATAAATGCACATAGGCTTGTTGAATTTGTTCAACCGTCGACTTACGGGATATGACCGACTCCGGATTCGAATCCCCCGAAACGAGTGCTTGTTCCCACTCACGAGGCTCAAATCGAACGACTTGGCCCAGTTTACGATTTTTGCGTACATAATCAATCGTAATATTGCGTGTGATCGTAATGATCCAATTGACGAATACGCCTTTGCTGTCATCATAGCCCTTGCTGGTTGTCCACAGACGCGTAAACACCAATTGTACGATTTCTCTAGCTTCTTGCTCATTCTTCATGGATTTCATAGCAAACGAGTACACAAGCTTAGCATAACGATCGTAGAGCTCTTCTAAAGCAGAATGCTCTTTCGCCATAATTAGCTGCATAAGCTCCCCATCTGTTCGATTTCGCATAGCTTGGCTCTCCCCGAGTGAAATTGATGTCTAATTAACTCTTACATTACCATATTTTCAGCTCGTATAGACAAAAACTCCAACCTTTCTGCATCAAGCAGTAGGTTGAAGTTCACAGTTACAGCTTGTCTGTTGCCTGTTACCTGATTTCAGTTTTTGCTGGATCTAGAACGAACCACACTTTCCCTACATTTTGCCCTGTTGTATCTCCAGGATTTTTATCTTTAACCCAATAGTACAATGGCCAACCTTTGTAGGTGTTTTGCTTTGTTCCGTCCGTTCGCGTGAATTCACCAAAATCACTTGCATTCAAATCACTCGACACCGTCAGATTCGCATCATAGAATATCGGCCAGTTCACAATACATGCACCGACGCAAGAGTTCACATCAGCTTTATCCTTGGTAAACAAGTATAGCGCCATGCCATTCGTATCGACTAGATATGTGCCAAGTTGATCAGATTTGCTTGTTTTTACCRAACTGTTGATAGTTTTCGTTCCACTGAAAGTCGCTGGATCTACGACGAACCATACATTGCCTACATTTTGTCCTGTCGTATCCCCCATCTTCTTATCGTCTACCCAGTAATACAAAGGAAAGCCTTTGTAAGTCGTTTGCTTCTTGCCATCCGCACGAATAATAGTTCCAAAATCAGCCGAGTTCATACCCGTAGGTGCAGCAATGTGGTCGGCATCGTATAAAGGCCATTTTTCCAAACATTTTCCTGCACAGTTGCTGACACCTTTCGTATCTTTATCGTAATAATAAAGTGTCATACCCTTGGTGTCCGTCAAATAGTTGCCAAGATCGGCTTTGGTCCCTACTGCAATCCCAGCTGCAGGTTTAATGACATACCAGAGCTTACCAACCGCATCGCCTTTCGTATCCCCTGCTGCTTGATCCATAGCATAATAATATAAAGGCCAACCTTTGTACATCAATTGTTTCTTACCGTCTTTGCGCAGTAACACAGTAAAATCGGCTGCTTGAAAGCCTGCTGGCACCATCAGTTGATCATCATAATAAACAGGCCATTTTGCTAAGCAAGCATCCACACAAGAATTCTGATCCCCTGCATCTTTGGTAAAATAGTAGAGCGTCATTCCTTTGGAATCAGCCAGATAGCTTCCAAGCGCATCGTTTTTCTTTACTTGTAGTGACTTGTATGTAAGTGCTTCAAGCTTATTCGCAGCCAGGATCCCCTTTCCTGATAACACAGTTGCTAGTGTTTTGTCGCTGCCTTTCAATGTCGCGTGCAAAGCTTCGAGTGTCGCAGTTGCCACATTCATGTTGACGAGCTGGCCAACACTTGCGATTTTGGATAGTCCCTTTTGTTCAGCAAAAGTAAGTGCCTGAGCGAACTCAAAATCTGTTCCTTGCTTGTATCCGAGGGCTTCCAGTAATACTTTGTAATAAGCTTGCGCTGTGATGCCAGATAATGGATCAAATTGGTCTCCACCTGTGCCTTGCCAACCTAGCTCAGGGTGATCTTTAAGGTAACCAAGAACCGCTTGCCCCTCTTTGTAGACAAGACTCGCATCCTTGAAATTAGTCATCCCACTGTAAGCTAATGCTTCAGTTTCCAGTCCTTTTAAACGTAAAAACATGATCGCTGCTTGAAATCTCGTTGTAGACTTAGTAAGATATTCCGTCGTAAGACCGTTGCCGTCTCCTTGTAAGATACCTAGATCGCCTGCCACATCTGTCTCCGATTTGACTTGCATTTGCTCAGCTGCAATCGCTGTCAACGCGGTCAGACCCATGACAACACCTAGAAGTACAACAGCTGAAAGGACTAATTTCTTCAAATACCTCATACCGTACACGCCTCCTTAAATGGGGTGAAGCAAACTCAATTTTGGTAGAATGCTTTTCCTTCTTAAGGTAACGAAGCGGAATGGATATCGGTTTGTACTCCTTTCATAAATTATTGAAAGAGAACAAATCAAACAACATTCGATCCGATAGACGACCATCCTTCGCCATGATAAAATAGAAGGAAGCGTTATTTTTAGCCAAATAAGCCTATTAACATAGAATCGTTACTTAGCTTTCCAGACGGAAAGCTGTCAGGAGGTACCATGGGAAAGACCGATGTTCGCCGAGATGCCATCATGCATGCAATTAAAGATAAAGGCTCCATTGCCTTGACGGATATTGTGAAGCAATTCAATGTCTCTGAAGCAACTGCACGACGGGATCTAGAAATTCTCGAGCAAGAGAAACGCTGTATCCGCACCTTTGGCGGAGCTGTGCTTGAGAGCTTGAAAGTGGAAGTCCCCTTCTTTAATAAAATGGACCTCTATACCGATGAGAAGAAAGAAATCGCTGACAAAGCCCTTCGTTACATCGAAGATGGCGATATCATTGGGCTAACAGGTGGAACGACTACGACTTTCATCGCCAAAAAGCTGAACCAATTCAAAAATTTGACCGTCATTACGAATGCCGTGAATATTGCCTACGAGCTCATCGGCACGCCTGGGTTGCAGCTGATTCTAACCGGTGGTGTGATTCGCACACAAACCTTTGAACTCTCAGGCCCATTAGCGAATGCCACACTTGAGAATCTCAGTATCCGCAAAACATTTATGGGCTGCGACGGCATCTCCCTCTCACGCGGCATGATGATCTATAATGAGCTTGAAGCCGAAACGAATCGCCGGATGATGAAGCAATCGATGGAAACGTATCTCGTAGCTGATCATTCCAAATTTAGCCGAAGCTCTTTGTTCGTTATTGGCGAGGTACAAGAAGCCGTTGGTATCATTAGCGACTCCTCTATCACGCCGGAAATGAAGCTGGCGTTCAAGGAGTCGGGAACACCATTCCTCTAAAACAAAAAAGCGATATCCCAGCCATCAGGCCCAGGATATCGCTTTTTCGCTATACATGCTTATTTCAGTTCACTGCTCGGCTGTGGAATTGGCCCTGACTTCATTTTCAAAGACGGTACCATAATACCAACCCCGATAACAAAGAGCAACGCCGATGTGAGGTAGATCGATTCAAGTGAGAAAGAAGCTTTAATCGTCCCTGCCAGACTCATGGTAATGACCATCGAACCCATAAAGAGCGGTGTTAGAATACCATTCACGCGTCCAACGAAAGATTCCTCGGTATTCCCTAGAATTAATGTACTAATCCCGATCTGAATAGCTGGCATCACAAGTCCTGAGATAAACTGCATCAGGAGTGCCAACCATACCAAATGCGTCACACCTAGCATGGCAAAAGTGACTGCGCTTACCGCCATACCGACGGTGAGCATCGCTTGTGGGGATATTTTTTTGGCAAAGGCCATCGTTACACCACCGCCTATAATCATCGCGGCCCCATTCGCCGCCATAAACCACTGCAAGCTCGACTTCTCTAAGCCTAATTGCTCAGTTACTAGAAAAATGCCAAGTGGGCTTATCAACCCAATCGCTAGACCAGCAACTGCAAAACAACCGCCAAGGATGACTAGCATACGGTTTCTCAACACATAACGGAAGCCTTGCCCCATTTCCGTGAAGATATGCGTCGTGCGCGGCTCCGATGTATCTTCTTTCATATCCTTAGGCAGGAACGTAAGTACCAGTGCGGATAATAAGAAACATGCTCCCATGATGGCCACGGCCGTTTCGATCCCGAAACGATAATAGATGAATGAGCCCAGCATAGGCCCCAAAATCATGAAAATCGCCATCATCGATTGGAACATCGACATCCCCAATTGCATTTGCGAAGCAGGGACATGTACTTTAAATAGCTTCATGTTCGATGGTTGAGAGAATTGGGAAAGAATCGATGACACCAGAGTAGCAAAGAAGATCGCTTTCCAAGACCCCATATACAAGGTGATCAAGATAACAAAAACGGATGCTGCACTAAGTAAATCGCACCACACCATCGTCAGCTTTGGCCTCCAACGATCGGCGAATGCTCCACCGATAAAGGAGAAGATAAATATTGGCGCGAACTCAGCTACCGAGATTAAGGAAAGCGAGTATGGATCATTATTCGTCATGTCTGTGACATAGAGTAGAATCGCAAAGTTACGTATCCAAATTCCGATTTGAAGCAAAATACCTGATAACATAATCGTTTGAACGAATCGATTCGCAAAAAATGATTTCATCGTTGGCTCAGATTGAGCGTTTGCATGACTCATTTGAAAATATACACCCCTTCATAATTAGATCGCTTGTGAAATGCGTGAAATGTGCGCATTGTTCCTACGTAATTGGAAACGAAAAGTTTCACAAGCCTATCTGATTTTACAAGGAGAATGCTTCAAGTTGCTAGAGAAAGAACTTCTATACTCATTTTCCCCCTAGTCCTGTCTCCAGCCAATCGGATATTGCTCGGATAAAGTTACAGGTAACCGTCCGACAGCTGCTTCACGACCAAGCAACACATTCGCTAGAGAAACCATCGCCAGCGGACGATTCTCATAACAAGCATAGTAGGTTTTCACTTCTGGGAACTCAAGCAAGTCATACGGATTACGTCCTGCCGCGACGATGAGATGCACATTTTCTTTCTGTATCAAAACCTTAACCAGCTGTGTTTGTCCCTCAGAGAACGTCGCATTGTAGGTTACAATGACCACTTGCTCATAGGCTTCGCAACGCTTCAATGTCTCCGCAATTTCCTCATCGGTTGGAAACAAACCCAAGTACAACTCTTGCACGTGCTCCCCAGTCAACTCGGACAACACGCTGCCAAGCGTTCCCTCACGATCAACAACCTCATCGATTTCCGTCCCCGATTGGACTTCTGTCCAAATCACGCAGGTTTTATCGTTCAGTTGGAGGTCCTTGCCAACTTCATCCTTGACCTTCGTGATGCTTTTGCGACTTAACTCCTTCGCCAGCTCCTGATGCTCTGGTGTCGAGATGGGTCCCTCTGGAACCTGCGTTAGTGTATCAAAGCGAATGTCACGCTTATACTTGTAAGTCATAATACGAAGAACAGACTCATCAATACGCGCTTCTGAAACACGACCGCTTTCCACAGCGGCAATGACCGCTTCCATAGCCGCAATCTGACGCTCCAACTCATGACTAACGAGCAAAATATCCGCCCCCGCTTCCAGTGCACGAACCGCACCTTCCGCTACGCCAACCCCTTCAGAGATCGCCTTCATCTCTAAGCAATCCGTGACGATAAGTCCTTTGAAACCAAGTTGACCACGCAGTAATTCCGTTAATATTTTATACGATAATGTTGATGGTATACTGCTATCTTCCAAAGCTTCAAAGACCACATGTGCGGACATAATGGCATCTACACCGCCTTCAATCGCCTTGATGAACGGGGCTAGCTCCAGCTCCATCAATCGCTCCATGCTATGCGGAACTACAGGTAAATCATGATGCGAATCCGCTGTGGTATCCCCATGTCCAGGGAAATGCTTCACCGTAGCGATAACGCCCATGTCTTGCAAGCCTTTGACTGCGTGCGTGCCCATATCACTCACAATGGCTGCTGTTTCCCCATAAGAGCGGACTCCAATTACGGGGTTTAGCGGGTTATTATTAATGTCTAAGCAAGGAGCCAAGTTCATGTTCACGCCCATTTGGCGAAGCTCTTYGCCCATCACCTTAGCGCTGGCATAAACGCCAGATGGTGCAAAGGCAGCACCTAATGCCATATTCCCCGGCAGCAACGTTGCTCCCTTTTCGATACGGGACACCATGCCGCCTTCTTGATCTACTGTGATAAATAGCGGCTGGCCGCCACTATTCAGGCTGATAGCTTGCAAATCGGCAGACAGCTGAGCAAGCTGCTGAGCGTCCTTCACATTACGACGGAAATAAATGACGCCGCCAATCCCATACTCTTCAATTAATTTCGTAACATGTGGATTCGGTTCCAGTGCGTCAAACCCACAAGCGAATAATTGGCCTACCTTTTGCCGTAACGTGAGTGGCTTATTGTTCGAATTTCCAGCTGCTGACATGGTTGTACACGCTCCTTGAGAGTTTAATTAGGCTTTGATATTTTCCATGATGCCTCTCTGTAGAAGGAGATACATCACAACAACAGGAATTACACTGATCATGATTGCCGCACATAGCGAACCATAGTTCATATTCAACTGGTCATAGAAGGCCACCATACTCACGGGGAGCGTCCTCAGCTTCTCTTTGGTCAGAAATAAATTAGCCATAATGAATTCATTCCAGCTCGTTAGAAAGTTCAACATGAATACGGTAAATAGGGACGGTAGTGAAATGGGGACGATGATCCGACACAACAACCCGTAAATGGAAAGCCCATCCATGATACCCGCTTCTTCCAGTTCATTCGGTATGGAGCTCAGAAAGCTGCTAACCATGAACACGGTCCACGGCAATCCTAATGTCACATAGGGCAGAATTAAAGCCAGCGGTGTGTTATAGAGATGCAAGCTCCTTAGCAGCATATACAAAGGGACCAGCAAGGAAGCGGCAGGCACCAGCAAGGCCAAGATCAGTATCCTTTTCAGAACGAGACTTAGCTTTGGAAAAGACATCCGAGTCAGCGCATAAGCGGTCGCAGTTCCTAGCGCTAACGAAACAATAGCTGAAACCGTCGAATTGATCACACTATTCATAAAATAATGGCCCACATGTGCGCCAGTCCACGCATTCCAATAATTCGATAACGAAAACTCTGTGGGAAAGGACCATGGGGCAGTAATAATTTCTTTATTTGTCTTGAAGGATGAATTCAACGTCCACCCAAGTGGAAATAAAATCAACCCGATGTAGATCACTAAAATCGCATGTGGGAAAATACGGCGCAGGAGGCTTCCTCTCATAAGCGCACCTCCTCCTGGTTCCTTGTGAACCATCCGAATACGGACGTTAAGATAGCCGTAAAAATGAGAATCAGTACCGCGATGCTGTTCGCATAGCCATACTCGCCGATACGATAAGCTTTTTTGATCATATAAGATGCCATAACCTCCGTGATCCCATAGGGATTCCCACCTGTCATGACAACTACAATGTCCATGGCTTTCATGCCGCCCGTAATCGATAAGAGCATCATAACCATAATTACGGGTCTTAGCAGCGGCAAAATGATTGACCAAGCTTGACGGATGCCCCCTGCACCATCCATTTGAGCAGCTTCCACCAGATGCTTTGGAATGGCATAGATGGCAGATACCACAAGCACCACATAGAACCCCATCCATTGCCAAGCATTGGTGATCAAAATGGCGAGCATCGCCGTCGCGCCATCTGCCAGCCAAGCATGCTGCCAGCTCGATAAACCGACTGCTTCTAAGACTTGATTAAGCAGCCCCGCCTGCGGATGATAAATAAATTCCCAGAGCACACCTACGACCGCAGTCGATAGAATCGTTGGAAGGAAAATCAGAGCTTTATACATCCTGATCCAACGCTTTAATCTACTCACAAGCAATGCAATAGCTAATATAACGGGAATTTGAATCCCGATAGAAAAGCCAATGAAGTACATATTATTTCGTACAGCAATCCAGAAATAAGGATCATGAAAAGCTGCAACGAAATTGTCCAGCCCATTAAATGTCGCCGGGGAGATGCCGTTCCACTCCGTAAACCCGTAACGCAGCGACATCAACATTGGATACATGAAAAAAATCGCAAATACGAGCTGCGTCGGCAAAGTAAAGAGCATGTACGCCCTTGCATTTCTTCCCATTTGATTCATATGTCATCCTACTACTATTTGGAATGGGTTTCTTCTTTATTCGAAGCTTCTTGCTGCTTCTGTAATTCCGTCATCAGCGAGGCCGGATCTGTTCTTCCGCCAAGCAACTCCTGCATTCCTCGTTCAAGCTTTTCGCGAACCTTCGTTTGTATGCGGGAATCGAAGGCTGGGAAAGTTCCTTTACTAGTCGCAAACACATTCAATATTTCCGTTATCAAGGGGTTTACTTGACTCGTATCCTGCAGCTTCATCGCTGGCGGCATCCCCTCTTCAACGAGCTGCCTCTTCTGCATCGATTCCGTATACATTTGCTTAATGAACTCTTTGATCGCCAGCAATTGTTCGGGGGTTACCTTTTTGGAAAAGCCATAGGCATTGGACCAGCCCCCATTGATATACCCATCACCAGGTCCCCCCATTGAAGGGAAGTTCATGAAACCGATATCCCGTGCAATGACTGACTTATCAGGATCAAGGAGCGGCGTGTTCGCCCAGCTGCCATCAAACATGAAAGCTGCGTTTCCACTACTGAATGTATTTTGCTGTTCGGCATAGGCAAGTGCTAGACTGCCATCTTGGAAGTAGTCTTTCTGAATGAGCGTTCTATACTGTTCAAAAGCTTTCAATACCTCTGGATCCGTCCAATGCATGCTTCCATTCAAAAAACCCTCGATCGAATCCGCCCCTGCCGTGCGCACCCACATGGTATTAATCATCATGTTAATAACCCAGGAGTCCTTAGCCGCCATGGCAAAAGGGGTAATTTTGGCAGCTTTCAGCTTCGCCGCTGCGGCTACCAGCTCGTCCCATGTTTCGGGCAGCTTGATTCCCTGCTCTTTCAAAATCTTTTTGTTATAGTACAGGCCTTCCACATAGCCAGCCATCGGAATCCCATAGATTTTGCCATTCACCGTAAACTCTTCAAAGCTATAGAACTTATCTGTTAACCCAAGCTCTTGCAGGATGGGGGTAAGGTCCAGCAGTCGATTCGCCTTCACGTAATCCTTCGTATCCGTGCCTCCGAACAGGTCGAATATTTCTGGCGGATTCCCTGCAGCCATTTCTGCTCGCAGCTTTTCGAAGCGATTCACCTTATCCTCAACACCATCTAACGTAATCGTCAAACCAGGCACTTTGGCTTCGGTCGCTTTGACAACATCCTGCAGCATGGCGAGGCGTTTCTTCTGCGTATCCTTTACCTGTGTATGCCGGATGGTCAGCAAGATTGGCCCATTCTGGACACTTTTTCCACTAGACGCATCATGCCCTGGATCCGATTTATCCGAAAATATACTGCATGCCGACAGCATGAACGTGAGAGCTATAGCACCTGCACTCCAAATTAGTGACCGTTTTCTCATCCACTCGGTTCTCCTTTAAATGCTTCTTGGACTACTTCGTGATCAAAAGTGGACTTTTTAAACAACCGCTTTAAGCTTACCATTTAAGTATAATTGAACCCCTGTGTGTACTAAAGACAGATAAATTCCTAATCTAGGGGCAAATTCCTCTAGTTCCCTTCCTTTCGCTTATCCCGATACTCGGAAGGAATTTCGCCCGTAAACTTCTGAAATACCTTAGTAAAATAGCGCCGTTCCATATAGCCCACGCATTTTCCAATATCCGTAATACTTTTGTCACTGTGCAGCAACAAGGATTTCGCCTGCACCATCCGATGCTTCGTTACATACTCCACAAAGGTTTCCCCAAAGTGTTGTTTAAATAACAAACTGAAATAGCTCGAGCTAATTCCCAAGGAGCTGGCAATATCCTCAATGCCGAAATCCGTTGAATAATGTGTTCGAATATATTCCTTAGCAGAGGCCATGAGGAGCTCACTATTTTTCTTCTTGTTCGTACCTTCGAGCCCGTTCGATACAAGTTGTACCATAACCTGCAACAAATGCGGGATACTCTCGCTTTTATCCAACTCACGCCAAATCTGTTCTTCTTCCTGACTATCGAGGGCATTCATCTCACGCAACTCTCGCAGTACATGCAGGATCAAATAGTGCAGCATCTGATAAGCGCGAGCGAATGATCCCTCCGACAAACCTTCCAGCAACAACTTAAGACGATCCAGCGCATCCTCGGTCTTCGGACGATTCAACTGCTTCATGCCCGTAACAATTTCCTCTACCAAAAACCAAAGCGAACTACTCGCATCCGAAGATTCTTTGGCCTCTTTATAGGGCAGTACGGATTGCTGCTTATCTAAATTCAACTGCATGAATCTCTGCAGCTTTCGATAGGTATCCGCTAGCTGTTGCAGTCCTACTGGCCCTGGAAAGTAGCCCACACTAATCCCTAGCTTCACAGATTGACTGACATTTCGTTGTAATTTGGCAGCTAACTCACGTAATTTCATTTCTACGGAAGTAGGGTCTGCAGGGTCTTCCTCCTCCCACGCCATGAGCAGTGACCATTCTCCTTCTCGCATCTGAAGAACGGTGTACTGTGAGATCTCGTCCGCCAAGGAATCCTGTAGGACATTCCGCACAGCGAAGTTCCACAGCTTACGTTCTTGCTCACTCCACAGCAATGATTTCTGAGAATAATTATCTACGTCAATAATCGCGAACACATAACGCAGTGTCTCTAGATCTCCCTGATCAATGGGAAGCTGTGTACTCGCCGTAATATCCGTATAATCCATCATAATATCCTGCAAAATCTTCTCGTAGGCCAAGCTTCTAATCTTCCCCCACTTCAGGAGTTCTTCCTGATGGTTCTGTTTCTTAGCACGAATTTCGCCGGCAAGCTTACGAATCGAATTCTCAAGCTCTTCGTAATTGATTGGCTTTAGAATATAATCACTAACCCCCACCCGCAGGAGCGAGCGCACATAGTCGAAATCCTGATACCCCGTCACCATCAGCACCGTGCAGTCTTCATTGATTTCCCGCAGCTTATGAATGAACGTAATGCCATCCATTTGCGGCATCCGAATATCACTCATCACGATGTCCGGGATATGCTGAACACAGAGTTCTAAGGCTTCAAGCCCATTTTTGGCTGTGCCTACAATATCAATCTCGAGCTCTTTCCAAGGAATGACCGCCTGCAAATTACGTAAAATGTTAGGCTCATCGTCTGCCAAAATCGCTTTTAACCTCACCCTGCATCCCTCTTTCTTTTCGGAATAATCACCTTCATCGTCGTACCTTGACCTTCTTGAGAACAAATAAACATCCCATAGTGCTCACCATATTGAATCCGAACCCGATCGGCAACATTACTTACACCAAGGCCTCTTCGCTCTTCATTCGATTCCAAAATTTCATGAAATGGCGTCTCCAGTTCGGTTTTATAATGGAATTTCGCTAGCTTTTCGTTACTGATGCCAACGCCGTTATCCGTCACATATAGCCCAATACGATCCCCTTCATCCACAACCTTCACCGTAATTAGCCCCATATAGTCAATTGGTTCAAAGCCATGCTGTAAGCTATTCTCGACCAAAGGCTGCAAGGTCAGCTTCAAAATGTCCTCATGGAGCAGCTCCGGAGGCGCCTCAATCGTGTATTGGAACTGATCCTCAAAGCGGAACTCCTGTATTTCCAAATAACTGCGCAGATGCTCAAGCTCCTGCTTCAACGTAATCTCTTCCCGGTTTTCCATCCCGATCCGGAGCAAATTCCCAAGTCGAATCACCATCTGGCTGACTTTCTTCCCTTGGTTTTGAATGGCTAGCACATTAATGGACTCGAGCGTATTAAAAAGAAAATGAGGCTTAATCTGTGCTTGCAGCAGCATAAGCTCTGCCTTGTTTTTGCGGTCCTGCTGACGCTTCACCTCTTCGAGCAAATCCTCGACCCTTACAACTAGACTATTAAATCCTCTCGCTAGCGCTGTGGTTTCGTCCTTTCCGCTCACTTCCATACGGGTCGTCAGATCACCACGCTCCACCTTTTTCATAGAGGAAAGCATGCGAAGAATCAGTTGAATAATACGTCTTACGAAGACAAGGTTATACACCAGGGCAAAGAATAAACAAATAAACGTAATGCCTGCAACCAGCTTCATAATCGTCTCGATTTCCCCAGCGACATATTTCCATGACGTGACCGACACGACACTCCAGTCCTGAACCCCCATCCCATTAATATTCAAATGATAGAGGGAAATCAGACTTTTTTCATTTTGAAAATTGGCCTGGAAGCTGTAATTATTGAATCCAAGATCGAATTTCCCTTGCGTCAATTGCAGGACATTCGCCCCTTCTAAACTTTGCTTATTATCGTAAAAAATAAGACCGTTTTTATTGATCAGCAGATAGCGTTTGGAGCTTTCCTCACTCGTATTGAAGGATTTGAATATCTGATCCAGCTCATTGAATTTAAATTTCAACAGCATATAGCCGAGATTATCCATCGTCCAAAAATCTTTCACCATTCGCGCTTGATAGAACTCGCCGCGGCCTGAACCGAACTCTTTGAATTCGGAGGGTCCTATCCAGAGTGGACTGCCATTAAGATCTTGGATGTGCTGGAAGGCCATGCTTTGCTGAATCGTTTGCCATGGAATCGAACTTCCACTCGTTCGCCCGGCACTAAAGGATTTGCCGCTATTGTTGTAAATGACAACAGATTGAACAGGCGAATAAGTCAGAATCGAGCCGCGAAGCAGCGTATCAAATGTGTTCAAATCATACGAGGATAGGGGATCCTCGTTCGGTTTTGCCGCATCTATCGTACGATAGATGCCTTGAATGCTATCTTTGACCATCCAGAAATCGGAGAAATAGTTCGCTTCCTTGAACATGTAGTAAATATTACGAGAGATCGCTTGCAACGTGACTTCTGTGAGATCCCCATATTTTTTCTCAATTAGCTGCTGGGAGACTGTGTACACCGCTGACCCTAGGACGAATAAGGGGATGATGATGAAAAGTAAAAAACCGATAAATACTTTTTTGTTCAGATTCATCGCTGCGCTGCCCTCCTTCTAGATCGAATCGGACAATGGATTAGTCAACTACACGCCCGAGATTCGAATCTCGGGTTCGACGCTAATATGTACATTGCCTCGCAAAGCTTTGCTAATCATGCAGGTTTGTTCCGCACGGAAGGCCGCTTTGTTTATTTTATCCAGTTGAGCTTCGGTCATATGTGGTGGCACAGAAATTAGAGGACGATGGACGATCGCATTCACTTTCATTGTTGGTTGGTTCTGGATGTAGATGTGGGAATGGAGTTCTAGGGATTCGATGCCTGCTCGATGGAGCAATGTGCCGAGTGTGATCAGGTAGCAGGTTGCCGCGGCGCCGAGCAGCATTTCTTCCGGATTCGTCCCTACGCCAGGTCCGTCAAATTCGCTTGGCACGGAAATGGATGTCTGGAAGCCATCCGCTTGGAGTTGGCCGGTCCCATCAAGACCGCCGGTCCATGTGGCCTTAAGTTCAAAAACTTGCTCTGGCATGGGAAATACGCCTCTTTCTATGTATGATCAAAACCTTACATTTAAACAAACCCACAATTCACAATCAACTTTTCGTAAAACCTTCCAAACCTCAAGCAAACCTCAAGCCTCATACCTCAAGTCTCATACCTCAAACCTCAAACCTCATACCTCAAACCTCCAGCAAATCTTTGGTAGATTTCATTTTATTGTAAAGGAAGCAAGCAGGATTCACCAGTCATTCAAACAACATAAAAAATCGTTCCCGCACCTAATCAGCACGAAAACGATTTATCTAACTTCAATTGATCTCTATGAAATTGCGTAATTCATGTGTTGGAATATCAAAACAATGAAAGCCCTACCTCTCTTTCATCCTTGCGGCTCCAATGACCGCGCCAGTGCGAATTGCGTTACAAACACTTACTGCCGAAACACTTACGTTGCCTCGGGTTTACCATAAATGAGCTGATGGACTGCGCATTGGGAGAAAAACAAACAAGGAGAGGGGGTTACTTTCTTCTCGCTAATCGTTCGTGTGGGGTAAATGAGGCTAAATATGAAGTGTTTATATGGTTTCATTTCAATCAACTTCAATATTATATAATAATAGTACATGCGTGTCAATACGGTGGTGATATACGGAGTGTGTGTGCTACAATGTTGACATAGTTGGTCGTAAAGCATACGCCGCTTTTCAAGTTCAGCCTTGGCTGTTCATGAGAAGCGGCTTTATCATTTCAAGGAGGCATCCACATGAAAATAGCATTCGAAGTTGCACATGATGGATTTATCGCTTACCACGCGTCCACTCGAAAAGGTGACTCGCTTCGCAGACTGCTGGAGGGCCACAGTCATGCTGAAAAACTATTTCTTTTGCAGGTTTGGTGGCCTGCTTTTAAACATTTCAACGATCTTCATCCCGAATATGAAGTGAAAGACTTCCGAGATGGAACCCGATTCCTTGATTTTGCTTTTATCAAACATACACTCAAACTTGCCATCGAAATCGATGGTTTCACCACCCACGCCTCACAAATTAGCCGATCCCAATTCTCCGATCACCTCATTCGTCAGAACCACCTCATCATCGATGGCTGGCGAATCCTTCGTTTCTCCTACGACGATATCAAAGATCGCCCTCGCATGTGCCAACAAATCCTACAACAATTTATGGGACGCTATTTGGGCATGAACGACGGGTCAGTCCAATTGATAAGCTACGTGGAGAAGGAAGTCTTGCGGTATGCGATAAACAGTGATAATCCCCTCACCACTCAAGATGTATGCCAAGTACTCGCTATCGAATCTCAGAAAGCACGACAACTGCTCAAGGTCATGCATGTGAAAAACATGCTTGAACCCGCAGGAAAAGGGACTAAACGGATTAGATACTACCGCCCTACAGCTGAGATACTTCAGCAATTGATGGGATAGTGCGAAGTGATACGACGGATTCGACTTATCCAGCTCCAATAGTGATGTTTTTCATCACTAACTGCAGCATTTGCGGCTGATTCACCCAGCTCCACCTGCTTTAGTGATGTTTTTCATCACTAACTGCAGCATTTGCGGCTGATTCACTCAGCTCCACCTGCTTTAGTGATGTTTTTCATCACTAACTGCACGTTTTCAGCAGATTCGTCCAGCTCCACCTACTTTAGTGATGTTTTTCATCACTAACAGCACCGCTTGCGTCAGATTCGTCCAGCTCCACCTACTTTAGTGATGTTTTTCATCACTAACAGCACCGCTTGCGTCAGATTCGTCCAACTCCGGCATACAAACAAAAACCCGCAGGCTCAACGCCCGCGGGTTCACACTACACCTTAAATTTCTGCAGCGAAATTTGTAATTCTTCCGCTAGTCCGGCCAGGGACTTCGCGGAGTTCTCGATTTCCTCCGTGGTCGACATTTGCTGCTGACTCGCAGCGGATGTCTCTTGGCTGACGGAAATCCCCGTCTCCGAAACGGAGCTCACAATACGCATCACTTGCTCGATGCGTAAGTTCGCGTCTACGAGCTGGTGGATGTTCCGGTTCACATCTTCCACTTTCGTATTCACCTTCTCGACCGAAGTCTCGATATGTACGAACGATTCCTGCGCTTCCTCCGAAATCGTCAGTCCTTCTTGCACTTTTCCTGCTCCGGTATGCATGGAGCTAACTGCTTGATTGATCTGTCGTTGGATCGTCGACACCAGATCTGTAATATTTCGCGCCGAAGTGGACGACTGCTCCGCAAGTTTGCGCACTTCCCCAGCAACGACCGCGAAGCCGCGCCCCGCTTCCCCTGCACGTGCTGCTTCAATCGCTGCATTCAAGGAAAGCAGATTCGTTTGCGTCGAAATCTCGTTAATGACATTGACGATTTCACCAATTTTGTGTGCATTTTTACCCAAAGCTTCGATAACGACATTAACATCACGAACCGCGTCTGATATCTCAGACATTTGCCCCGCGATTGAAACGACCGATTGCTTACCATGCTGAGCGGCCTGCGTTGCTTGATTCACAAGCGCAGCAACCACTTGCGCCGACTCATCAATTTGCTTCGTGCTAGTCAGCATAAGCCCAACGGCCTCATTCGCTTGCGTCACACCAGCAAATTGTTTATCGAAATCCTCCGACAACTGCTGACTAGAAGTAGCAACCTGTCTTGCTGCCAGAGAGCTTTGCTCTGAGCTAGCAAGCAGCTCTTCGGAACTCGCTGAAAGCGTTAAAGCATTATCTGAAATTTGCATAACTAAGCCACGCAAGCTCCCTGTCATGACATTAAAGGAATTCGTTAATTTACCTACCTCATCCCCATAAGGATAGTCCCCTTTAACGGACAGATCTCCACCAGCTGCCTTTTCCATATTTTCTTGGAGTTTGCGAATGGGTGTCGAGATGATCATATCCAACGTCAATGCGCCCAACGTCATCACAACAATCGCAATAATGATCGTAAGTATAATGACCCAATGCGACGTTGCTGAATCCGAACTACTTGATTTCTGAAATTGTTCAGCCGCGGTTTCTTTAAGCGCTACGAGTTTATCTAATGCTTCTACCGTTTTATCACCTTGCGGGGATACTTCATTATTGTAAACCTGATAAGCAACTTGATTATTTTGCGTCGCTTGATCTATGGTTTTAGTGACAAATTCACGATATTTCAGATTCAGTTCCTCGAAGCTTTTGAAAGCCCCAGCCTCTTCCCCATTCAACGCAATCCCTGCAATTTTCGTAACTAAATCTTTATTCGTACCAGCGTTCTCATCCAACTTAGCTTTCAGCTTGGCCTTATATTTCACATCCGTGGATAACATCATTTCTAGTAAATTAGATTCGGTTTCATTGAAATTTGTTTGGAGTTGATTAATCCATTTGACAGATAGCAGACTTTCCTCGTACATTTTAGTAGAGTTGCTAGACATCTTGTCCATATAATAATAGCCCGTAATCCCTACAATTAATAAAAATAAAATGGCAATCGCATTCATGAACAGCAGTTTAAAACGAAGTTTCAGATTACGAAGGACGGACAGGTTGACGTTGAACTTTCCTGTGCTTTGCATGCTGTTCAATTCCGATTTCAATTTCAAAGTTACCCATTCTCCCCCCGAGTGTAAATCATACAACTTTCTCCCATGACATAAAAACTAACATCAAAATTAATTAATTTACCTATGGTTTATTTTACAAAACAGTGCCCCTTATGTAAAGGAAAATTCGTATATAACCTACGCTTAGCAATTGTTTCACTTACCAAAAACTACCACCTCAACGAAAAGATAAGGGGCAAATACACATGGAATCAATCGGAATTATTGTGAACCCGCTTTCAGGCAATGGCAGAGGAGCTAACATCTGGGGAGTCATCCAATCCTACCTCCAAACGAATCGAATCTCTTATCTAGCCAAATTAACAACCCAAGCAGGTGAAGCAACACAACATGCCATAACACTGATTCAAGAGCATCACGTTCAGCGGATTATTATCATTGGCGGAGATGGCACCGTTCATGAAGCAGCAGGTGGCATTTGGCAGCATCAGAATAGCAACGTTTCCTCCCCAGTCTGCTTCCTCGCAGTTATTCCAGCTGGAACAGGCAATGATTTTGCAAAAGCCTACGGCATACCTAATCATCCATTGGAGGCCCTTCAAATCGCCTTAACTGCTCCCAGCACAGTGCTAATTGACCTTCTCCATGCCATTCAGATCAACCAAGTGGCAGTTAATAGCATTGGCGCTGGCTTTGACGGCATGGTCGCCAAACTTACGAATGAAGCCAGCTACAAAAAGTTCCTCAACCGCCTTGGACTAGGTAGGTTATCCTATTTCATCTCTATCCTTCGTGTGTTCGCAACCTATCAACCTTCCACCGCATGGATAGAGGTAGACGGCAGTGTTACGAAATTACCTAACATGTGGCTGGCAGCCGTAGCCAATATTCCATTCTACGGAGGGTCGATTCAAATTTGTCCAACAGCAAGTCCAACTGACGGTATGGCCGATGTTGTTGTTATTCAAAGCAACAGCCGCATTCGCCTTCTGCCCGTTCTTTTCACCGTGTACCAAGGCAAACACACTGAGCACCCTGCTGTATCTTTCTATAAAGGAAAATCTATTTCTATTCGGACAGAAAAGCCCTTGCTTGTCCAAGCAGACGGGGAGTTCGCTGGCTCCACGCCTATTCAAATCGAACTCATCCCCGCCGGCATTTCCGTCATACGTTCAAAACCCACAGCCTAAGCTGTGGGTTTACTTCCAGCATCACTTGTCAGTGCCCATTGCTTCATCGTCACATAATCTGTCTTCCCACTCCCCAAAAGCGGCAGCTTCTCGATATACCGAAACTCAGATGGCATATAAATCGCAGGCTGCCCCTCCTGCTTCATCAACTCGCGTAGTGCTTCAAGAGGATTCACCTTACTGGTATGAAAAACAATGATTCGCTCCCCTTTTCGCCAATCAGGCACATGTACAGCAGCGCAAACCGCTGGTGCTGTCAAACTCTTTGCTACGAGCTCTTCCACCATGAGAAGCGATACTTTTTCGCCACCTATTTTAGCAAAAGACTGCAAACGGGCTTGAATGAACAAATAGCCTTGATCATCCAACGTCACAATATCCCCAGTGCTATACCACTCCGAAGCAGGAACGAAGCCACGACCATGAATCAAATACCCTTTCATCACATTCGGGCCTCGAACGAGCAAATGACCACCAGTCGCAATCCCATCTACCGTTTCCACGACAGCCTCAATGCCAGGGAGTAATTTACCTACTGAACCTTTCTTCCCATGCATCGGTGTATTCAGTGAAATAACGGGCGTCGTCTCCGTCGTTCCATAGCCCTCCAGAATGCGAATCCCGAATTTATCCTGCCAAATTTGACGTACTTCCTCTTTCAGCCTTTCGGCACCAGCCACAACATATCGCAAGGAATGGGCAAAATCATAAGGATGCGCCGTTCTCGCGTAAGCACCAAGAAACGTTGAGGTGCCGAATAAAATCGTAATATTCCGATCATAAACGAGCTCTGGAATGACTTTATAATGCAAGGGATTCGGATATAAAACCAACTTCACCCCCGAAAGAATCGGAAGCATCGTCCCCGCTGTCAGACCAAACGAGTGAAACATCGGCATGCTGCCAAGCACGCTATCTGAACTATTAAAGGCAATAACAAGCCTCGCCTGCTGTATATTCGCGCAAATATTTCGGTGCGTCAAAACGACACCCTTCGGTTTACTCTCACTGCCTGAAGTGAAAAGCACAACTTCATTAAGACCAGTGCCCACTGGACCCTTCTTCCGCAGAACAAAGTCCAACAAACCACTTAACTTATCTTGCAACGTTAGCGCTTTCTTCACATCTTCAAGATAAATCACATTGAATAACCCGCTAACACTCTGGATAAAATCCTGTAGACCCGCCTTCTCGATAAAAACTCGAGACGTCAGCACAGTCCTCACTTCGGCCGTTTCACACGCTTCCAGCATCGCTTGCCTACCAGCAGAGTAATTCAATATCGCCGGCGTAACGCCTAATCGGAATAGTGCAAACAACGTCACTACATGCCCCGCGGCATTAGGCAGCAACAAGGCTACCCGCTTTTGACCTTCCAAAAGCTTCCCCAACCGACCTGCCAATGTATAGCTGCTCAACTGCAGCTTCCGATACGTCAAAGCAGATTGACTCATAACATCTTCGCAAATGACTCTCGATTGACCGTGCCTTTGAGCCGCGGCGAGCAGCTCGTTGAATAAGTTAACCTCGGGCTCGAGCCGACTATTCAGCAAATGACACAATAACTTCGTGCGGATCGCCTCCGTCGCCTGCTCCTTTTGAACTTTTCTCGTGAAGCGCTCATCCCCTGCCGGGACTTGAAAAGCTTCACCAAACGCAATGTTCACCTGCGGGAACCAGCGTTGCTTTATTTTTCCGCGTAAATACGATAACTTCGAATGCTCCAAACCTTCAATCGAAATCGGTATAATTCGAGCCTGTGATCGTAAGGCAAGGTACCCTATGCCCCCGTATATTTTCATCATGCCGCCTGTCGTCGTGATCCGTCCTTCTGGAAAAATGACAAGCGGTGTTCCACTTTGGATCGTTTTTAACATTGTACGAACTGCATAGGGATTCGAGGTGTCCACCGTGATATGAGCCCTGAAGTGGAGTACCCACGCAAATCGCTTTGCAATGTTCGTATTCACAACAAATGCCACATCTGTAGGCAAAATCAAAGCAAGTACCACCGCATCCAATAAGGATACGTGGTTCGGAATGAGCACTGTTTTGCCCGTCAGATCGAATTTCGCCATGCCCGTCACTTTCACCTTAAAAGCAAGCAACACAAACAGACGCAAGCACGGAAGTAAAAGCCTTACGAGCGTAACGAACATCCATTTGAACATGGAAATTCCCCCTATTGGTATCTCGTTCGAGTCTGTCAATAGTTCATTGTATGCGGGGAAAAAAAATAAGACCTCAGCATCTGTATGCTTCGGTCTATTTATTCTTGGCTATGTATGCAAAAATGCCTTCAACCTGCCGGGGAAATCTGTGATAATACCGGTGACACCAGCGTTGGTCAACCGTTGATAGTCCGAAAGTTCATTCACCGTGTAGGGGTAGACTGCTAGCCCCGCTGCTGTTGCCGATGCAATATCCGTTTCATCCATCGAATGATAATGGGGATGCAGGGAGTAGACTTCGACCTCAAGCAGTTTGGCATATCCCGTATGGTCGATGAGATTCGCTGCATACAGCAAGCCCACCTTCAACGCGGGTTCTGCCCGTTTTAAACGCTGAATTACTTTGTGATCAAAAGAAGAAACAACGACGTCCTCGTACCGATTTACCTCTCGGAAGAACGCCAAAAGTGCTTTCTCCATGCGCCCTTCGTAGGCATGCTTCACTTCCACATTGATGAGCGTGCCCTTCGGCACTACATCAAATACTTCGCTTAGAAGGGGGATACGTTCCCCTCTGAACTTCTCCGAAAACCATGCTCCAGCATCTAGCTTCTGAATGACTGCCCATGGTTTATCGCAAATAAGTCCTGAACCATTCGTTGTTCGATCCAATGTTCCATCATGACAAACGACGATCTCGCCATCCTTCGTGATATGAACATCCAATTCAATCGCCTGTGCGCCTTGCGAAAGCGCCAATACAAATGAAGCCAGCGTGTTCTCTGGAGCTTCACCCGCCGCGCCGCGGTGACCAATGATGATCGGTTTCGGTGTATGCATGTTCAACGCTCCCAACGTATTAGCTTACATGACTTGCTCTACAAATTATATAAGCTGCCGATTCGAAGCGTCAATCATCATCATGTTCCGAATTCCTCCTTTGAATTAAAAGAGTCCCGTAGAGCGGCTTATAGCCAAACCCTCGGGACTTTTATCTAAAGGCCTGAAATAACCGTATGAAATAAATTATTTGCCAAGTTGGTGAATCGGATGTCCAAGCGCACCTTCAGCGGCATCCATAATCATTTCCGTCAATGTTGGATGTGCATGAATCGTAAGTGCGATATCTTCTAGGTTAGCGCCCATCTCAACAGCAAGCGCTAGCTCACCGATCAAGTTCGAAGCTTCTGGTCCTACGATTTGTCCACCAAGCAATTGGCCCGTTTCTTTGTCGCCGACAAGCTTCACGAAGCCTTGAGCCGCGTTCAAAGAGTTCGCACGTCCGTTAGCCGCGTATGGGAATTTACCAATGGTTACATTGATTCCTTGCGCTTTCGCTTCGGTTTCGCTTAGACCTACGCCAGCAATCTCCGGATCGGAGAATACGACTGCAGGCATTGCTTTGTAATCAACGATACTTGCGTGACCAGCAATCGCTTCAGCCGCCACTTTTGCTTCATAGGAAGCTTTGTGTGCCAAGGAAAGACCAGGAACAACATCACCAATTGCAAAAATGTGAGGAATGCTCGTTCTACCTTGGTTATCGACTTCGATCAAACCGCGATCTGTCATTTTCAAGTTAATAAGGTCTAGACCAAGTTCGCCATCTGTGTTCGGACGACGACCAACAGTTACAAGAACGTAATCTGCTGTGACTTGTTTCTCTTCGCCTTTAACTGTGAATGTAACCGTAACATCGTTGTCTGTTTTCGTACAGGATTGCGCTAACGCTTCGGTATGAACCTCTACGCCAACTTTCTCTAAGTTCTTAGCTACCAGCTTTGTTAATTCTTTCTCGAAGCCAGGAAGCACGTAATCAGAGCCTTCCAATACAGTCACTTTCGTACCGAATTTCGCATACGTTTGACCAAGCTCGATCCCGATATAGCCACCACCGATAACGATCATGCTTTTCGGGATTTCAGGCAAGTTCAACGCTTCTGTCGAAGAGATGATTCTTCCGCCGTAAGGGAAAGCTTTCAACTCAATCGGACGAGAGCCTGTTGCGATAATACAGTTCTTGAAACGGTAACGCGGTGCTTCAGCATCATTGAACACACGTGCTTCGTGCTCGTTGATGAACATCGCTTCACCTTGGAACGTTTGGATCTTGTTGCCTTTGAGCAAGCCGCTAACGCCGCCTGTTTGTTTAGCAACAATACTGTTTTTCCAAGCTTGTACCTTCGCAAAGTCCACTTTCACGTTCTCTACGGAAATCCCGATGCTGTCAGCATGCTGAGCGTGCTCATACGTATGTGCTGCTGAGATCAAAGCTTTGGATGGGATACAACCGCGGTTCAAACAGACGCCGCCCCAAGCCTCTTTATCAACAATAAGAACGCTTTGTCCAAGCTGTGCTGCTCGAATCGCAGCAACGTAACCGCCAGGACCCGCACCGATAACCAACAAATCTATATCTAAAGAAGCATCTCCTACAACCATGATGTTACACCTCCAAGACGAGAAGCTCTGGATCAGCCAGAAGCTGTTTGATGTAGTTCAAGAAGCTTTGTGCTGTCGCTCCGTCTACGATACGGTGATCGAAGCTCAAAGAAAGCGCCATAACGTGTCCAACAGCGATTTCTCCGTTTTTCACAACTGGCTTCTCCGTGATACGGCCTGCACCCAAGATCGCAACTTCTGGGAAGTTGATTACCGGTGTGAAGAACATACCGCCAACAGACCCGATGTTCGTGATGGAAATGGTGCCGCCTTTCATTTCGTTCGGAGACAATTTGCCTTCGCGACCGCGCACGGCCAAATCTTTAATCGCTGCTGCGACGGACCATACGTTTTTACGGTCAGCATCATGGATAACAGGAACGAGCAAGCCGTTGTCTGTATCTGTTGCGATCCCGATGTTGTAATACTTTTTGTAGACGATTTCTTGTTTCTCTTCGTCGATCATGGCGTTCATGACCGGGAATTGACGGCAAGCTGCTACCAATGCTTTCACGATGAAAGGAAGGTACGTCAGTTTCACGCCTTTTTTCTCTGCTAGCGGCTTCGTACGCTCACGAAGTGCGACAAGTGCGGATACGTCGATCTCATCCATCAATGTCACGTGCGGAGCCGTGTACACGGATTTAACCATCGCGTTCGCGATGATTTTACGGATGCCTTTGAACGGAATCCGTTCTTCGACGCGATCGCCAACTGCAACCACTTGTGCAGCAGCAGGTGCTGTTGTTGTTTCAGAAGCTACTGATGACGCTGCTTCTGTTGCTGCCGGAGCTGCGGCTGCGCCAGCTCCTGTGAAGCCAAGCACGTCCTCGCGTGTTACGCGGCCGTGCTTCCCTGTAGGCGTCACCTCTGCGAGTGTGATGCCTTTCTCTCTTGCCAGCTTGCGCACGCTAGGCGTCGCAAGCACTTCACGGCCCGCGCCAGTGCTTGGCGCGGCTGGTGCTGGAGCAGCTACTGATGACGGCGCTGCTGCTGGTGCTGCTACTGCTGCTGGCGCCGGAGCCGCAGCAGGTGGAGTCGCTACAGCCACGGCTGGTGCCGCGTGGCTGGATCCTTGATGCATCGAAGCCGCAGGCATCTCGCCCGTTACTTCAATCGTCATCACAAGCTCACCGATTGTGCAGACTTGTCCATCTTTGACGGCAACGCTGACGATCTTGCCTTCAACCGGACAAGGAACTTCAACGACTGCTTTATCATTCTGTACTTCCATAAGAATCGTTTCGTCAGTTACGGTATCACCCGCTTTAACTAACATTTTCACGATCTCGCCTTCATGTATGCCTTCACCAAGCTCTGGGAACTTGTATTCAAACAATGCCACGTGTACGACCTCCTGTTACCTTCGACTGGGTGAATTAGAATTCAAGTACTTTCTTAATTCCAGCAATAACGCTTGCTGGACTTGGCAACCAAGCATCTTCGATCTGTGCAAATGGATACACCGTATCTGGTGGTGAAATACGTAGAACTGGCGCTTCCAGATGTAGAATCGCTTTTTCATTAATTTGAGCAATAACCTCTGCAGCTACGCCAGATGTTTTTTGCGCTTCTTGAACGATAATCGCGCGATTTGTTTTCTTAATGGAAGTTACAATTGTATCGATATCCAATGGAAGAAGTGTACGAAGATCGATAACTTCGACTTTCACACCTTCTGTTTTTTCGATTTCTTCAGCGGCTTTCATGGATGTGTGAACCATAGCGCCGTAAGTAATGATTGTTACGTCAGAACCTTCTTTGACAACATTCGCTTTACCAAGCTCGACTGTATATTCGCCTTCTGGTACTTCGCCGCGGAACGCACGGTATAAGTTCAAATGCTCCATGAAGAAAACAGGGTCATTATCGCGAATAGCTGCAATTAGTAGCCCTTTTGCATCGTAAGGATTGGAAGGAACAACGACTTTAATCCCTGGTGTTTGAACAAGTAGACCTTCAAGTGCATCTGTATGAAGCTCAGCCGCTTTCACACCGCCTCCAAATGGCGTACGGAATACGATTGGGGAGTTGTAACGACCGCCGGAACGGTAACGCATACGCGCTGCTTGCACGCAAATTTGGTCAAGTGCTTCGTAGATGAAACCTACGAATTGGATTTCAGCGATTGGGCGGAAGCCCTGTACGCCTAAACCAACCGCAAGTCCGCCGATTGCGGACTCAGCAAGAGGCGTATCGAATACACGCTCTTCGCCGAATTCTTTTTGTAAACCTTCTGTCGCACGGAATACGCCACCAACGTTACCAACGTCTTCACCGAACAAAATAACATTAGGATCTCTTTCTAATTCTACGCGCATCGCGTCTTTTATCGCTTGAATCATTGTCATTTGTGCCATGACTACTCTGTGCCTCCTAAAGTTAAAACTTGTTTCGAACGTGTACTCTATTTATACAATTCTTTTTGTTCTTCCAAATGTGAAGGTGTAACTTCGAACATGGAGTCGATCAAACCAGCGACTGTCATTTTCTCTGTTTCTTCTGCTTTTTTGATGTGCTCAGCAACAGTAGCTTTCGCTTCTTCCTTCACTTGAGCTTCAATTTCTTCGTTCCAAAGACCTTTCTTCGTCAAGAACAAACGCATGCGCGTAAGTGGATCTCTTGGCTCCCAATCGGACTCTTCATCTTTGGTACGGTATTTCGTAGTATCATCCGCCAAGGAATGCGGACGGTAACGGTACGTCAACGCTTCGATCAACGTAGCGCCTTCGCCTCTGCGTCCTCTTTCAGCAGCTTCAGTAACTGCTTGAACAACAGCTAGAACGTCCATGCCGTCTACTTGCACGCCTTTGATACCCGCAGCAACGGATTTATGTGCAACAGAAAGTGCTCCTGTTTGTTTCGAATATGGTGTTGTAATCGCGTAACCATTGTTTTGTACAAAGTAAATGACAGGCAACTTAAATGCGCCTGCAAAGTTCATACCTTCGTAGAAATCGCCTTCGGAGCTTCCGCCGTCACCTGTGTACGTGATTGCTACACGCGGTTGGTTGCGCTTTTTGAAAGCCATCGCTACGCCTGTTGCGTGAAGAATTTGTGCGCCGATAATAATTTGCGGCATTAGTACGTGAACATCTTGCGGAATTTGTCCGCCATGTTGATGACCGCGGGAATACAAGAATGCTTGATAAAGCGGAAGACCGTGCCATACCAATTGCGGCATATCGCGGTAACCTGGGCAAATGAAATCATCTTTATTTAGGGCAAATTCACTACCAATCATGGATGCTTCTTGACCAGAAACCGGTGCATAGAAACCAAGACGGCCTTGACGACCTAGATTGACTGCTCTTTCATCCCATACGCGTGTGAATACCATTCTTCTCATTAATTCTCTTAATTGTTCATCGCTAAGCTTCGGCATTTTGTCGGGATTTACGACTGTGCCATCTGGAGCAAGAACCTGCAATGGCTCAACCTTTTCTGTGGTCACTTCATAATTTGCTTGGCTGACAAGTGGCTTACTCATACCATTTCACCTCTTATATGATTTTGGTGCCTACTATCTGAACTTCTGTTATAGTATTATTATAATCCTGTTTTGGTGAATTGTACACCAGTAGTGGCGGGGTATCTCACCTTTTTTACTGTTAGTGAATAGTACAGTTTAACAAAATATATAATACAGTTAATAAGGAAACAACAACTGCTATAATACACCTACCCCAATTGAGAAGGAGATCCACGATGCTTGATGACTCCCGTTTGTATAAGCGTACTATTGTAAAAGATGAAGTAACCTCGAGCCTGCTCGGAGAAAATCGTCCCCTGCGGATCTATCTCCCCCCTGGTTATAACGAACTGCTCTCTTATCCCGTTATTTACTGCCAAGATGGTGAACAGTTCTTTAATTTCGGCAGAATTGCTACAACCCTTACTCGATTAATCCTGGATGAGAATCTGGAGCCTGCCATCGTAGTCGGAGTCGATGTGAATAATGCTAACCGAACATCCGAGTACGCACCTGAAGGAGAGCGTCATGATGCCTACTGTCAATTCTTCGCAGAGGAGCTTCTCCCTTATGTAGAAAGTCGTTATCCCGTCCGTACGGAGCGATCAGAACGCATTCTTGCAGGAGATTCACTTGGTGGAACAGTTTCCTTGCATCTCGCTTTAGATTATCCTAGCCTTTTTTGCCGAGTTATATCCTTGTCAGGCGCATTTTTCGACATAACGCGTGAAAGAATCAAACAAGAAGATGACTTATCTTGGCTTGAGATTTATATGTTGATCGGCACAGATGAAACCGACGTTACAACAGAGCGCGGCACTTTCGATTTCGTCCGGGAAAATAGACTGACTCACACGTTTTTACAAGACAAAAATGCCACGCTTCACTATACAGAGAAACCTGGCAAACATATATGGGGTTTTTGGCAAATTGAACTGCCAGCTACGCTTCATTATTTTTTAGGATGAAATGGCATAGCGATCCTTCATCAGTGTAATCATTTCTTGAATCTGAGAATCGTCGGGATACCCGGCGATTTCCTCAGCTTGAGCAAGCTGAATGCCTCGCTTGTTCATTACTTGTCGTAATTGCTCAACAAACAACTCCACTGTTAACGGCAAGTGCAAACACTCCGCTAAGCTCGACATGCTTTCCTGCACTACAATCGGATAATCGTGTTTGGTTGCTGCTACGGCAGCCCTCTCATAAAATCCACGAGCTAATGCAGCCTTTTCCTCGCCGCGGCCTTCAACGATTAGAAAAGCTTGTACTGAAATGGCCAGTTGCTGTCTGCGTTGTGCAATACCACAAAATTTACGCCCTCCAATGCTCAGATCGAATTCCCCTGGGCAAAATGAACCGATAATTTCCCCTTGGTCAATTCGATCCGTAATGGAAGCCATCACTTCTCGAATCAATCCGACCATCCCATCGAAATCTTTACGATGTTCCATATCTCCCGCTTCCTTCGGGAGCAGCAAAGAAATATTAACGACTCCCTTATCTAAGGGTACAGCTGCTCCGCCAGAATTACGTACAGCGGTATCATACCCTTGGCTTCGCAGCCATTCATCTGCATTCGCAGCGTTTGGCAATCTGCTATCTCTTAATCCCATGACGAACGCACGCGGGTGCCGCCAAATATGTAAGATGGGAGGTGTTCCTTGCCCAATTGCACGGCATAAGAGCTCTTCTAAAGCGAAAGCATATAAAATTGGTTGGGATTCGGTATCATTTGAACGATCTAGCAAGCGTAAGGTTGAAGGCAGTTGGGTCGCCATAAGGTTAGGTCTCCTGAGTTTAGTATGTGTCATCAGCATGGGTAGCCAAATAGGCTTAACATCCATCATACCTGTTATTTGCTGTTTGACAACCCTTGGCTCGCCAAAATGTCCATGATCCCCTTAAATAAAGGAATCGCCTTATTACTTTCAGTTGGGTCCGTATTTTTGATCACAACGGATACGGCATAACGAGGCGTTTCTACAGGCCCATATCCAATGAACCATTGATTCACTTTCTCATGGTTACCATTTTGAATTTGCGCTGTCCCTGACTTACCTGCCAGCTTCCATTTCGCACCTTGCAGGCCTTGACCTGTTCCTTCTGTGACAACCTCTCTCATCCAACTCAGCAAGGTACGACTTGTTGCAGCTGAAATTTTGCCAGCATCAGAAGATAGGCTTTTAACAGGAAACGCCTCCATCTCACGCCCCGTTTGATATTGAATTTCTTGTACAACTCTAGGGGTAAAGCCCTTCCCATCATTCAACAAGGTCACAACCATATTCGAAGCCTGTAGTGGCGTCATTCTGACATCCCTTTGACCAATCGCCGTTTGCATGAGAACCCCCTCATCATTCTCTGGGGTATGTGCAGCAAATAATTGCCCTCTCTCTTCGGAATCAAATTGTTCAAAAGCATCTCTCGTATCTGTTTTCCCTGTCCAGCCTACTTCATTTAGAACACCTAGCTTATTGGCATATTTCTCTAGTTGAGCGGCTGTCAGACGCCTCATGACATTCGCGAATACGATATTACACGATTGCGCATATCCCTCTTCTAAAGTTAAAGGGCCATGACCATCTTTCCGCCAGCAAGTAAAGCCGTACTTCCCGAGCGCGCCTTCACAATCAAACGTTTCCGTAGGCGACACAACTTTCTCATCCAACGCTGCCGCGGCTACAATTGTTTTGAAAATCGAACCAGGCGCCGTCGCCTTGATTGCATAATTGCTCCAATTATTACTGGCTAGATCTACCTGTAAAGGGTTATAGTTCGGCCTGCTCGCCATGGCGATGACATCGCCATGAGCTGCTTCTTGAACAACTGCCGCTCCCTCGCGAATATTCAGCTTATCCATTAGAGCTTCGATTTGCTGCTGCACACGGCTGTCTAAGGTCGTAATTAGCTTCACAGGGTAGAAAGAGTTAGCCGGCGCAATCATCCGTGCGTCCAATCCCGCTAGAGGCCTCTTTCCCGCATCCGTGAAATAGGAAATTGAGGTTTCACCCACACCGCGAAGCCATGCGTCAAATGACTTCTCAAGGCCTGCTCCCCCAATCTTCGAAGTCAGAGCAACTCGCCCTTTTTCCAAATCCGAGCCGTAGATTTGCATCACACGATCTGGATTTTGACCGATAAAGCCAACTAACTGACGCGCTGTCATGCCAGTAGGATAGCGATCTTCCATTTCAACTACCTTAATATTCGCTAAGCCTAATCCATCTATCTCCTTCACTTGCTGGGAACTCAACGAGAGTGCCTTCCCCCCATCTTGCGTCCCCCATACTTGCGGCTCTTTCAAATTATGAGCAAAAGATAACCAACTCTCTTTATTCGTCTTCAAAATACGTGCTAGTTGACTCACTTCCTGCCCATTCATCGCAAATTCGTTATTGATCGGGAATGCAACTAATGCTTTCACAATTTGGCCAGTTAATGGCTGCAGATTACGATCCAGTATCTCGCCTCTTCCACTCTCTAAGACAAGTGCACGCTGCCTTTGAATCACGGAATTTTTCACCAAATTGATTCCTCGTGATGAATAGCTTTCCGTTGCGGCGATTTGGATCCAGAACAGCTTGCCGAATATACCTAGAAATAAAAGCAGAATCAAAAAGAGCATCAAAAACATACGTCTCTTCTCCATCGATGATAATTGATTCTCACTCATGATACGATCCCCTTTTACACGGTTCAAAATGACCTTATTGCTTCCAGTATCGGCATTCTAGCATCAGGGCAAACCGCTTCCACACTGCAAAAACACAAAAAATCCACCCTCCTAATGGAGAGTGGACTCACTTGTGCTATTATACTTCGAATTTGGATAATGTATCGGTCAATGATTGGGACAGTTGATCCAGCTTGTCCGACAATTTCACCAAACCATCACTGATGCTCAGCTGTTCGGAGCTTAGGGATGCAACTTCCTCGGAAGTCGCCAACGATTCCTCAGCAACTGCACTGACATTCGTCATGGCATCCGACAGCACCACTTGTGATTGTTCGAGTGTCGAAATGGAATCACTAACGGTACTCAACTGAACAATAAAGCCACCCATATGATTCGTTACTTGTTTGAAAATCGTATCTGCTTCTTTAACAGCCATAATCTGCTCTTGGAAGATTGGCGTTGCTGTTGAAAGTACTTTAACAGTTTCATCAATCTCACCTTGAATCGTTTCTGTAATTTGCCCAACAACATCGATGGATTGTTTGGACTGATCAGCAAGCTTACGAATTTCATCCGCAACGACCATGAAGCCTTTGCCCGCAGTACCTGCACGTGCCGCTTCAATTGTGGCATTCAAAGACAAGATATTCGTTTGCTTCGAAATGTTATTCAAAAGATCCAAAATTTTACGGATCGAACGTGTACTTTCTTTCAGTTTATCCACTTTATCAACCATGGAGCGGATCATTTCTTCCGTCAGATTCGTTTTGGCAATCAACTCTGACATGTACTTCGTTCCAAGCTCACTGGACGTTTGTACATCCGCTGCCGCAGTTCCCATCTCAAGATTGGCTTCAATAACTTGCTTCATTTGAATGCCGATATGGTGTGTTAGCTCGTTGCCTTTCTCAGACTCCGTCGCCAAACCGCCTGCGCCATTGGAAATCTCATCCGTCGCCACAGCAATCTCTCTTGCCGCTGTTGCCGTAACTTTAGAAGAGTTCGTCAATTCTTGCGCCGTTTCGAATACAGCTTGTGCAGATGTACTCGTGTGCTGTACCAATGTCGTGATCTGCTGCATCATGACGTCAAAGCTTGCACCTAGCTGCCCAATCTCATCCTGAGACTTGTAATTGGCGCGAACTGTCAGCTTACCTTTGGCACCTTGCTGCATCAGGTTGCGCAGATTAATAAGTGGACTACCAATCATTCTAGCTACGATGATACCGATGATGACCGCTGCAATCGCTGCAAAAAATGCGATCAGAAGCGTGTAGTTGAAAATTTTCTTCGCGTCTTTCACTAGCGCACTGACCGGAATATCACCAACTAAGTTCCAGCCCGATACAGCTGATTTGTAGAAAGCTACTAAATGATCATCTTTCGTGATAAATGAACCATGTTCTTCTTCAAACTGTTCCTTCGTAAGTTGGATAGAAGATACTTTGCCAATTTGACTCATATCTTTTAATGCGATATTCATATTTTTCTGATTCGTAATGATGACATTACTGTCATCTCCTAAAGACATACCGCTTAACTCTTTCGTCAAGATGTCTGTGCTCAGCTCAATAACTAGAACAGCTGTTGACGAGTTCGTTAACGTATTACGCATCAGACGGCTGATCGCAAACGTATTCGCGGAGTTGCTTGAGTATCCTTTGGTTTGACTATCTAACCAAGTTACTTTACCCGCGTTTTCTATTGTTGCTTTAAACCACTCTGTCGAAGCTAAATTTTCAGTTGCCGGAGAGCCACCAGCTCCAGTAATCAGAATCAATTTACCATCTGGTCGATACAAATGAAGCGTTTTAATTGATTTGTTGGAGAAGGTCACTACGTTTAATTTCTCTGTCAATTGACGTGTAACATCTAGTGCTTCATAGGAGGATGCCTCCAATTTAGGAACCTTATCAAGTAAATCCTGCAATTCTTTATTCAGCATAATTTGTAACGATACATCATCAAAGGTCTGATACAGGAAATCTAATTTCTGACCTGCTTGTGTCACGGTTTGTAAACTGGATTGGGACACCTTCTCCTTAATAACACTTTTGGAGACGGAATACGAAATCATCCCTACTACAAGAACGAAAAACAAAATACTAATAAAAAACATCAAAAATAACTTCATACCAACTGATTTTACAGGATTTTCGAGCCTAATGTTGCTCGGTCCTTTGAATGCGTATGTACCATTCGGTGAAGCTGATCCACCACCTGCCGTGTCATTTCGACCCCTTCGAACTTGACCAGTTGCTTGAACTACTTTGTTTAAAATGGAGCGCATACCTTGGAGTCTTTTTGTCATTTCGTTCACCACCATTAGTTTCTAATTAACCTTCTTTTGAATGCTTACTCAAATGAAAAGGTTTACATACATTGTTATACATGAAATTCGACATTCATTTCCAATATCCTTTATAAAACGATATAAAAGAATAAAAAAAGCCTTCTCCAATATAACTCACACTGGAGAAAGCTTCCATGGTACTATTTGCCTGTTTTCTTTCGCATCATATCCCATTTTTTTACAGGAGACTCTACTTTTATCTGAACTAGCTGTAAGGGATGTCTAGCTGCGGTTAATTCTTGACCCGCTTCATCTTGGATAACGCCAACTGTTTGTTTAAAATGCGTCCCTTCCGGGCCGAAAAACTCAATTTCTTGGCCAGGCTTGAAATGATTCCTTTGCTGAATAAGGGCAACCCCTGTTTCTTCGTTATACCCCATAACCAATCCAACGAAATCAAAGCCAACAACTTTATCTTCTGGTTCAAAAATGTGATCCTCATGACCTGGCRCTTCATAGAAGAATCCATCGTTCAAAGGTCGATTCGCCGCTTTATGAATTTCGTCCTGCCACACAGGATTGAGCTTGAAATGCTCAGGATCTTCGAAATAAGCATCGATCGCCTGACGATAGGCATTCACGACGGTTGCCACATAGTGAATGCTCTTCATTCTGCCTTCGATCTTAAAGCTATCCACACCCGATTCAATCATATCCGCGATATGATCAATCATGCTTAAATCCTTGGAGCCCATGGTGAATGCATCATCATCCTCTGCAAACATAGGGAAATCCGTTGCCAACGGTGCATCAAGCGGCTGATCCTTCGTGAATAGATCATATTTCCAACGGCACGATTGTGAGCAGCCGCCGCGGTTCGAATCACGATCCGTAAAGTGATTGGACAACACACACCGCCCCGAATACGAACTGCACATGGCGCCATGAATAAAAGCTTCAATTTCAACATCCACATGCGCCTTGATTTCATCGATTTCCTGCATGCTAACCTCACGCGCCAATACGACGCGTTCGATCCCTTGATCTTTCCAGAATTGGACCGTTTGCCAGTTCATCACCGACTGCTGCGTACTAACGTGAACTTCGAGCTCAGGAGCAACCCGTCGACACGTTTCCATGATGATGGGATCTGCAGCGATAATAGCTGAAATACCAACCTCCTGCAGCCCTCGTAGGTACTCATCTAAGCCTTCAATATCCTCATTATGTGCGTAGATATTCGTTGCTACGAATACTTTGGCACCATATTGCTTAGCAAATTCAACGCCTTCACGCATTTCCTCTTTGGAAAAATTGTCGGCGTTCGAACGCAAACCATACTTTTGTCCACCGATATATACCGCATCTGCGCCATAATGAATCGCAAATTTCAGCTTTTCCAAATTACCTGCTGGAGCTAGAAGCTCCGGCTTATCAAGTCTTACACGTTTACCCCTGGCTCGTGCTTCTACGGCTGTCGTCATCTAGGAGTGCACCTTCTTTCTTCGATCAATATACCTGTTCTTTATAGAAAAACCCGAAACTAAGCTCACGTTCAGGATCCTGTAGTTCCACAATCGCATCCAGCCACTCTTGCTGAAACTCATAGCCTTCGGGATTCGCAAGATAAGCATCAATCGCAGCACGATAGCTTCTCACGACCGTTTCATTGTACTGCGATGATTTGAGCAAGCCTTCAATTTTCAAACTATCCACATTTCCGTCGATAAGTTCTGGCAAATTTTCCAGCATACAAAAATCTTCAGAACTCATAATGTGCGTGCCATTGCAATCCTCGTAAACAGGATAACGTTGGTCGCGTCGTTCGTGTTCAATGAGGAATAGTCCTCGTCCTTTCGAACGGTCCGCTTCCGGCGTTGTTCCTTGATGTGCCATATAATTTTTGACAAGCTCACGCTTGGAGTGATAAATGTTCGTAATTCCATGCACTTGAACTTCAACAGGAATCTCTGACTTCGCTTTAAAATCAAGCACCTGCTCCATATTCAACTCTCTCGCGAGTACAACGCGAACTGCCCCTTGCTTCCCCCAATAATTCGCGGTTGCATAATTCGTTGAAGTCATTTCCGCATTCCAATGAAGCGGCAGCGACTCCGGTAATTGACGAACCGTCATGAGGACAGCTGGATCTCCGAAAATAATAGCATCAACACCATTTGCCTGCAGGGCGGCTAAGTACTCTTTTAAACTTTCGAGTGTTTGATTGTCCATAATATTGTTAACCGCGACATACACTTTCGCTTTCCGTTCGTGAGCCCATGCGACGGCTTCCCCGATCTCATTCAGCTTCACCTCGCCTGGCAGTCGAAGTCCATAGCGATCTTCCCCTATAATAACGGCATCTGCACCTGCAAGGATCATTTGTTTCAAATCAGCGATTGAACCACAGCTGATGACTAATTCTGGTTTATTCACGTGCTTACCTACCTTCTGTCAACTTAATTCGTGGCCTTCTTACTATTGGCAATATTCTTCTTATGCTCTTCAAAGGTTTCTGCAAACAAATGCCCCATAGTTCCATCCTTCTTCGTCACATAGAAAACATATTTCGTTTCCTCCGGATAGATCGCGGCCTTAATCGAGGCTAGACTAGGACTCGCAATCGGACCTGGTGGCAAGCCAGTATTCAAATACGTGTTATATGGACTCTCGATTTGAAGATCCTTTTCCAATAAACGCTCCTTTGACTTATCGAATAAATACTGTACCGTCGCATCGATCTGAAGCGGCATGTTCATTTTCAAACGATTCACGATGACCCCGGAAACAGTAGCACGCTCCGAATCAACAACAACCTCCCGCTCAATCAACGAAGCAATCGTCAGCATCTGGTGTATCGAGAGATTACGAGCCTTTAACTTGTCCTTCCAGTCAGGTGGAAGCGTCGCGAGCATCTTGTCTAGTTGGTCTAATGAACGTTCGACAAACTCCTTTTCGGTAGAGCCTTTCTTAAATTCGTACGTTTCAGGGAATATATATCCCTCTAGTCGGTGTCTGATATTTTTAGTGTCCGGAATTGATAGCGTTGATTCAGATTTAAAGCCCGCAGGATCATCGACAAGCCCCAGAAACGTTTCTTTCTTCCAAGTGCTCTGTTCGCTCACTTTCGTGGCGATCTGCTCAATTGTAAAGCCCTCAGGAATCGTGATGCGAATCATTTCTTCCTTCACAACATCTCCCTTGTTGAGCTTATCAATCATTGCTTCAAATGTCATACCTGGCTTCATCGCATATTCACCAGCTTGAAATTTGGAGCCCTGCTTTTTAAACTTTAAATAGTACGTGAAAATGGAGGAATTCTTAATGAGACCTTTGGTTTCTAATTCATCTGCGATCTGTATCGAGCTGGAGCCTTGCGGAATCGATACACGGACCTCTTGGTCAGTAGCATCAACTGGCTGCAGCGCACTTGCAATAAACAATCCAATGCCACCCGCTGTACCGAGAACAAGCAACACAACGATGCTAAAGCTAATCAATACCCATTTCAACACTTTACGCTTAGGCTTCTGTAATTCTTCTAGCTCATCATCCATATTCACAACGCTTCGATTCCTCCTAAGAACATCCCTCATCAAGCCTTTGCTGTAGCTTCCCTTACTAGCATTAACCATATGCACAACAAAACCGAGCGGATATCATCCGCTCGGTTATCTACTTCTTACAAGTCATCCTGCTCAGGGAAAACCATCTCGTCGTATAACTCAGAAACCGTTTCCCACTCATCATCATCGTCAATGGTAACTAGTTCATATTCACCGTCAGCATTGGAAATGACACGAAAGAGAGCAACTTCCTCTTCCTTCTTCAAGGCTTCCGATTGCATAACAGCATAGGTTTGGTTCTCATAGACGAATTCTTTCAGAAGTTGATACACCGTCGACTCACTTTGGTCGTCAGACAACAGGATATCATCCCCGTAAATTTTGCGCAATACATCAGAAGGTGTTGTCAAACTCATGCTTCTTCTTCCTCATCGAACTCCGCCATTAAGGTGTTGAACGTTTCTTCCACAATATTCCATTCTTCCTCGTCGTCAATGGTGAAAAGCTTCAAATCCTCACCGTCGTCGTCTTCTTCGTAACGGAATGCATACACTTCGTCGGATTCTTCATCTCCGCCGTCTGTAGGCACAACCATCATATATTTCTTATCTGAACCGTCCACTTCGAATTTCATGATAACCTCGAACTCTTCTTCGTTGCCTTCATCGTCCGGGATGTAAATGATTTCTGGTTCTTCTTCACGCAATTCTTCTTTGGACACGTTCAATCACCTCTTCATATTGGCATCCATATACCCTTGTAGAATAAGCTGTGCAGCCATCTTATCAATGACTAACTTCCGTTTCTTCCGGCTTACGTCCGCTTCAAGAAGCGTCCGAGTCGCAGCTACGGTTGTTAAGCGCTCATCCCATAGGTGTACTGGTACACTGATCTTTTGCTCTAATTCTTGCGAAAAGGCAATCGCAATCTCGCCGCGGGGTCCAATCGTATTGTTCATATTCTTGGGCAACCCCACAACAACTTGCGATACGCCATATTCATTAACAATCTGTATAAGCCGTTCAATGTCCTCTCCCGGCTTATTGCGGCGAATCACTTCAAGCCCTTGGGCTGTCCATCCAAGCTCATCGCTTAATGCAACACCAATGGTTTTATCCCCATAATCCAAGCCCATCCATCTCATGCTGGTTCTCTTTTCTTCTATTTGTGTTGACCCAGATAAGCACGAACTAATTCTTCAATCAGTTCATCCCGTTCCCGTTTACGAATGAGGCTTCTCGCATTATTGTGACGCGGAATGTAGGCAGGATCTCCCGAAAGCAAGTAACCAACAATCTGGTTAATCGGATTATACCCTTTTTCCTGAAGAGCATCATACACCGCCAGCAATACATCCTTCGGCGAAGTTTCGATCTCTTCTGCCTTCACATTGAACTTCATCGTTTTGTCCATGGAACTCATCAGGAGCACCCCACTTCCTTGTGACCTTTGTAAAATAATTAAAAAAACTTGCGTTATACATGTGATATATTCTCTATGGTTTTAAAAATTCCTGTCCATTAGAAAAATAATTATACGAATTGGGAAAGCAGCCCTTCGACACTAGCTAACGCCGCTTGCAATTTAGATGCATCCTTACCGCCAGCTTGCGCCATGTCTGGACGACCGCCACCGCTGCCGCCAACAGCCCCCGCGACTTCTTTAATAATTTTACCCRCATGGAAGCCTTTGGAAACCAGATCAGGTGTTACAGCAGCGACTAAATTGACTTTATCTTCTGCAGCTGCGCCGAGAACGATTACAGCCGAACCCAACTTCCCTTTCATTTCATCAACGATGTTACGAAGAGAATCCATATCAGCCGCATTGACTTGCGCTGCCAGAACGGCAACACCTGCAACTTGTTTCACTTGATCCGTAAGCGAGCCTGCCTCAATACGACCAAGCTTTCCACGAAGTGACTCATTCTCACGCGCCAGCTCTTTCAATTGCTGCAAGGTAGCATCAAGGCGTTTCGGAACATCCGTGATGTTCGATTTCAGCAATCCAGCTGCTTCTTTTAACAGTTGCAGTTGACCATCTAAATATTCGTACGCACTGCGTCCAGAAACGGCTTCAATCCGACGTACACCGGAGCCAATTCCTGATTCACTTACAATTTTGAACAAGCCGATTTGACCTGTATTTTGAACGTGACAGCCTCCACAGAGCTCTAAGGAATAATCACCGACTTGTACTACGCGAACGATATCGCCATACTTCTCACCGAACAGCGCCATAGCGCCCATTGCTTTCGCATCTGCGATCGCTTTGAGGGAAATATCTACATTCGTGCCCTTCCAAATTTGTTGATTCACACGTTGTTCTACGTCTTGCAGCTCTTCACTAGTGATAGAGCCAAAATGAGAGAAGTCAAACCGCAAGCGATCTGGTTCAACGAGGGACCCCGCTTGATTAACATGCGTGCCCAACACTTCCTTAAGTGCTTTATGCAGCAAGTGAGTCGCCGTATGGTTCTTAATGATATCCGTACGTGGTGCAGATGCTACTACCGCCTCTATCGAGTCACCTTTGCGAAGTACGCCAGATTCAACAATAACCTTATGTACATGTTGACCATGCGGCGCTTTCATCACATCAACAACCTGTAGAGTTACTTGATCGTTACGAATCGTACCATGATCACTAACTTGACCACCGCTCTCTGCATAGAAAGGCGTACGATCTAGGACAACCTGACAAGTCTCACCAACACCAACAAGCTCCACGAGCTCATTCTCATGCACAATCGCTTCGATATTAGCAGTAACTACCAATTCATTATATCCAACAAATTCGCTTTTAATCGTTAATTCGGACAGGGGTCCGCCTTGAACCTTCATGCCGCCTTCTTTGTTGCTAGCTGCACGGGCGCGATCACGCTGCTCCTTCATCGAAGCATCAAAGCCCGCACGATCAACGGTTAATCCCTTCTCCGACGCAAAGTCCTCCGTCAAATCGAATGGGAAGCCATACGTGTCATAAAGTTTGAAAGCATCAGGTCCGCTGATTTGGTTCGTGCCTGCTTGCTCCGTTTTCTGAACCATCTCGGCAAGAATGATCAACCCGTCGCTCAGCGTCTCATGGAAACGCTCCTCTTCGGTACGGATCACTTTCTCGATGAACTCACGCTTATCTACAACCTCTGGATAGTAAACACCCATGATGTCACCAACCGTTGGCACTAGTTTGAATAAGAACGGTTTATCGAGTCCAAGTACTTTCCCGTAGCGTACTGCCCGGCGCAGCAAACGGCGAATGATATAGCCGCGACCTTCATTGGAAGGAAGAACGCCATCTCCAACGGAGAAAGCTACTGTACGGATATGGTCAGCGATGACTTTAAGTGCCACATCCTGATCTTCATTCGCGTGGTAAGCAACGCCCGTAAGCTCGCACGTTTTCTCAATGATCGGCAAGAACAGGTCGGTATCGAAGTTCGAGTCAACATCCTGAAGAATGGAAGCGAAACGCTCCAACCCTGCGCCTGTATCAATATTTTTATTAGGAAGCGGCGTGTAGCTGCCATCGGAATTATGATTGAACTGTGTGAATACCAAATTCCACACTTCTAGGAAGCGCTCATTTTCCCCACCTGGCCAGCATTCCGGATCCGACAAGTCACCATATTTATCTCCGCGATCGTAGAAAATTTCCGTACAAGGACCACAAGGACCTTCACCAATATCCCAGAAATTATCTTCCTTGAGCTTATAAATACGCTCTTCTGGAATGCCAATCTGTTTGTTCCAAATATCAAAAGCTTCCTCATCATCTTCATGAACGGTTACCGAGATTCGATTCGGATCAAAGCCGATCCATTGCGGATCCGTTAGGAACTCCCAAGCCCAAGGAATAACTTCTTTCTTGAAATAATCACCAATAGAGAAGTTGCCCAGCATTTCAAAAAATGTATGGTGACGACGCGTTTTACCTACATTCTCAATATCATTCGTACGGATACATTTCTGAGCATTCGTAATCCGTGGATTCTCTGGGATTTCACGTCCATCCAGATAGGGCTTTAATGGTGCAATCCCTGCATTAATCCACAATAAAGATGGGTCGTTGTGCGGGACTAACGAGGAGCTCGGCTCAACCTTATGCCCTTTACTCGCGAAAAATTGCAACCACTTCGAACGAATTTCACTTGCTTTCATCTCTGTGAGCCTCCATATTTAGGATAAGTTTACAAAAAACAAAAAACGCCCCTGCAGCTAACAGGGACGAATCATCGCGGTACCACCCTGGTTATTGGTTTCGTGCTTCCTTTGCCTACGGCGTAGAGCGAATCCAATCTCCTTGTGCGGATTTGTAACGGGTCCAACCGGTGGAGTTCATCCACGCTCCGAAACGAGCTTTGGGCCATCCTAGCACCGTAAGGTTCTTCCAGCCGATCTTCGCAGCATTCGCTGCCAAGCGGAACCTCTTCTCTGACGATGAGCTATGGCTTACTAAGTTTCATCAACGCTTTAATTCACATATAGATAAGGCAAATTATAACTTTATGGGGGGTGCCTGTCAATATGAGGGCATTATACTGTAGAATATAGAAATATGGAGGTGTTTTATATGGACATTTCAACACTTACTTTGCTCGGGCTCATCTTCCCCATCTTCGTCTTAATCATTTACATTATGGCGAAAACAGTCATTAGGAAGCAAATTCCGGACAGCCGTTACAATCCGTTTGACTACATAACGGGGCAATCGCATGTCGAATTTCAAGAACAAAAGGAACAAAAAGAAGAAGATGACAGCCAAGGTGATGATAAAGACAAGCATTTGAAATAGTCATGTACTTTCTTTCATTTCATTAGAAAAACACCATTGACAATGATTCTCAATAGACGTATACTAAGTTTATTGATAATGATTTTCATTTTCAAAGTTAACAACTAACAGCAAGTTTATTACTCACTTATTCCGTAGTCCATTTCATGGTTTACGTATGGGCCACAACCTTTTCTAACTCCTCAACCCTCGTGCAAAACCCTTTGGACCATGATCCCGCAAGTCATGGCTCAAGGGGTTTTGTGCGTCTTTTTGCCTGTTTCCTGATCAGCTAGCCTACGTTGTTTGCTTATGAACGAAGTGGATGAACACATGCTGGACGATGACTTTCATTACGGCGAAGAAGGGTACCGCCAAGATCAATCCCACAACTCCAGCTACTTCGCCACCGACAAGCAAGGCGAAAATGATAAACAGCGGATGCATATGCAGCGTTTTACCTACGACTTGTGGCGAAATCACATTCCCCTCGAGAATCTGCACGGTCAAATTGACAAGTGCGACGAACAGCACCATTTTCAACGAGACGGTTGAAGCCATAATAATGGCCGGTGCCGCGCCAAAAAAAGGCCCCATATACGGGATGATATTGAAGATCGCGACTACGCTGGCAAGCAATAACGGGTACGGCATGCCAATCAGCCAGTAGCCCACATATGCTAGCACGCCAATAATCAAGCACACGAGGAGCTGTCCTCGTATATAGTTGCCCAGCGCCGTATCAATGTCCATGAGCAGGGAGACGGTTTTTTTGCGATGCTTCATCGGTACAATGGCTAGCGCGGTTTTCTCGATAATCTGAAAATCTTTCAAGATGTAGAAAGCCAGGAACGGCACGATGAAAGCTATAAACAGCATATTGATCGTCGTCCCAATTTGATTCATGTAATTCGCAACCGCCATGGTAATCTTCGTTTCCAGTTTCCCTATGGAATGATTAAAGCCATTTCGAACACTGTCAGGCAGCAGTTTATTCTGATTGAAGCCATCAACAAGGGACTGTGCTTTCATCGCCATTTGTGGCATATGTTCATTTAATTCAGCCGCTTGCTCTACAAACATAGGTGTCATATTCATAATAATGACCGTCACTGATGTGATAAATACACTATAAATTAGCAATACGGCAATTGTTCGCGGCATTTTGCGTTTGTTCAGAACCGTGACCACAGGATTTAATATATACGAAATGATTATCGCTATAAAAAACGGCATCACGATGGCTTTAATGAATGTGAAAAGGTAAAACAAGATAGGTTTAATCAGCAAAAGCAAATATAACCCGACTAAGATTAATAAGGCATATATGATCCCCACAAACCATTTATTACTCCAAAATCGTTCCATGCTGCCTCCACCTCTGGTCATTTGAATTCAAAGTAACGTTCATACAGTATGTGTACTAGTTGTCCAATTTAATCCTGACTTAGCACCTCATGACAAAAAAGCGTTATTGTTCAAGCGATTCCTCGCCTGACCAATAACGCTTCAACTTGTTAACTTTAGTTCACGTGCTCGTGGATATGAGAAACTTCTTCCTCAAAAAACAAATCATCCAGAGAACTTAACGTACCATCTTCCTCAACTTGATAGACGGACATCTTATCTCCGTTTACGCTGAGTTCAATGAAACAACCCCAACAGTAAAATTGATGGGAACCGATCTTTCCAATATCTTTGGAATTACAGTTTGGACAACGCATCATGCTCACCCTATTCTTCTTTGGATACGAAGAGTTCTTCTACTTCCTGAGCGCAATGTCCAGGCACGATGATTGCATCTTCCCCCATGGTTGCCGATTCTGGCATGGGAAGCCACTTTCGCCCTTCTTTTAAATCAGAAATAAACCCTTCGGACAATTCATAACCTACTATTTGTTTACCCCAATTCTGGTTTAAATAAACATCTTCTACCACGCCTAATTCGTGCCCTCCCACTGTGATGACCGGGAGTCCCTTAATCTTGTCGCTTCCCTCAAGAAAAGCATGGCACTCATTCTTCTGCCCAAATTCGCAAATGACACTATCGTTCGGTATGGTTATAGCATCCTCTCCGGCAGAAACGATTCCCTCCCATGAAATGTATCGTAAGGACGAGAACCATGTCTTCGCTTCGAGTATAATGCCGCTTATGTTCCACGTTGGGTCAATCAGTAAATCCTTTACTTCACCAACTTGCTTGCCCGACTCAACGGTTACAACGGGAAGTCCTATTAATTCATGCGCTCTGCGCAAGCGTAACGCCTCCTAGAACCACCCAGTACTACTTATTACGCAACCGCTGGATAATGGTTGCAACTTTATGGGCAGCCGTTTCGATTTGTTCTTTAGAATTCCCCATTCCAAAGCTAAATCGCACAGCGGAGTGTGTCACATTTTCTGGAAGTTTCATGGCCTGTAAGACATGTGAAACTTCAAGTGAGCCAGACGTGCATGCGGAGCCGCTTGCAGCAGCTACCTGTTCTAAATCAAGGTTCATTAAGAGCGTTTCTGTAGAAACACCTGGAAAAGAAATGTTTAGAATGTGCGGGACATGCCAAGCCTTATGCCCGTTAATCACAAACCCCTCACAGCCCAATTGCTGTTCTAAGATGGAAATCATGTGTTCGCGAAGCCTACTAGCTTGTGTGTAGTTGCGTTCTTGGAGCGGAAGAATGGTTTCAACTGCTTTAGCGAAGCCGGCAATGGCGGGGATGTTTTCAGTTCCAGCTCTTCGCTTGCGTTCTTGTGAACCACCGAATACGTGAGGAAGCAGCTTCGTATGCTTGGAAACGTAGAGGGCACCTGCGCCTTTGGGGCCATAAATTTTGTGGGCAGACAGACTCACGAGATCGACCGGCAGTTCGGCAAGATTCAGGGAAATCTTCCCTAAAGCTTGCACCGCATCGACATGAAAGGTAATGCCAAGTTTACGTGCTAACCGACCAATTTGCTCAATGGGTTGGATAGTCCCTACTTCATTGTTCACATACATCATAGAGATTAAAGCTGTATCGGGACGAATAGCTGCTTCCACATCTTCTATTTGAATAAGTCCATCTGAACCTACTGGGACGTATGTGACTTCAAATCCAAGGCTTTCCAATCGTTCACAGGGATGAAGCACAGCATGATGCTCGATCGCACTTGTCACGATATGCTTTCTGCCAGCTTGCTCCCCATGCATGATCCCAAAGATCGCCATGTTATTGCTTTCTGTTCCGCCGCTTGTAAAGATAAGCTCACCAGGCAAACAGCCTAAGGATTTCGCCATACCGTCACGGAAGCGATTCAACGCAGTTCTTGCCGCACGGCCGAAGCTATGCGTACTGGATGGATTACCATAATTTGCTGTATAGAAAGGCAACATAGCCTCCCATACATGGGCATGTACGGGCGTTGTTGCAGCATGATCAAGATAAATAGGTTCCATGTGTCACCTTAAATGTAAAACATGTAATTATCGTTTTTACCTTTATCCTCAAAAGAAATCAGATTCGCCAATGTCGTGGAGTCCAGCACATCCGCAATACTATCACGAATGCGAATCCACAAGTCACGTTTGGCAGGATCATCTTCTTCCGTAAAATCTACGGGGGAGATCGGTCCTTCAAGTACACGAATGACTTCACCTGCAGTTACCTGCTCGGCAGATTTAGAAAGAATATAACCACCATAAGCTCCGCGAATACTTTTTACTAAACCCGCATTCCGTAAAGGAGCTACAAGCTGCTCAAGATAATGTTCAGAAAGCTGATGTCTCTCAGCAATGCTCTTCAGTGAAGTTGGCCCTTCACCCACTCGGTTAGCTAATTCCATCATGATCGTTAGACCATAACGACCTTTTGTGGAAATTTTCAAAATTAACACCTCATTCAACAAGATATGCCATCATGGAGTCTGTATATATCGCTAAAACTTGAAATGCTTACCAACCTTGCTACCCACACTAAACACCAGGGTTGTCCCTATCTAGGTAAACAGCGTTTCCATTTTTCGCAAAAACATTCCAAAACATCCGTATATCGTATCTATGTTATCACAAAACCCTTGTATTGTGGGGGAAAAACAATGACATTCTCATGAAATATTTCAATTTTGAGCAATTGGCATGTATAATAGTAGTGTTCAAAATGAACAGCTCCAACAAAGTCCAGCAAGATGGAAAAGAGGTTTACGCTATGCAAACAGAAAAACGTGTCATCTTAGGTATGTCTGGAGGTGTCGATTCTTCAGTTGCCGCGCTGCTGCTCAAGGAGCAAGGTTATGAAGTTATTGGCATTTTCATGAAAAACTGGGACGATACTGACGAATTTGGTCATTGTACCGCAGAAGAAGACGCAGAGGATGTCAGACGGGTCTGTGACCAGCTCGACATTCCTTTCTATACAGTTAATTTTGAGAAGCAGTATTACGACAAAGTTTTCGCCTACTTTTTGGACGAGTACACCAAGGGCCGCACGCCAAACCCTGATGTCATGTGCAACCGTGAAATTAAATTCGGGGAATTGCTGCAAAAGGTCCTCGATCTAGGCGGCGACTACATCGCGACTGGACATTACGCACAAGTGAAAGAACAAGACGGTGAATTCGTGTTGATGCGTGGTAATGATTCGAATAAGGATCAAACCTATTTCCTTAACGTCCTTAATCAAAGTCAGCTTGCCAAAGCGATGTTCCCGATCGGTCACTTGCCCAAGTCCAAGGTACGTGAAATTGCTGAAGCAGCTGGTCTTGCAACGGCGAAGAAGAAAGATAGCACCGGGATTTGTTTCATTGGTGAGCGCGACTTCAAGACGTTCCTCAGCCAATACCTCCCTGCTCGCCCAGGCAATATGGTCGATATACGCAATGGTGAAATCAAAGGGCGTCATGATGGGTTAATGTATTACACATTAGGCCAAAGACAAGGCCTTGGGATTGGTGGATCAGGCTCTGGTGAGCCATGGTTCGTTGTGGACAAGAATTTGGAGACGAACGAATTGCTCGTTGTGCAAGGTGAACAGCATCCTGGGCTTTACTCCAAGGGTCTGACAGCAACGAATGTGAACTGGATATCACCGAAAAAGCCAGAAGGTGCCTACACTTGTACAGCGAAATTCCGCTATCGCCAAGCGGATCAAGGCGTTGTGATTACGTTGCAACCCGACGGCAGCTGTGAAGTTGTCTTCGATAAGCCGCAAAAAGCGGTTACGCCAGGCCAATCCGTTGTCTTTTATGATGGTGTGATATGTCTAGGCGGCGGTGTGATTGATAAGGTTCATAAGTAAGAGGGCGAAGATTTGAGCGTAAAGTAGGACAAAAACAAGAAATTAGTGCAAAGATTAGTGTGGAGGAGAATGTGTATGGCTATGAATGAGGTAACGATTAAAGCTGATACGTATGAAGATGTGAAGAGGCTCGTTAAGGAAATTGGTATACTGCCCCTCTCTACATTCATCCCTGAGCATCCTTCTCTTGAATCCTTAACGGTCCATGAGCAATGGCATACAGGACACGAAACAGATCCTTGGTTATGGCGTGATCGCCTTCCAGGTGACGGTCTTGCGGCTTATGGACGATTTTTCGCCAAGAAGCCCTTATTAATTTCTTCTGAGTTATTTCCGTTGATCAAAAACTTATTGGAAGATCCTTATACGGTGGACGAGCGTTATTCGGATGGTGAGCTCTCCAAAGCGGCAGTAGATGTGTATCACGCTATTGCAGGGAATGAAGGCATTGATGTGAAAGCTCTGCGCACTGCGACCGATTTGAAATCGAAAGAATCTAAGAATGAATTTGATCGTGCCTTGATTGACTTGCAGAGCAAAGCTGATATCGTAATTGCGKGGATTAGTGAGCGTCTGAACGCCAATGGTACCAAAAACGGCTGGAACAGCACATGTTATATGACCGCTGCGCATTGGATGGAGCTGCATGGCATTGCGAAAAATACACTGCCAACACCTGAAGCGAAAGCTCAGCTCCGTACGCTGCTACAGGAGCAGTACAGTGAGGCTGCTGGCAAGTATTTAACGAAAATCTTTAAACTGTAATTGGGGAGGAGCACTTAGGTGCTCCTTTTTTGTTGATTGCACATGGTTAATTCAGCTACTACAGCCTCTATTCTATCCCCAAAGGGAACGAGAGTGCGCTATTCCAGCGAAATAAGCTCACTTCGACGTATAAGGGAACGTAGATACACTATTTACCCGAGAAGAGGGCCAAATGGTCAGTTTCGGAACAAATAGCGAACTGTCGTTCCCCTTTCTTGGCAATCAAGGTTATTCTGCACAAATAGCGTCCTTACGATCCCTTTCGAAGATAGGAATAGATTATTGGAACTCTAGTGGGTATCCCCCATTGCTGTTATTTACCGTTCACTATGGCGCATGCAAGCTCCCCTTGTCGCACACGCTAAACTCGAAAGGTGTGAGCGATACTGAGCAAAATCATAGCTATTTTACTCATGTTTGGCTTCAGCTGGGTAGGATCTTCATCTGCACTTGCAGTAGACGCCAACCAACATGGCAATGGCGGTCAAACCGTAAGTGCGCCCATTCAGGACCCCTCTTATGCCAAGTGGAGCCGTCTTGCTTTTCACGAAGCTGGTAAGGTGTATACGTTGCTAGATTACAAATATATCGGAAAGTCCAACGTGGCACCAGGTGTCGTACAACAGCAGTTCCGCTTCTGGGTCAAAAAGGATGGCGCTGAATTCCCACTCATCGTCTCCATTCGTTATGATCCCGTTACAGAAAAGGTATTTACCATTCTTATGGAGCAAGAAAATAGAGGGACTCTACGGATTCTATGAATCTGTAGGCGTCCCTCTTCTTTTATGCTGATTAAGCTTCATCTTCTCTTCTGTGCCTTGATTGGTTGCCGCGAAAATCACTTCATGCTGAATCTCATCCGGCAAGTATTGTTGTCGTACGAAATGCCCTGGGTAATTATGCGGATACATATAACCTTTATGACCAAGCTTCTCTGCACCTTTGTAGTGTGTATCACGCAGATGCAGCGGAACTTCCGCTGATTTCACCCGCTCCATCAACTCCTGTGCACGCATGATGGCGAGCGGAATCGAGTTGGACTTCGGACTTTCCACAGCGAATAAAATTGCCTGGGAAATGATGTACTTCGATTCCGGCCAGCCGATCTTATGGTAGGCGTCCATCGCCGTAACCGACTGAACCATCGCCTGCGGATTGGCGAGTCCGATATCTTCACTGCAAGCGACGATGAGACGCCGCAAGAAGGTCATAGGATCCATGCCGAGCTTCTCGACGGCATAGAGGAACCAGAACAGCGCGGCGTCGCTAGAGCCGCGCACGCTCTTGTGAAAGGCGGACAAGACGTCATACTGCGTCGACTCGTCCGCTTTCACGATCGGGCGGCGGATCGACTCCTCCGCCACCTCGCGCGTGATATGAACCGTGCCGTCCGGTTCAGGTGAAGTCGTCAGCGCTGCGAGCTCCAGCGCGTTCAGGGATCGGCGGATGTCGCCATTGGCCATCTGCCCGATGTGCTGCAGCGCCTCCTCGTCCACGTGGAGGCGCATGAAGCCGAGCCCCTTCACGGGATCGGCGATGGCTCTCCGCATGGCAATGAGCGCATGCTCCGCCGTGAGCGGTTCGAGCTGAAACAGCGTCGAGCGCGACAAGAGGGCCCCGTTCACATGGTGAAAGGGGTTCTCTGTGGTCGCCCCAATGAAGATGAGGATGCCCTGCTCCACAGCAGGAAGCAGCGCATCCTGCCGCGAGGTGTTGAAGCGATGTACTTCGTCCAGAAACAGCGTCGTTTTACGCCCGTACATCGCTTTAGTGCTTTTGGCCAGCTCAATGATTTCACGAACATCCTTCACGGAAGCATCCACTGCATTGAGCTTCATAAATTCGCCTTGGGTCCGATTAGCGATAATGTTCGCTAACGTCGTCTTCCCTGTCCCTGGAGGTCCGTAGAGAAGAATCGAAGTCACTTGATCAGCTTCAATCGCCCGTCGGAGGAGCTTGCCTTTGCCGACAATTTGTTCTTGGCCGATATATTCATCCAATGTCGTTGGCCGCATCCGGTCGGCGAGCAGCTTGCCCACTGGATCTTGGGATGACGCATATGTAAACAAATCCATGATTAGTTTCCTTTACTTGGTGCTAAAAGTTGGTCTGTCCATTATACCTTGCCTGGATTGGCATGTCATGTCTAGTCAAATAAAAAACTCCTTCCAATGCGAAAAAAGGGACACCCATTTTCACGGGCATCCCTCATTGCTAAGATTACTTCTTCCCACCAATCGCAAGCAAATCCTTCACAGCTGCACTCACCATGATAAGCCCCGCTACAGGAGGTACAAAAGAATTACTCGCAGGCGGCTGCTGCGCCTTACGTCTATCAGGTGCATCTGCAGGCACGATTTGCTCTGTAACGTCTTCCCGTGGCTTCATTGGCTCTTCCATCGAGAATACGACCTTCACGCCCTTCTTGATGCCTTCCTTGCGCAATCGTTGACGAATCACGCGGGCGATCGGATCCATACTTGTCTTCGAAATATCAGCAATTCTAAATTGCGTAGGGTCCATTTTATTGGCTGCACCCATACAAGAAATCATCGGAATTTTGCGTTCAAGACATTGCTTGATCAGATGAATCTTGTAGGAAATCGTATCACTTGCGTCGAGTACATAGTCGATCGGATAAGCGAATACTTGCTCATACGTTTCTTCTGTATAGAACATCCGGAGAGAAATAACGTCACACTCGGGGTTTATCAAAAGGATACGGTCTCTCATCAGATCAGCCTTAGGCTGACCTACAGTTGTCGTAAGCGCATGGATCTGACGGTTAATATTCGTGATATCGACAACATCCTTGTCGATTAGAATTAAGCGTCCAACGCCAGATCTTGCCAAAGCTTCAGCCGCTATGGAGCCGACACCGCCAATACCGAGTACAACAACGGTACTATTTTTCATTATTTCTAGACCCTCAGGTCCAATCGATAGTTCAGTGCGCGAAAATTGGTGAAGCATGGGAACACTTCCTCTTCAAAGTTCTTAGGCTTTCGCAGCAGGCTGCTTAAGCGCTAAGCGAATCGATAGTTGTTCTAGTTGTTTGTCGTCAACAGTTCCCGGAGCGTCCATCAACAAGTCTGTTGCGCTAGCTGTTTTCGGGAATGCGATCGTTTCTCTCAGGTTCGTACGGCCTGTGATTAACATTACCAAGCGGTCAAATCCGAAGGCAAAGCCACCGTGTGGAGGCGTACCGTATTCAAATGCTTCCAGCAAGAAGCCGAATTGTTCATACGCTTCTTCTTTGGAGAAACCTAGCGCTGTGAACATTTTCTCTTGCACATCACGTTGGTAAATCCGCATGGATCCGCCGCCTACTTCGTAACCATTCAAGACAAGATCGTAAGCTTGCGCACGAATTTGACCTGGATCTGTATCGAAGAAATGAATGTCCTCTTCGTTCGGACGAGTGAACGGGTGATGTTCAGCCACATAGCGTTTCGCGTCTTCATCATACCCAAGAAGTGGGAAGTCTACGACCCAAGCATATTTGAATACGGAATCATCGATAAGACCTAGTTGACGACCGATTTTCAGACGAAGGTTACCTAGCACATCAGCAACGACTTTCTTTTTATCCGCAGAGAATAGAAGTAGATCTCCCTCTTCTGCGCCCAAACGCTCGGTCAACGCTGCGATTTCAGCTTCGTTGAAGAATTTCACGATAGGCCCTTTGAATTCGCCGTCTTTCACTTGAATCCAAGCAAGACCTTTCGCGCCGTAACGGGCTGCGAATGGAAGAAGATCGTCGATCTCTTTACGACTCCAAGTCCCACAGCCTTTGGCATTAAGAGCTTTAACCTGACCGCCACCGTTCACTACGCTCGCGAATACTTGAACACCGGAAGTGGACACGATATCGGATACATCTTTCAACTCAAGGTCGAAACGAAGGTCCGGCTTATCGGATCCGTATTTCGCCATTGCATCCGCATGGGTAATCCGTTGGAACGGACGCTCGATTGTAACGTTAGCTGTTTCTTGCATCAATTTCACAACAAGCTCTTCGAGAATATCAAGAAGCTGATCTTGAGATAGGAAGGAAGTCTCGATGTCGACTTGTGTGAACTCAGGCTGACGGTCTGCACGAAGATCTTCGTCGCGGAAACAACGAGCGATTTGGTAGTAACGCTCAAGACCACTAACCATCAACAATTGCTTAAAGATTTGTGGGGATTGTGGAAGTGCAAAGAACTCACCAGGGTGCACGCGGCTTGGTACCAAGTAATCACGAGCGCCTTCTGGTGTACTTTTTGTCAAAATCGGTGTTTCCACATCAATGAAGCCTTGAGAGTCCAAGAAATTACGGAACACGTTGGATGCTTTGGAACGCAGCATCAACGTACGTTGCATTTCCGGACGACGTAGGTCAAGGTAACGATATTTCAAACGAACCGCTTCATCCACTTCCACGCCATCTTCGATGAAGAACGGAGGTGTTTTCGCTGCGTTCATGATTTCAATATCGGTTACTTGAATTTCGATTTCACCTGTCGGGATGTTTTTGTTCACTGTTTCAGCATCACGTTCTACGACTTTCCCTTTAACTGCAAGCACGTATTCATTACGTGCACGGTCTGCAATCGCCAATGCGTCGCCAGAGAAATCCGGGTTAAACACCGTTTGTATTAAGCCACTGCGATCGCGTAGGTCGATGAAAAGAAGGCCGCCAAAGTCGCGTCTTACTTGCACCCACCCATTAAGTATTACCGTTTCGCCTACATGGGCTTTTGTTAGCTGCCCACAATGATGTGTTTTGAGCATCATGATTGTTATTTCCTCCTCGTAGTGTCCATATTGGTGTAGTTGTTTATTCGAATAGTGTCTTTGCAGCGTTTGAAGCAAGATCCACTAAACTTAGCGTGATTTGATTTCCTGTTTCCATCTTCTTCAGCGTAATTTCGCCGCGTGCCAACTCATCGTCACCAAGAATCGCCACATAAGTAGCTTGGAAACGATCAGCGGACTTCATTTGAGCCTTCATCTTACGGCCCTGATAGTCCTTCTCTGCTTTTAAACCTTGAACTCTAAGCTGGTGCAGAAGTTTTGTAACTTCTTTCTCCGCGGCTTCACCTAGACCAATCAAGTACACATCAAGCGGCTCAGGCTTCGGAATTTCAACCCCTTGCGCTTGCAATACGAGAAGAATACGCTCTAGACCAAGTCCTAAACCTACACCTGGTTGATCTGTACCATGTCCACCGATCTGTTCGACTAGACCATTGTAGCGTCCGCCTCCACCAATCGTGTCGATCGCACCGATACCTGCTGCCTTATATTCAAACGCAGTGTGCGTGTAGTAATCCAGACCACGCACAAGACGAGGGTTAATACGGAATGGAATCTCCATCGCTGTTAAGTGCTCTTGTACCTGTGCAAAGTGAGTGCTGCACTCTTCATCCAAGAACTCCAGGATGTCAGGTGCGCCTACACCATGCTTTTGATCGATTTTGCAATCGAGAATACGCATTGGATTACGGTCGTAGCGCGACTGACAATCCTTACATAGCTGATCCTTCACTGGAGCAAAGAAAGCCTGCAACTGTTCACGATAAGCCGTTCTAACCGCAGGTGTGCCCACGGAGTTAACCTCCACGGTTACCTCTTTGAGTCCAATCTCTTTATAGAACGTGTAGCCAAGCGCGATCACTTCTGCATCAATGCTTGGATCCACGGAGCCGAAAGCTTCAATACCGAACTGGTGAAACTGGCGGTATCTCCCCGCTTGCGGCTGTTCATAGCGGAACATAGGTCCCACATAAAACAACTTTGTCAGATCAGGGATACCATACAGTTTGTTTTCCACATACGCTCTAACGACCCCCGCCGTACCTTCAGGGCGAAGTGTCATGCTGCGGTCACCTTTATCCAGAAAGGTATACATTTCTTTTTCGACGATATCTGTTGTTTCTCCAACCCCGCGCGAAAAAAGCTCAGTACTCTCGAAAATTGGCGAACGGATTTCTTTGTAATTAAAACGTTGACACAAGTCTCTCGCTTTGGACTCTAGGTACTGCCATTTCTCCACCTCGCCTGGAAGCAGATCTTGTGTACCTTTCGGCTTCTGAATACTCATCGAAGTAACCTCCCTTTTTCTCTACTTACATGCCTTTCTAAAAGCAAAAAATCCCCCATCCCCGACTTACGTCAGGGACGAGAGATTTGATTAACAAATTCACCCGTGGTACCACCCACATTCAGCATGCTATGTTGCTTGCTTACGCAATCAAACACATCTTGCTCTTTGCGGTTAACGCCCGCTATTCGCACAACTACTACTTAGCACATTAACTCATGGCTGTTCCCAGTTGGTCCTCGGGGAGGTCTGTTCATTCACTCATCATGGGAAGCTTGCAGCCTAGGCTTCCTTCTCTGTACATGTGGGGGCGAATTACTGTGTCCCTTCAATGGATCACATTCGTATGGAATTACATTATGGTTATTGTAAACATTGGTAAGGGCAAAGTCAAGAGACAACCATACTTACTATGCGCCCTCAACCTATATTTAGTTAAAAGTGTCCGCCCATTTCTGTACTTCATCCATAACAGGCTGAAGTCCTTTCCCTTTAGGCGTTAATTCATACTCAATCCGTACCGGCGTCTCTGGATAAACATGTCGAATAATAATCTCGGCAGCCTCGAGCTCCTTGAATCTTTCTGAGAGCATGCGATCACTCATACTTGGGATTAATACGGAGATATCTTTAAACCGCTTAGGCCCGGATAGCAATACATTCACGATAAGTCCTGTCCAACGTTTTCCCAGAAGTTCGAATGCATGCTCGAATTTGGGACATAGTTGATCATTTTCCATCTTAATCATCTCCTTCGAGTTCTTGCCGATTACGGCACCAACCACTTCTGTAATAACTATTTTAACATAGTCGCTTGACAAAAGTAAGTGCTTCGTAATAATATACTAACATAAAGTAAGTTGTTAAACAAAATATATCAATAGAGGAGATGTTAGTATGGCATTAGGACTTCTTATTATTCGTTTGGTGATTGGGTTAACGATGGCGGCACATGGTACACAGAAATTGTTTGGTTGGTTCGGTGGTTATGGACCCAAAGGTACAGGCGGATTCTTCGAATCCATCGGGATCAAACCAGGTGTCATGATGGCGGTTGTTGCTGGTTTAATCGAATTAGGTGGCGGTCTGCTCTTCGCCGCTGGTTTATGGACTGAAGTTGGCGCAGCTCTTATTATTATTACAATGATCATGGCTATTATTAAAGTTCATGGCAAAAACGGCTACTGGGTAACTTCCAATGGATTTGAATATAATTTAGCTTTACTAGTCATTGCGCTTGGCGTTGCCTTAATCGGTGCTGGTGACTATTCCATAGATGCACTTATGTAATAAATAAATTCGTAAACCGTCCAGCTTAGACTGTGGCGGTTTTTCTTTGTATACAAAGAAAATAGCCTGCAGCACGGGGCAGCAGGCTTTCAAAGTTTATATTTTAAAGGGGGTCGACTATTAGTATATCCCTCCTAGATTAAAGGAACATGAAGCTCGTATTACAATTTGATTACACCAAAATATCGTTTACTTTCAAGCATTTTCATTTCGTTTCATTCGTATATTCAGGCTATTTTCACATATACATGTACAACAAGGCGGATGGCCTTGAATATAACATCTGGAGGCTGTAACAATGACACTACAAAACGAGTTTCAAGAGGAACGTCAAGATCTCGTGGTGCTTTTCTCTGAGGAATCCGAAACCGAAGCCGAAACTGCTGACGATCAACCTGCTAACGAAGAAGCAGCCGAAGAAGAGGCCATTGAAGAGTCAGATACGGATGCTGAAGAATCGGAAGAAGAAGCGGCTGATGAGGAAGAAGCAGAAGCTGAGGAATCAGAGGAAGCTGAAAGCGAAGAATCCGCAGACGAGGAGGCAGAAGCTGCCGACGACGAAGAAGCAGAGGAATCCGCTGAAGCAGAAGCGGACGAAGAAGCTGCCGAGGAAGACTAAGAAATGTAACCGTCATCATCATTTCACTCATCGCCAACTACAAACTAAGAGCCTTACAGCCACATCTCCTGCGGCAATAAGGCTCTTTATTGATGTAGGCTAAGGCTTGCCTGTCAAACCAATCTTAACGTCACGAATCATCATGTACGTGTCTGCATTGGTCAGTTTTTGCTTATCTGCAATGCCATTGATCGTAGTTGCTGTTAGCAGTTTCCCCTCAACGAGCTTCGCTTGCGCTTCAGCAGGCGTGCCCTTAATACCAAGTGCTTGCGTGAAGGTATAGCTAGCTTGCTCAAGAGTCAACGGAATTTTGTCCGCACTGTCTATCTTAGCGATGGCTTGGTTAACATCCCCTACAAATGCATCCGGCTTCATCTTCCTTGCCCCGCCAACCACATTGACCATTCTCTTCGGATTGGCCGCGTCGTCTAGACGGAAGTTATTATCATAAGCACCAGATGCCAATCCAAGCATCATCGCCGTTTTCAAACCTTCGAATGACTTATGTTCCATAAATGGCTGAGGTTTAATGGTCATCGGCTGAACTTCCATGCCTTGCTTGTTCAACTGAGCCTGCAGCTTCGCTATCATGTCCTTTGATGCAGAAATCTGACGGAACGTCATATTCTCTGCTTTCGCCAAACTCACCGCAGCTCCAGCTGCCTCACCCTCTGCCATGCCCGTCGGCATAACACGAGCACTTCCATGTGGCAGTGTATCATAACTTGCCGCTCTGCCTACAACGAGTAAACCATCAATCTTCTGTGGAACGATACTGCGGAATGGAATTGCGTATTGTTTCGGCTTACACACGACATTACCTGAGTCTGTAGGCGCTATACGCTGGATATCAACGGGATAAGATCCGAAGCCAATGCGATCCCACTGATCTGCATTTGTACAAACATCGACGATACTCAATCGGTATTCACCCTGCATATGTCGGGTCTCCCTCACATAAAGCTCGGGTGCTGAACCATCGAGCTCAACGGTTGAGAATTCCGGGAACGTTTTCTGCATATAAGCAACAATATTCGGCAGTTCCTTCTTCCCAATGTCGAATGCTTCTTGAACCGACTTCGGATCAAAGGTGTCTACGCCAAAAATCTGTAAGGCATTAATTAACACCGTATTGTTATTTTGCCTCCCCATATTGAGGCCTCTCATTTTGGCTCTATCCTTGTTAAGTGCAGGATAATTGCTCATTTCACTGTATCCAAATACACTCACATCTGTAACACCCGTACCCGAATTGTCATCCCCATTCAAACGGTTGKCCATCAATTTCCATACTTCAGGTGTGACATTCTTCAATCGAAACGCCAGTGTGACGGCCATTTTCGATTTTGGATCTCCGATATCCTCATGTCCCATGGTAAAAGGAACCCCTGCTGCTGCTGCGAAGTCACCATCTTGTGTCGCATCAATGACGGACGCGGCTTTGACAACTTGCGTACTGCCATTCTCAAGTGTGATCGTCGCCCCCTGCACCGCATTTTTATTTTGCGATAGCAGCGGATCAATTTTCTTCGTTTTCATCAAGACATCGATATTCTTTTCATTCTTTACGGCATCGTAGAAGGCATTGGCCGCTGTATTCACATCGAAGGAATCGCCTTCCGTTTTGGCATACCATTCCGAGAAATACCCTTTATTCCATACATCATCCTTGCCGAGCAACGTTTTGCTCGTGGAATAATTCATGTCCAAGGAGTTAATCCAGCCGAGCGTCATCAATCCGCCAAAGATCTCACGATCCCGACCATCAACAAGCAGCGTGCTTAATCCATTCCGAGCTGACGAAACCGCTGCGGCAATGCCCTCCGGGTCCGTACCAATTACAATGACATCATAGGCTTCTTTCGCCTTTTTTACCGATTTCACTTCTTCAAGGGCTTGTTGCTGATCACTATGTCCTTTGGCGCCGTTCTTATGGTGATTATATTGATAGTACATGGCGGCTGTTGCAGCAACCAGCGTAAGTACAATCAATACTACCATTAACCATAGCCAACCTCTGGATGTGGATTTGTTACGATTTGAATTTGCCATTACGACTTTAAGCACCCACCTTATCTCCTGCATGTCTTACAATAATTCCATAGGCTAGTTTACCACAATTTGATGGAGGAGAGAAATTCTACCTTTGGTACAAATAAAACCACGCAGGGCTGGTGAACAGCACACACGTGGTTTTATGAATTACCGGAACGATTTCTTTGGGATACTCTTCATTTTTTCCTGATCAGAAGTGAATTCTGCACTGATTTCAACATCCGCAAAGGCATTTCCTTGACTCATCCGCTCAGCCATAGAGGAATGGAACAATTGCTGTATCGGGGCAGTCATCATCTTTTCTTTGATGGATTGACGCATCTGTAGGCTCCTAACCGCTAGTTTATACTTGTCTAGTATAACCAGTGACTAGGCTGCCTATCCTGAATCCTTCGCCCAAGTAGCTTATTTGCTATCGATCATCAAGGTAACAGGTCCCCAATTCGTCAGGGAAACATCCATCATTTCACCAAATGCACCCGTTTCAACTTGTAACCCCTGCTCTCTGAGCATTCTGTTGAATTCCTGATACAATGGTTCTGCTTGTTCTGGCCTCGCTGCTGACATGAAATTAGGCCGCTTGCCTTTGCGACAATCCCCATATAGCGTAAATTGTGACACTGACAAAATGGCTCCCCCTGTCTCAAGGACAGACAAATTCATTTTACCTGTTTCGTCTTCAAAAATTCGAAGCCCGGCCACTTTATCCGCAAGATACTTCGCATCTTGTTCGGTGTCTTCATGGGTGATGCCAACCAACAGCATAAGCCCCTGCTCAATGCGACCGATCGTTTGATTATTGAACGTTACTTCCGCGCTCTTACAACGTTGAACAACAACTCTCATCGTTCCTAAATCCCCTTACTAGCTAGGTCTGCATAATCCTTTGAACGGAATAAATATCTTTGACGCGTTTTATTTTTTCGACAACAGATTGAAGATGATCAATATTTTTTATCAAAATCGTCATATGAATCGTCGCCATTTTGTTCTTATCGGAACGCCCAGAAACAGCTGAGATCATCGTCTTGCTCTCGGATACAGCTTGCAGCACTTCATTTAAGAAGCCGCGGCGATCATGGCCTGTAATCTGAATTTCCACATTGAAATTAGACTCAACAGCCTCTGCCCAATCCACTTCAATTACCCGTTCTTCCTCGCCCATACTCGTCGGAATGTTCGTGCAGTCCGAGCGATGAACAGAAACACCGCGTCCTCGAGTAATATAGCCAATAATGAAATCCCCTGGAACTGGATTGCAGCAACGAGCGAATCGGACTAGCAAGTTATCTACACCTTTGACGCGTACACCGTTTGTAGGACGGCTTTTGCGCTCCGTGGATGGGGGTGCTTTGACCTCTTTCACTTCACTGCTCAGCTTAATAATCTGAGCTTCTTCCGCTTCCTTACGCAGCTTCTCCGTTAGCTTGGTACATATTTGCGCTGCCGTAATGCCACCAAAGCCAACCGCAGAGAGCATGTCTTCAATATCGCTAAAATTAAACTTCTTCGCCGCTTCCAGCATTTTATCATCGCTCATTAAGGTCGGAGGATCGATGGCTAAGCGTTTAAGCTCACGTTCAATCATATCCTTACCTTTTTCAACGTTCTCTTCACGCTTTTCTTTCTTAAACCACTGCTTGATTTTACTGCGTGCGTGGGAGGATTGGGCGATTTTGATCCAATCTTGACTTGGCCCATAGGAATGCTTAGAAGTTAGGATTTCAATAATATCACCGGTTTTGAGCTTATGATCGAGCGGAACGATCCGTGAATTGACTTTGGCACCAATAGTACGATTGCCGATTTCTGTATGAATCCGATAGGCAAAATCCAACGGAACTGCACCTGCTGGAAGCTCGATAACTTCCCCTTTTGGCGTAAAGACGAAAACAAGATCAGAGAAGAAATCCATCTTCATGGATTCCATGAACTCAGACGCATCGTTCGTTTCATGCTGAAGCTCCAGAATTTCGCGGAACCAGCTCATTTTATCCTCGAAGGTGCCGGATGGAACAACAGTGCCGCCTTCTTTGTAAGCCCAATGTGCGGCGATCCCGAACTCGGACGTACGATGCATTTCCCACGTCCGGATCTGAACCTCTAGCGGCTCACCCTTCGGCCCAATAACGGTCGTGTGCAAGGATTGATACATATTCGGCTTCGGCATCGCAATATAATCCTTGAAGCGGCCAGGCATCGGTTTCCATAACGTATGAATGATACCCAAAGAAGCATAACAATCTTTAATGCCGTCAACAATGACGCGCAAAGCCATGAGATCATATATCTCGTTAAATTGCTTGCCGCGGGAGCTCATTTTCTTGTAAATGCTGTAAAGATGCTTCGGCCTTCCCGAAATATCCCCCTGAATTCCCATCTCATCTAACTTCTCTTTGATGCTGTGAATGACATCTTCAATGTATTGCTCACGCTCAGTCCGTTTCTTCTGCATGAGATTCACGATCCGATAGTATTGCTGCGGATTCAAATAACGGAGGGCAATGTCCTCCATCTCMCATTTGATTGTGGAAATACCGAKCCGATGGGCAATCGGGCAGAAAATCTCCAGCGTTTCTTCCGCAATGCGGCGCTGGCTTTCTTCCGATTGATACTTGAGTGTCCGCATGTTATGCAGACGATCCGCAAGCTTAATCAGAATAACCCGAATATCCTGCGCCATAGCAACGAACATTTTGCGGTAATTCTCATTCTGTTGCTCTTCTTTGGATTTGAACTTAATGCGCTCCAGCTTCGTCAAACCATCAACGAGCATCGCACAGGTTTTCCCGAATTTATCTAAAACAGTTTCCAATGAAACTGTCGTGTCTTCAACCACATCATGCAGAAGCGCGGCAATCACCGAAGTGACATCCATCTGCATATTCACCAATATATCTGCAACAGCGAGTGGATGCAGAATATAGGGCTCACCTGATTTGCGCACTTGGCCATGATGGGCTTCATCCGCGAATTCATAGGCCTCCCGAATCCTCTGCAAATCATTCTCTTTCAGATAGGTGGCGGCCTTTTCCAGCAGCTGCTCTATACCCATGCATCTACCCATTCCCTTTAGTCGATTTTTATTCATTATGCCTGCAAGTCAGGCCCCTCGTCAACTATTCACGTACAGGCTTCGACAAAAAGCATCATAGCTGCCGCGAACACTTCACATTTACTCCGTAAAATGCTATGAAAAAGAGAATCGAATAACGAACATTCGATTCTCCAACCCTGTCTTAATATTGAACAAGTGAAACGACATCAAAACCTTCGAATTTGCTGCGGCCATCCAAGTACGTAAGCTCGATTAAGAAAGCAGCTCCGACGATTTCTCCACCAAGCTGTTTGATCAAATCAACGGATGTTTGAATCGTTCCGCCTGTTGCAAGCAAGTCATCCGCAATAAGCACTTTCTGTCCAGGCTTAATCGCATCCTTGTGCATAGCTAGTTTATCTTTGCCGTATTCAAGGGCATAATCCGCTTCGATCGTTTCGCCAGGCAATTTGCCGCTTTTGCGAATTGGAATAAAGCCCACGCCGAGTGCTGTAGCTAGAGGGGCACCAATGACAAATCCACGCGCTTCCGGACCTGCAATTACGTCAATTTCCTTATCTTGGATGAGTTGTTTTAATTGCTCGATCGCTTCTTTGTACACAGGGCCGTTCTGCAACAGCGTTGTTATATCTTTAAAACGAATGCCTGGCTGTGGAAAATCCGGGATAACGCGAATATAATCTTTGAAATTCATATGATTTCCTCCAATGTAGACTCTGTTTTTATTTTTATGTTATCAGCGATCCATTGCTCCAGCTCTTTCGCTGAAGAATACATTACAATGGCTTCAACTTCTTGACGATGCAATCGATGCTGGTACAATCGTGAGGTTGTTAAATCTCGTTTGGCCGGAGTAGCACTTAATGTAACCATATTATCATGTTTGACGACAAATTCTAATTCCTCAAAAACAGATAAAATAAAATGAATCATGCCGAGTGATAATCCTGACCGTTTACTGAAAGATGTCATCATCCTGGTATCTTGCAGTTGAAGTGATTTCTCCTTCTGCAAGGTGCCATAGAGCATCTTAAACATATCCCTTGAAGGCAACGTATTGCCGCTGTCCTGCCCTAACTCAGCAAATACGGGGTAGCACCGCATCATTCCTGTCGCCTGCTGAAGTACTGATTTCAAACTATCAATACGACGAGGCAACGTGTACAGAACGACATCTTGCAGCTCATCAAACGCCATTCCGATCGCAGCCTCATTGGCTGGCCTCACGTGTCCAGTATCCTGCACGATCCAATACGGCACCTGATGCCCGACTTGTGCAGCTACGGCTTGATACAACGCTGCATCCGCTTCATCAAACAGTACGATTCCAGGTGAGCGCAGTGTCGCCGATGGTCCTGCTAAGAGATTGCTCACAAGCGATGCAAGCTTCAGGTGCAATTGTCCGGTGCCACGCCAATCAAATACTTGCGTGTGCGGGATTCGCAGATCCTGCATGATGATCTGCGGCTTTCTAACACCATTCCACTCATTAATCGAGAGCTCGCCCAAGACATCTACCTTTGCCGAGGGGGCAATTAACGCTGCTAAACTACCTTTGCCAAAACCCACGGCTTCTACCGAACAGCTGACTTCATCCTTAGCTTGAGATAATCCCAGCTTCAAATGCTGTTTTTCTTTGCCCATGGTCCGAATATCTTCAAGTCCTAAATCCGTGAACATGAACTTAGGCGATGGATTCCCCATTCCGAATGGTGCCAGTAATTCTAGCCCCTCAATGCTTGCAATCGGGACATCAGCTAGGTTGCACGCATTATCTACACGTAATACAGGTACGAAGTCCTGATCTGTTAACGTTGCCGCTGCAAGCTCATTTAGTCGAAGTGCGAAAGCTTCCAGATGGCTGCTATCCAAGCTCATCCCTGCCGCTGCTTGATGACCACCGTAGTGGTCCAATAGATCCTTACAAGCTGTCAACGCCTTGTGCAAATCAAAGCCGGCAATGGAACGTGCAGAGCCTTTGGCCATACCCTTCTGCGGATCAATGCTTAACACAAGTGTAGGTCGATAGAATTTCTCCACAATCTTGGAAGCTACGATCCCAACGACACCAACATTCCAGTTCTCTTTAGCTACGACGATGACTTTATCCAAGCCCTTCGCTCGCTGCTCCTCAGCCATCGCAAACGCTTCTTGGACCATATCCTCAACAATTTGTTGACGCTCTTTATTCAGCATATCCAATTCGAAGGCAATTTGCTCTGCTTCTTTTTCATCTGTTGTGGTCAACAGCCTAACAGCAATGTCAGCCGCTTCTAAACGACCACTCGCATTAATTTTCGGAGCGAGCGAGAAACCGATGTGACCTGCCGTAATCTCTTTCCGTTCAATGCCCGACACACCAATCAGCGAACGAAATCCAACATAGTTGGAATCCTGCATGCGCGCGAGACCCATCTTCACAAGCAACCGATTCTCACCTGTGAGCGGCATAAGGTCGGCAACTGTTCCAAGTGCAGCGAACTCAAGAAGTTCCTCTGGGAATCGTTCCAGCAACGCATGTGCAAGCTTAAATGCCACACCAACACCTGCTAATAGCTTGTAAGGATACGGACAGCCTGGCTTCTTAGGATTAATCACCGCCAGGGCATCAGGCAGCACTTCTGGCGGTTCATGATGATCAGTCACAATGACATCTAAACCAATTTCATGGCAATACGCAATTTCTTCAATGGCACTTATTCCTGTATCCACCGTAATAAGCAACTGGACACCTTGTTCCTTGGCCAAGTCCATTGCAGCACGGTTCAATCCATAGCCTTCACGAATCCGATGTGGAATGTAAGTATCGAAATGCGCCCCTAACCCTTTTAACAAATGCGCCATTAAGGAGGTACTGCTTACTCCATCTGCATCATAATCGCCGTAAATACGAATGAATTCCTTATTGTGTAAGGCTCTGCGAATACGCTCCACTGCTGGCAGCATCCCATCTAACAAATAGGGATCATGGTAATCACCGACGCCACCTTGCATAAATTGTTTGGCCTCAGACACGCTGTGAATATCTCGAAGAACTAGAATACGGGCTACCAAGGGATCCAACTGCAGCTCACGAACAAATTCTTCAACAAGCGCCTCATCCGCATTTCCAATGTTCCATCTTGCCTTCGGTGCTAGCACTTGGTGGCTCCTCCTTGGTGTTTTCCTATGAAAATTTCACGGTACGTCATCTTCGAAAACAATGATTTAGTGTAAAACAGACGGCAGCTCACTTGCTTCCACATCTGCTTGCTTATAGGGATAACCTGCATCGTAAGGATTTACATGTATGTATACATGCGATACATGATGGTATTGCTTCATCAGCTGTTGTTTAATCTTCTTAGACACCTCATGTCCTTCCCAAACAGAAAGCCTAGGATTCACACTGATCGTCATGTCGATGACAACATAATGCCCATGTTCTCTCGCGTTCAAATCATCAACCGTAATCACACCATGAATCTTTTGAACAGCTTTAACGAAATCAGCTGCCTCTTCCTGGTGAAGTACTTTTTCTGTTGGTGTAGATATGGTTTTGCTGACTAACGAGAATCCCATTATACCTATAAAAAGTGCAACAATGAGTCCAGCACATGTGTCTACGTAAGAAAATCCGTTAAATCCGATCGCTTGAACCAGCATCGTCAAGAGCACACCAGCAACGACTACAAAAGAAGAGTATATATCGGAACGGCGTCTTCGCGCATTGGCAATAAATTCCTCAGATCCTAACTGCTTGCCCAGTTTACTTAAGAAGTGGAACATCGCTTCCTTCGCAAGCAGCGAAAGAACGAGAACAGCAAAGGTCGTCATAGTGGCATCATACTTAACCTGGTTGATCAAGGATTTAACCGATATGACACCTACTTCAGCACCAATCAATAAGATCAAGACAATGAATAGTAGGGAACCGACTGAAATTTGTGGATCCAACCCCCGGAAAGAAGCTGCAGCAAGCTGCACTCTCATTGTCCTTACTCTGTTGATGGCAGCAGCAACCACACAAATTCCTGCTCCCGACTGCGCCGCAGCTGCGATCAGAGAATTACTATGTGCTTGAAAGCCAACGATCCCCATCAGACAAGCCAACACGGTAAGTACAAGTATTGCTGACCAAAGCGCGTATTCTGTCTTACGAAATCCCTCATCATTCACGTGGACATTCCCCCTGAACGGATACAAAGGCCGCGCAACAATCACGCGGCCGGTTATTATGGTTATTACGCTGCAACTTTCTTTTTAGAACGTGATAAAGAGTTTCTTTTGAACAAATACCACAAGGAACATGCAATGAAGACGGAGGAGTAGGCACCGCTCGTTAAACCAATTAACTTGGCCAAAGCGAACAACTTAATGGACTCGCTTCCGAACAGATACAAACAGCCTGCAGCAATTAACACGACGAGTACAGTATTAATATTACGTGCCATCGTTTGCCAGATACTATCGTTAACGAGTGCTACTAGATCTGCATCTGTCTTCAGTTTAGCAAAACGCAGGTTTTCACGAATCCGGTCAAAAATAACGATCTTGTCATTAATGGAATAACCGATTGTCGTCAACACTGCCGCAAGGAACGGAAGGTTCACTTCGAAGCGGAAAATGGCAAACATCGCGATAACGATGAACGCATCGTGTAGAATAGCGATAATCGCAGCCAAGGCAAAACGCCATTCAAAACGGATACTGACGTACAAACAAATGAGTACGCTGGAAATCGCAACGGCATAGACAGCTTTCAACAATAACTCTTTAGCAAGCTGTGGATCCACGGTGTTAATTTCCTTCGAAACTTCTGCGCTATAGGCTGTTGCAAAAGCTTTTTGGATTGTGTTCACCGTCGCATCGTCCAGCACGTCATCGAAACGGATAGACACACGATCGCTATTATTACCACCAATTGTAGGATCCGCATATTTCGACTTCACTTCACCGCTGGTGTTCAAGCCATGCAGGATTTCCTCAACCTTCGCACTATCCAACTGCTTACCGACAACAAGATCGATATTCGTTCCCGCTTTGAAATCGACACCGAAATTCATGCCTGAGGTTAACAGAACTACTAACCCGATGATAAGAACTGCAGCCGATATGATGAAAAATTTATTGCGATTTTTTACAAAATCGAACTTTTGCTTAGAGTCCACGGATGTCTGCCTCCTTCACACCGAAATAACTTGGCTTTTTCAGCAAATTACCCCGGATAATAAGATGTAGCAGCCATCTGGAGAACAACACGTTCGTTAAGATACTGATAATAATACTCATCATCGTAATAACTGCGAATCCGCGAATTGCACCGTTACCTACATAGTACAGCACGATACCCGCGATTAAATTCGTTACGTTCGCATCCATAATCGTACGGAAGGAATGTTTCGTCCCTGCTTTCAAGGAGGAAAGGATACTCTTGCCTGCACGGATTTCTTCGCGAATTCTTTCGTATGTGATAATGTTCGCATCAACGGCCATCCCCGCTCCTAAAACAAGGGCAGCAATACCAGGCAACGTCAATGTGGCATTCATAAAGTCGAAGATCGCGAGTAGAACCCAAACATACGTAATCAAAGTGAACGCCGCTACTAGACCTGGAACTCGGTAGTAAAGCACCATGAACAAGAAAATTAAGATCGAAGCGATTAATCCCGCTCTTGCTGTCTCATGCAAAGAAGCTTTACCTAATGTAGCATCGACACGTTGTATGTATTTCTCTGTTAATTTAAGTGGCATAGCCCCTAAATTAATCATCTTTGCTACTTTGGTAGCTTCGGCAACGTTCGTTTGTGTAATGATTGCGGAGTCGCTGTCAATTGGGAAATTAACGGACGCTGTGGATTGCACGACATCATCCAAATAAATAGACAACGTGCTGCCAACCAGCTTCGTTGTTACTTCTTTGAATTTCTCTCTGCTTTTCATTTTGATCTCAACGATCGGTTGCTTCGTATTCGGATCATAGCTTAATTTCGCTGCGTTCTCGACGAAGTCAGTTCCGTTCATGTAAACCGTTCCATCAGGACCTCTGAATGTAAGTACAGAAGGTTTGGACATCAGGGTACGAACTTCTTCTTCGTTCTCAACCCCTGCAAGACGAACACGGATACGATCCGATCCTTCTGGGTACACCTCTGGTTCAGCAACACCAAGAGAATCCGCACGTTTAGCAAGACTTTTTGCAGCTTCCGTAAGCGTTTCCTTCGTTAGGGGCTGTCCAGCAGTAAGCGGCTCTGCGGTGTACAATATTTCAAAACCGCCTTTTAAATCCAATCCAAGCTTAATACGATCTACAAGCCCAGGGCTCGTTATTCCAACTGCGCCAAGAACAATGACAACCGTTAGAAAAAAGAACGAAATTCTTTTCCAATCCAGCATCTGTTGCTAGTCTCCCTTCAATACTCAATATGCCTATTATACTCAGGTCTGAAAAACGAGTCAATTTAAGTCGTTTCACGCAAAAAATAAGCCCATTCTTAGAATTGGGCTCCTCTATACATACTAATCGTCATCCAGTTCATAAACGCTGTAGATTTGAGGGACAAAATGTCATTTACGATTTGATGGAGAGAGGGCAACCCGGTTTTGCGGTATCTATCACTTACACAATCCCATATATCCTTGCCAGTCACATGCTCGTATCCAAGCAGAATAAACTCTTCAACCTTGCTCAAACACAAGCTCTCGATGATTTCATTCAACTCTTGATCCGACATACCTGGATGCTCTTCTTCACTTCCGTTATCCTGTGCGTCATTCATGGGGGATCCTCCTAAAAGTTTTGCTTTAGCAAAACTATCTACGTAAGCATAAGCTAATGCATTCGTTTTACCTGTATGTTATATACTTCGATAGTCACCTCGGAATTTCCTGCCAAATGCGCACTTGTCCATAAAATCTTAGCATGAGCTTGGACAGCTCGCGCATAGTCATAGGTATGACATTATCGGAAGAGGGTATGGCAGTGACCAAGCAGTCGTTTATTAGAGGTACAATGATCCTGCTCGCCGCAGGCATTTTGAATCGCATACTTGGCTTCATACCCCGAATGACTTTACCGCGCGTGATCGGGGCTGAAGGCATTGGTATTTATCAAATGGGCTGGCCATTCCTGTCCGTTATTTTAACTATCATTACCGGAGGTATTCCCGTTGCCATTGCCAAGCTGATTGCAGAAGCAGAAGCCGAGAAGAATGAGACCCGGATTCGCAGCATTTTACGCATATCGCTAGCCATCACGATATCACTTAGCTTCATTTTTACAGTTGTCTGCCTGCTAGGAGCCTCATGGATCACGTCTCATTTACTGACGGATTCCCGCGTTTACTATACTTTCCTATGTATGAGCCCCATGATACCCATTATTGGCGTCTCTGCCGTATACCGCGGTTACTTCCAAGGCAGACAAAATATGATTCCTACTGCAACCTCGCAAATTATGGAAACGTTGATTCGTATTGTCATGGTTCTCGTCTGTTCCTATATGATGATCCCTTATGGCATCGAATATGCGGCAGCAGGTGCGATGATTGGCGTCTTGGCAGGGGAAATTGGCGGACTAGCTGTATTGGCAATTCATTTTAGATGGGATAAAAAAGCAATACCCAAGCCTCCACTTGCTCAAATCGGAACGAAGAAAACAACAGGTCGACTCTCCAATCTGCGCAGAATCTTACGTATCTCAATCCCGATCACAGGAAGCAAACTCATCGGTGCTAGCTCCTACTTACTGGAGTCGATCTTAATTGCTCAAAGCTTGGCGATCGCCGGCATTACCACATCACTTGCAACCGCCCAGTACGGAGCCTTACAAGGTATGATCATTCCCATCATCCTTCTACCGAGTGCACTAACCATGTCATTATCCATTTCTCTGATTCCCTCATTAAGCGAAGCTGCCGCCCGCAAAGACCTCAAGACTATCCACATGCGTTTGCATCAATCGTTAAAGCTCGCTTTAGTGACAGGTGCCCCGTTCTCTGTATTGATGTTTGTACTTGCTGAACCGATTTGCAAGTATCTGTACAATCAGCCAGATGTCAGTGTCATGCTGAAGATGATGGCACCGATCGCGATATTCATTTATTTTCAAGCTCCGCTACAATCTGCTTTACAAGCATTAAACAAGCCTGGAGCTGCTCTAATCAACACCTTAATTGGCTCGACAGTCAAGTTATTCTTAATCTATTGGTTAGCTAGCAAGCCTGAAATGGGCATACACGGCGCTGTATTCGCCATCAATGTGAATATCGTTTTGGTTACACTGCTACACTGGAATAGTGTCGTTCGTCTACTCAAATTCCGCATGGAAGGCAGCAGTTTCGTGAAAATTGGCGCGGCCATGCTTCTCACAGGTGTTGTTTGTTATTTCATCATGTACACACCTTGGGTGTCCGTGACCTGGATTCGATTTGTCTCCTCCTTATTGTTAGGGCTCTTTTCCTATATCTTTTTCATCACGGTTTTCCGACTCATCAGTCTGAAAGATATCGGTCGACTGCTGAATATGGGCAAAAAAATAATACGTTGAATCACTGCTTCTCATCTTTTGCGATCAAGAAACATTCTGCCGCGATGATCAATCGAACAGTAGAAGATTTCTTTAAAATCCCTGACCCCTTGTTCTTGGAGCTGGTTTTTCAACCAAAACCTCGTTTGACCGATTTTCCCTAAGTTATCGTCTTGTACTTTACCATCCATAATAAGAGGCAGGGGCAAGCCTTCGTAACGAATGGTTTCTTTTAACTTCGTAACTTCGGGCCCTGTCTCTTTTCCATCTTTTTCTTTCTCGAATACGCTTAATTTCCCCGAAGGCTCCAGGATAGCAAATTCCACATCCGCCACGTTCATAATTTTATTTTGTCTTAACTGCAGCATCAGATCATCTAAATTATAACGATGCTTCTTCATTTCCTCGCGGTTAAGCATTCCCTTTTTGATGAGAACACTCGGCTTACCATCGAAAAGCACACGAATTGTGCGACTTTTTAGGGTGATATAGGCAAGCAAGACTTGAATTAGCACCAACGTCCCCATGGGTAAAATCCCATCCATAAGAGGTTTCTTCGTATCCTCAATAACGAAAACAGCAATTTCCGCAATCATGATGGAAATTACAAGATCGAAAAGCGACAGTTTGCCGATTTCACGTTTCCCCATAATACGAAGCATGAGAAAAACAACAAAATAGATAAGCACCGTACGCAAAAAAATGGTCAGAATTTCCATCGCAACCTCCCTGATCTAAGCTCTAGCTTGTTCTCGGAGTTCACTGGTATTCTGACCGCGCACGCACCTCATCATGCAGATATTACTTATTCAATTGTTGGCAATTACAACAAGAATAATTTGAAATATAACGTAGAAACCAACAGCAGCACGAAACAAATCGGGGCAGCAACCGCCACGTACTCACTTTGCTTTAACTTTACACCATCATGATAGGTAAAAGATGCCGCGTATAAGCTCGCGATTGAGCTCACTAGTGTCACACCGCTTCCAATCCCGCTTCCGACGATCAGCGCCCACCACATCGGCTGAATTGACGTCTCTACAAGCGGCTTCATCCCGTCAACAATCGGAATCATCGCAGCAATGAATGGGATATTATCCATCATCGCTGTACCAAAACTATTCAACCATAACATTAGAATGGATAGGAACGGGATGCTCCCTTGGCTTAGCTCTAGTCCTTTATTTGCAATAAAACCTGAAAAACCTGCATACGTTAAGCCCCCAACCATGATGAAAAGTCCCAAGAAAAAGAGCCATTGTGTTTCTCTCAAGTGATGCCATACCGCTCCATAATCCTTGTTTCTAATTACCTCAAAAATATCTTTGTAATTCATAGCAAGTAAAGCAATAGCCCCGGAGGCTGCAATGTAGGCTGGACTCCATGCTAGTACACCATGAAGGGATAGCCCAATTAGGGTCAACCCTGTAATGATGCTGCTTCCCAAGACGAATTCTCTATTGGGAGATAAATAGGAGCTTGGCTTTATGCTTAACAGCTCACGCATGTGTGCTTCAGCCGCTACTAAGCGCTTTCGATAGATCAACCACATAATGAGATAAACGACGGCCAACAGCAAGCAAATCAGAGGAAACAATTTAATGAACATTTCCCCCGCCGAAATATGCCCTGACGCCCCTAGCATACGGCTTGGTATATTCCCCATAATCGTTGCTGCACCGCCAATATGTACGGATAATAACATCGAGATTAGAAATGGAGCCGGCAGCAACCTCATTTTTCTAGACGCAATAATGATGAAAGGAACGATGACAACAACAGCCATTAAACTATCCAAGAGCGCAGAGATCAGCGCCGCTAGCAGCGAAAGACTAATGATAACCGTAAGCGCCCGCATGCGATATTTTCGAACAAATGAACTTACGATATACGAAATAATGCCAGTTTTCTGAAAAAGGCTCGATAGGATGAAAAGGCTCACGAGATAGATTAATATCGGCCAACTCGCGTAGGTTGTTAGTGCTTTCTGGAGCGGTACAATGCCTAAAATCAGCATCAAACAAGCCCCACCAAGCGCGGTATACGTACGATCCCATTTTTCAATTAATATACAAACGTAAGCAGCTGCAAAAATAAGCAGTGCGGCTACTGCTTGCCACATCACCGGTCCTTGAGAGAATTCAGTCATAAATAATCACACTCCTAAAAGTTTTGAATAGCCCACGCACGCGAAGCGCAGTATTGCAGCGTCAAAACTCGCTATCTGCAGCATACGCTTTAAATAGTTTGTACTAATTCTATGTGCTTGGCCATACAATGATGATAATGAAGCGTTCGAATATAGGAAAGGAATGATGCCTGTGAACCCTATGAAAACGGTCAGTCAGGTTCGAATAACATCGCCATTATTTTCAGGACTTGTCTACTCATTTAGTATGATGACCATTGGAACTATTGTGACCTCCTTGTTTTTGCTTTTAACCAGCACACAAGAAAGTTCCTTACACACTTTAACAACCATCATCCACGCGGTCTCCTTATTTATTGGAGGATGGGTTTCAGGTAAACGGGCCGGTAACCGCGGCTGGTATCACGGGGGCATGGTCGGCATCTTCTATTTCATTCTCATTTTCTTAGTCGGTTTTCTGGCATTCGATGCAGGGTTGAATCTTCAGTCCCTTCAATTGCTTGGCATTTTATTCGCATCTGGGGCGCTCGGTGGCATACTTGGTGTAAATACTCAGAAATAAGTCTTTTCCGTGAAGATAGCACTCCCCCCCGTTGAATGTGGTATAATGTCATAGTTATTGCCGCACAAAACTTCCAATAAATAGGGGGATACAACTTGAGCCCTTTTCAATCTATGACGCATGCGACAGTTTATATTGTACTAACAATTTTCGCTTTTGTAATTATTGCAACGCGAAAGAGCCCATACACCATTGCCAGTAGCTTAGTTCATGAAATATTTACTTCACGCAAGTTTCTTTTTCATTTCATCGCGTTGCTGATGATCCTCATGTTTAACAAGATGGAGATGGCAATCGAGAAAGGCATGCAATACAAAGCCGATTTCACGAAGTCGATCTATGGCATTGAGGGTGACTTTGTAGCGACGATCCAGAACTTTTTCCATAATGATATTCTTACCGTCGTATGTAGTTATTTCTATGTCATTATATTCCCATCGATTATGATTACTTCCATTGCTATTTACACGTATCAGAAGAATCATAAACTTTTCTATGCGGTCTGTTATGCACTCATGTTCAACTATATGATTGCTATTCCGTTTTATCTCTTCTTCCCGGTTAACGAAGTATGGTTTTTCCATCCTAAAGTAGATCTTCTAATTCTAGATGTGTTCCCAACTTTCGAGCAAGATTACAGACCATTATCTGGACTCGATAATTGCTTCCCAAGTTTGCACACATCCATATCCGTTTCAATGGCCGTTATCGCGGTGAAAAGCCGAAACACGTTTTGGAAAATTTTCGTGCCCTGCTCAGCAGCCTTTATTATTTTCACAATCTTCTATCTAGGCATTCACTGGTTGTCCGATATGTGTGCTGGTGTCGTACTCGGTGTCGTAGCTGCTCGAATGGGTCTGCGCATTGCTGAAGGTCGTCTGATCCTTGGTGAGCGTGCACTCCTTAAACGCCCTGTAAAGAATAACGAATATTAATTTCAAGTATATATGCAAATAAAAAGCGAGAGCCTATTATAGGACCTCGCTTTTTGTTAACTTATTCCTTAGTAGCAGGCGTTTGTGCAACTGCATTAACTGCAGAGCGATCAAAAGTCATTTTCGTTGCATCGTTGACACGAAGTACGCAAATGTCATCTGTGATTTCTACAATCGTGCCATGAAGACCGCCAATCGTAACAACCTTATCCCCTTTTTTCAATCCTCCGAGCATTTGACTACGTGTTTTCTGTCTTTTTTGCTGTGGACGAATAAGTAAGAAGTACAGAACTACGAACATAAGCACTAAAGGTCCGTATGTATACAAATATCCTACTGCACCAGTGGTACCTTCTTCAGCTAGAAACATAGGTATCCTCCTCTCTTAGAATCCTCTTTCATTATCATTCAGCCCGTAAGCGGCAAAGAAGGTATCGCGGAAATCAAGTAATCGATCTTCCTTAATGGCTTCTCTAACTTCACGCATAAGCTGTAGTAGAAAGTGAAGGTTATGAATCGTCGTCAAGCGAATCCCGAATGTTTCATCTGCTTTGATGAGATGTCGAATATAGGCGCGACTGTAATTCGTACATGTATAACAAGAACATTTGGCATCAAGCGGGCCGAAGTCCGTTGCATATTTCGCATTACGAATAACTAGACGACCAGAGCTTGTCATACAAGTCCCGTTTCTAGCAATCCGCGTCGGTAATACACAATCAAACATATCAATGCCTCGGATAGCGCCTTCAATCAATGCGTCCGGCGAACCAACCCCCATCAAATAACGGGGCTTATTCGCAGGCATAAGTGGTGTTGTGTAATCTAGCACTTCATACATCAAGTGCTTAGGCTCACCTACACTCAGTCCACCAATAGCATACCCCGGGAAATCCATGGAAGTCAACTGCTCCGCGCTCAGCTTGCGTAGATCCTCATGCATGCCACCTTGGATGATCGCAAACAGGCCTTGATCCTGAGGTCTCGCATGACTTTGCAGACAGCGCTCCGCCCACCGCGTCGTACGCTCTAGGGATTTCTTCACGTATTCGTATTCCGCTGGAAACGGCKGACATTCGTCGAAGGCCATCATAATGTCAGAACCCAGTGCGTTCTGAATTTCCATCGCCTTCTCTGGAGATAGGAATAACTTATCACCATTCAAATGCGATTTGAATGTGACGCCTTCCTCTGTAATTTTACGCATATTGCTCAAGCTAAAAACTTGAAACCCACCACTGTCCGTTAGGATCGGTCGATCCCAATTCATGAACTTGTGCAACCCGCCAGCTTCTTTCACAATCTCATGTCCAGGACGAATGAATAAGTGGTAGGTGTTGCTTAAAATAATTTGAGCGTCCATCGTTTTCAATTCTTCCGGACTCATTGTTTTCACAGTTGCCTGTGTACCTACAGGCATGAACGCCGGCGTTTCGATAACGCCATGCGGGGTGTGAACGCGGCCTAAGCGAGCGCCGGATTGTTTACAGGTTTTAATCGATTCATATGTTACTGCTGCTGTCATGATATCCACTTCCTATTCTAAGCTTGCTTTTCTTGTTCAATCGGATGATTTAATAAATCAACATGGCGTCGCCGAAGCTGAAAAATCGGTACTCTTCCTTCACAGCTTCTTCGTAGGCTCGCATCACATTGGCCTTACCAGCCAGTGCACTAATGAGCATAAGCAATGTTGACTTCGGCAGATGGAAATTCGTTAACAACGCATCTACGACACCAAACGTGTAGCCAGGATAAATAAAAATGGAAGTCCAGCCTTGGGAAGGCTGAATGAGTAAAGGTTGGCCTTCTTGGTAACCTGGCTGTTCGCGGCTTAATCCTGCTGCTGTCTCCAACGTTCGTGCAGATGTTGTACCAACTGCAATAACACGTTTCCCCGCTGATTTCGTCTCATTAATTAATGCAGCTGTTTCATCGGATAAAATGTAATATTCAGCATGCATCTGGTGATCTTCGATCTTATCCACAGACACAGGGCGGAAAGTGCCTAGACCTACGTGCAGCGTCACGAAGGCTAGTCGGACACCCTTGTCCTTCAGTCTCTCCAAATAATCAGCTGTAAAGTGCAAACCTGCCGTTGGCGCGGCAGATGATCCTTCGTGCTTCGCGTAGACGGTTTGATATCGCTCCCGCTCTGATAACTGCTCCTTGATATAAGGCGGAAGCGGCATCTCGCCTAATCGATCCAGGATTTCATTGAAAATCCCAGTGTACCGGAATTGCAGAATACGAGCTCCCATGTCGCCAACTTCAACGACTTCCGCAGTTAATAGAGGCTCGCCACCTTGGTCAGCCGCAGTGCCGAATACCGCAACAGAGCCGAGCTGCATGCGTTTCCCTGGCTTGACTAGTGCTTCCCAACGGTCTTCGCCGAGCGGCTTAAGCAGCAATAACTCCACTTTAGCGCCCGTGTCTTTCTTCATACCAAAAAGCCGCGCTGGAATGACTCGTGTATCATTCATCACGAGTAAATCCCCGGCTTCTACATAGGATATCAGATCTTCAAATGTGCGATGAGCGGTTTCGCCAGTTTCTTTGTTCAGTGTAAGCAATCTAGACGCCGTGCGTTCTAGCAGCGGCGTCTGGGCAATCAAAGATTCAGGTAATTCAAAATCGAATGCTTGTACTTCCATGTTAGTTATTCATTCCTTCGTTATGTTGACCCCAGTAAAGTACGTCTGAAGTATTTTTTTGTAATCGTAGCCCTTCTCTGCAAAGCCTTTTGCACCCCATTGCGACATGCCTACGCCATGACCAAAACCTTTTCCACGGAAAATAATTTGGTTTCCTTGAAAGGCAGTTGACCCCTTAGATGGGATGCTGGATGTAGACGTAGATGACACTGTTCCTGTCAACACGGGCTTACTAATGCCCGTACTGCTTAGCGTCATTAAATCCGTTTTCTTCACAGCTGTTGGCTGCGTTTGCTTCCCGGATAACACATAGACGCTGTCGGATGGTGAACTGCTCGAAACCACACCTGAGCCGCTCAAGATCGCAATGCTGGTACCGTTTGAAACAGATGGGCTAGTACCAGTATAACTGCCTGCTCCTTCTATTTCAAACAGCGTACTCGGTAAACCACCCAGTACCGCCCGAATGGCGTCTGGATTGTCCACCTTCACGACAACTCCGTTCGCCTTCAGCTCGATTGCTCGGCCAGACGGGCCTCTATTGGAAACTTCCAGAGAAGTTAATTCACCATTGATAGGAATCTTAGCAGCTTCAAGCTTACTCTTGATTTCACTTAAGCTATAAGGACCTCTTATCCAAGAGTAAGCATTCGATTCTCTCTCTTGACCAAGGATGACAACTTTTTCTTTGGTTGCCAGCTTAGCTATGGCAGGATTCGCGACATTATCCACATAAGGTGCTACCCGTACGTTAACATCTGCCTCTGTAGCTTCGTAAATAGCTTTACCTGCCTTGTCCTTCTGTCCACTATCCTTCACATACATGCTATGTACAAAACCGATTCTGCCGTCTGTCAGTTGAATCTGATACCAAATGGCTTTGCCTTGTTCAGCCCCTTCATCCGGGCTAGCAACGCTTCGCAAATAATCAACCGAATTGCCCCAAGCCTCCGTAGAATCTGCTGTTATCCCCCCCGCATTAGAAGCAAATACAGGTGAGATCAAGCCGCGCTTGTTCGAAATTACTTCATCTTTCGTTGCATCCACCGCTAGATTGCCAGCAGTAAATTCCTTATCTATGCCATAGTAGGCCTGTTCAAGCGTTGTATCCGTTACTTGTGCAATCTCGTACTTGTTTCCTTGAACGATCGCATACGTGCGTGCAGCTACAGCTTGAGCCTTCAACGCTTCTGCTGGCCATTGTGAATTAAGCTCTGCACCAATAACGCCATATAAATATTGTTCCATAGGAACTTCATTGACCAATGCTAATCGATCGTGATACGTGCTAATCTCCATGTCGCCACGGAAACTTCGGTCCATGCGTTCTTTCACAGCGATTCCCTGTTTCTTAGGATGAATCACTGTTTTCTGCTCACCAACAGCAGTCACATAATGAGCCACAGCAGCTGCGGGATTGCTTGAGGTGGTTACATCCGATCTGCGGATCAAATAGGCTGCCTTCGTGTTCGCTGGTTGAAGAGGCGTATTCGGTGCAGCTTTCAATGCAGCTTGCTTTACTAGCTCAAGCTTGGCATCCGTTGCCTCGCTCCCTAACCAAACACTATAGCCCACTTTGCCGGCCCCATCCGCCTGTAAAACGAGCTCAGCTGCAACACCAGCCCCCGTGTACACGGCGATTTGCTGCTGTGCTGCGGCCTCTGATGCATACGTCCCCGCACTCCAATGGAGCGGACCACTGACAGGTGCTGCCGATTTCGTTAGAGCAGCAACCGTAGGGTCCTTCAATGCCCCAGCTGCTGCATTTTCGGCTTCAGCCTGCGTGGGCAGATTCCCGTAATACACTTGATACACTATTTTACCAAGCTTGGAACGACTTAACACGAAGCTCTCCTCTGCCATAGCAGCCAGTTTGCCGTTCAAGGTCCTAGCCGTAGTGAAGTCTGACGTTTCCAGCATCATCACACTAAACTGATCTAATGACATCCGAATCGTTGTATCCGAAATGGAAGCCCATGGCTTCGCCTCCGAATTCGCTGAGCTCCGCACGCCAATATCAAATCCACCTGGCGATGAGAGTGAAACTAGCGGTTCTATCTTCTTATATTTGGCAGCATTAATGACAAGGGCAACACGAATCTGATCCAAATGCTTAATCCCATCGGCATTCACTTCGGATCCTCCATATAAAGTGGCTGTAAACGTTAGTGCTGCTGCCGTTATGATGGCAATTCGCTTTGGGTTAACTAGCTGATGTCTTCCAAACATAAAGGTATCGTATCCTTTCTTACGCTATCATCTAGTAATGTAGACTCTAGCAAGAGACAGAAGTTTTGTTTATTCGCTGAAAAAAGACAAAAAAAGCTCTTGCCCGCCCTTCCAGCAGCGGCAAAAGCTTACAATTGTCATTTCATGTTGGCTGATCTTTAACTGATTTAGCGTTGCTCCGGTACGGGTAACCCGAGGTGGCGGTACGCTTGCGGCGTTACGGTCCGTCCTCTAGGCGTGCGCTGCATAAAACCAATTTGAAGCAAATACGGCTCATAGACATCTTCAATGGTTTGGCTTTCCTCACCAATGGTTGCTGCGATCGTTTCAACCCCCACAGGACCCCCTTGGAAGCTCTGAATAATTGCGCGCAGCATCTTATGGTCAATTTCATCCAATCCCAGATCATCCACTTGCAGGAGTCTTAGCGACTCCTTAGCAAGCTCCATGGTGATGATGCCGTCGCCTCTCACCTGTGCAAAATCGCGCACCCGCTTCAACAATCGGTTCGCGATACGCGGAGTCCCGCGCGAGCGCATGCCGATCTCGCGCGCAGCATCACCAACGATGCCGACCTGCAAGATGTCGGCTGTCCGGCTGACGATGTAGCTGAGCTCATCGACCGTGTAGAACTCTAACCGACTTACGACCCCAAATCGGTCGCGAAGAGGCGCAGAGAGCAGCCCAACGCGTGTCGTGGCGCCTATCAAGGTAAATGGCGGCAAGTCGAGACGCACAGATCGTGCGCTAGGCCCCTTGCCGATGATAATATCAAGGGCAAAATCCTCCATCGCTGGGTACAGCACCTCTTCCACCGTCCGGTGGAGTCGGTGGATCTCATCGATGAAGAGCACATCCCCCTCCTGCAAATTCGTCAGGATGGCAGCAAGATCTCCGGGCCGCTCGATGGCAGGCCCGGAGGTTGTACGAATATTCACGCCAAGCTCATTGGCGATAATGTTGGAGAGCGTTGTTTTGCCGAGTCCAGGCGGCCCGTACAGAAGTACATGATCCAGGGCTTCTTTCCTCATTTTCGCAGCTTCAATATAGATCTTGAGGTTCTCCTTCGCCTGCTTCTGGCCGATATATTCAGCCAAAAAACGCGGACGCAGACTATACTCGACCACATTGTCTTCCATCATAAAATTAGCCGATATGATCCGCTCATTGTCCATGGTGCCCCTCCTTCCTTTGCACGTTCAGTTGCTTACATGGTGAATAAAGCTTGCAAAGCAAGCTTCACCAGCACATCAACTGAATCCGATGGCCCTGCTTTAGGCTTCACTTGCAGCCATGCACGATCGACTTCCGCTTCGGTATAGCCAAGTGTCATCAAGGCTTCCTTCGCTTCGCTCCAAGGCAGCCCGCCTTCTGTTAATTGTGCCGATCCGACAACACTTAATGCGACAGCAGCCTCCGGACTAGAGAAGCTCACAGAGCCTAGCTTATCTTTCAAGTCTAGAATAATCCGTTGAGCTGTTTTCTTCCCGATACCAGGAAGCTTTGTCAGAAACGCCAAATTTTCTTGACTTATCGCTAGTATGACCGCTTCAKGTCTTCCACCTGCTGCCAGAATGCCGAGTGCTACTTTGGGACCAATCCCACTAACATCCAGCAATAAGCGGAATAAGGACTGCTCATCCCGCGTAATAAAGCCAAACAGAAGATGAGCATCTTCCCTTACATGATAATGAATGAACATCGTGACATCTTCATTCTCTTTATGCGAAAGCGCATAAGGGTTCGGGCAAAAAACACGATAGCCCACACCATTCACATCGAGAACCGCATAATCACTTTCACGCAGAGCTACTTTACCTCGTAAGAAATCTATCATCGTTTGACCTCGTTTATTCTAGATTGAAGTGCGGAGGAATGTGCATGACAAATAGCGATAGCGAGCGCGTCAGCAACATCGTCTGGCTTCGGTATTTGGGACAACTTCAACAAAATCTTAACCATTTCCTGCACTTGCTTCTTCTCTGCATTCCCGTAACCTACCACGGCTTGCTTGACTTGAAGTGGTGTATATTCAGCAACCGGCAGCCCAGCTTGCACGCCCGCAAGGATCATTACACCCCGCGCCTGGCCTACGGTGAATGCCGTTGTTACATTTCGATTGAAAAATAGTTTCTCAATGGACATCACATCTGGTTTATATTTCTCTATCAATTGTACTGTAGCGTCATAGACATCCTTCAATCGGATACCTGGATCCGTGTGTGCTTCCGTTTGAATCGAACCATATTGTACCGGAACTAGTTTACTGCCGATTTTATCAATAAAGCCAAACCCTACGATCGCGATCCCTGGATCAATCCCTAGAATACGCAAAGTATTTCTCTCCCATCCGAAATAAACGGCTACGCCTTCCTCCTGGGACGGGAGCGTTTATGGTGAAATATAGCTAACTTATAATGTGAAACATATAAATGCTTATATTTTAAAAAAGCGAACATATGTAGTCATTTCCATTATAGCAGATAACAAAAAAAAGAGATAGACTCGGGAAATCCCGAAACTATCTCTTGAGCTTTATCTATGGTATTGTTTGAACTAAGGACGTGACATTGCACCTTCCGTAACTTCTATGGCATAATCGCTGAACGTTGATAATACGCTATTATACTCCTCTATATCCGTTACTCGAATTCCATCGTGGAGTTGTGCCACCGTATCTCTTGGTAAACTGCTTTCTAACTGCTGAATATTGAGTTGGAAAAAGGTGCGTATAATGTGATTGTTTGCAGGAGTTCCATTGAATAACGACAAATTACTGCTGCCGTCTATTCCGAATACTGCTTTTTCTTTGCAGTCTGGAGATAAATCTTCAATGTTTTCCGTAAAAACAACCTCGCCTGTCCCTTGAATGCTTAACTGCCAACTCGGATGTTGTCTCTGCAGTGAAAGTAGTTCTTGTGATGTGTGCGAACCCAACTGACTGCGTTCTTCACCACAGACATAGGACTTGAGCAAATAGCTTTCTCTGCGATCGGAAATGGCTTGCAACAATTTCGTTGCTTCCTGAAGACGTTCATCTTCTTCTGGTGTTAGACCAGTGATCGTCGCGCGAGTGGCAATTTTCGAGTTGTAGGGGGCATTATCACCAAATACGGACCAGGTAACCATAACAACCAGAACGAATATCCCTAAGGTCAACCAACTTCGCTTCCAGCGTAGTCTCTTCTTCAATTGCTTCAAGAACCGATGTACAATCACGTTATCCCCTTCTTCTTGTTTTTTCGTATTGTATCCATTTGCAGGAAGCACTATACATCATTTACCATAGAAGAGAATCAAACCAATCAAGACGGATGGTGAATTTACCATGAACGGAAGAAAACCAATTAAACGCACAACTCTCCTCATTATCGGCGTCGTTATATTGTGGGGAAGTGTAGCTTTATGGAACGAAATCCATAAAATTGGACCAGGCAACTCGAATACGAATACAACCTCTGTCACCCAATCAAATCCGAGTCCCCATAGCTAGCAGAGAGACTTTGACTTCGTCAAAGATCCCTATAAAATGTCACGAAACTTACATGATTTCGGTAACAATTGGTTATAATCGGACTCTCGTTCTCATTTGAATTTGACTGTAGCCACAGAAATGATATAGTCAAAGATAGATAAAACTCTCATAGGCATACAGGAATGACGATATATATGATATAAGCAAATGAGACTGGTCTACACCTTTTTTCTAAACGACAACTCTAAGGAGGGAAACATCATGAATGTGGCAGAACTTCAATTAATTCAATTATCCAGACGAGGCGATCGCAACGCTTTCGTGGAGTTAGTCGAGCTCTATCGTAGCAAAATACAAAAGCTTGCGTTTAAGATGCTGCATAACCGTCCTGATTCTGAGGATATTGTGCAAGAAACCTTTATCCGCGTCTATTTGAATTTAAACCACTTTGATGAAAGCCAGAATTTCTCAACCTGGATTTATCGGATCGGAAAAAATGTTGCCATCGATTTGCTACGCAAAAAAAGGCCCGTTCAATCCCTTGATGCGGAGCTCAATGATTTTGATGATGATTACAGCTACTACAGTAAGCTTGCCAGTCAAGATCAATCGCCGGAACATGCCGTGCTTCAAACCGAAATTCAAGAGCATATGCACGCATCCATCAACAAATTAGCAGACAAATATAAAGGTATTATTACGCTGTACTATCTAGAGGAGCTTTCTCTTCAAGAAATTAGCGAGCGTCTGAACCTGCCGATTACGACTGTGAAAACTCGTTTACACCGGGGACGTGAGCTTCTTCGCAAAAAATGGGGAATGAATTTCGTTATTGGTTTAATGACCTTCTTCACATTGGGCATGATCGCTTAATTGACATGCAGAATAGCAATAAGCCTCAAACCACGATATAAATCGTGATTTGAGGCTTATTTTTTTGAAACTTAGAAATTAATCCACGGACCCGGTTTGCTCGATTCCCGCTTCTCTATACCCCGTTCTTGTTGCTGTAAGAACGCACTCAACGCTGAGGCTCCTGATAATTTTACTTTTCGTGTTGTGCGGCTTCCACTTGTTTTGGGTTTAACTGATTTTTGCTTATCGCGAATGTCAATGTCAATTTCCGCTTGCGTATCTGTAACCTGCTTTAGTTCATGGGTATGAACTTGCGGCAACAAAGATGATTCTTCATAAGGAGCGTGGTGGCCTGCACCCACATAAGGAATACCATAAGGATCATGTTGGAACGCATATTGTTGCGCCATAAGATGATCATACGGCATTGGAGGTGGATAAAAGGCAGGCATTACCGGCATCTCCTGTGACGCATTGTCCCAAGGGTTCCCCATAGGAACATTCCCGTAATGAGCTGGATAGTTCATCCAAGGGTGTTCATTCATAGAAGGTCCGCCACACCCACATCCCTCATCGACTGAAGTGACTGGAGCTACCATCGTCGGAAGCTGCTCACACGGCTCCTCCTGATACGGAGGATACGAAKGATACGGAGGATACTCTGGAAGCGTCATTGCCTCATGGTGCTGCTCGGGGTAAGCAAAAACTTCTGTGGCTGTAATATGAAATTGTTGGAACGGATGTACCGCTTGCCCATAGGGTTGATGGAGTTCATGATCTTCCATGACGGGAGCTGGAATAACCGGCGMTGGCGGCATTATTTGTGGCATGGCTGGAACCGTTTCCCCCGTAGATAACGGAGGTGCCTCAACGACAGGTTGTTGTGGGCTTGCGATAATTGGCTGTTGATAAGCTTCTGTTGGCGGCATTGGCTCAGTCATTGGCACGGGAGCAAACGGCTCTGTGCTAAGCTTTGATGGATTGTGGTGCGCGTGGTGCATGCCATGCTGATTACTATGCGTATGTCCCTGCTGCATTTTAGGGACAAAAACCACATCCCCCGTCATAAGTACATTTGGATTCTTAAGATGTGCATTCGCTTTAATCATTGCTTGCAGTGGTACATCCCACGCCTTTCCAAGCTTCCATAAACTGTCACCTTGCTGTACAACATGCTTATAGACATAATCAGATGCAGGTGGTTCAGCAGGTTTAACTGTAGATGGAATTTTCACTTTCATCCCAATCTCAATCTGATTTGGATCARCTATTTGCGGATTAAGTGCAATAATCTGGTCTAGGGTGGTGTTGTATTTTTTTGCGAGCTCGTACAGGGTATCGCCTTTTTTGACAATATGGATTTTCAAAACCCTACCTCCTTAAAGTTTTCTACAGAAAACTGGCTTGTAAGCATTTCCTTCGCGTTTCTCTTCCAATCGCCATAAACTTGGCCGCGTCAGCATCGCTTATTCACAATAATGATATTACAGTTTATGCACGTTCCTAGGCTTTTGCCCCTTTCGTACAAAAAAAATCCCTCGCGTCATAAACGCAAGGGATTTACCTTAGGATCCAATATACGGATAGCTTGGATAACAGCCCAAAATTCGAACCTGACATCCAATGGCTTCGATCTCTTGTATAGCTGAACGCAGAAGAACTGAGTCCATCGTACCCGCAATATCGATATAGAAATAATAAATGCCAAGCTTCTTCTTCGTCGGTTTCGATTCAATCTTGGAAAGATTAATTCTCCGCCAAGCGAAAGCGGATAGAACTTGGTGCAAAGCACCTGGATAATCCTCTGGTAGTGTAACCAGAATCGTCGTCTTCATATCCTCAGACGGCATCAACTCCGACGCTTCTTTACCAACAAGCAAGAAGCGAGTCATATTATCCTTGTGATCTTGAATCTCACGTTGCAGCATCGGCACACCATAGTTCATTGAGGCAATGGCCGTTCCAATCGCAGCGACTGTCGGGTCCTGAAGCGTAGACACGATGCGTACACCCTCAGCCGTAGAGCTTACTTGCTCAAACTCGGCCTCACGCAAATATTGCTTCATAAATTGATTGCATTGAGCAGGTACAACTTGATGAGAAAGTACCTTGCGAATGTGACGATAGGGATTCAAACCGTCAACTTCTGCATCGGGATTTGGGTAACCAATGAGATTCATATCGATCGGAAATACCCATTCTGCTCGAATCGGAAGATCAACTTCATGAACGAGCCAATCCACGTGGAGATGCACAGAGCCTTCTAGCGTATTCTCAATGGGTATCACACTTAAATCGGTTTCACCCGATGCCGTTGCATTGAAAACCTCAGAGATCAGCTTGTACGAGACATATGTAAACTTCTCACCTAGAAAGTGACGTGTAGCTTCTTCCGAGAACGTACTGGGGCCAAGAATTGCAACTCGCTTCATGCCAACACCTCATTTTCCACTAAAGATAGAAGACTCTCATCTCCGCTTTGAAGGGCTGTTGTCGTCACACCTTCTTCGCTCGGCTTCAGCCATAGAAGCTGGGCTTCAATGCCTTCTTTCGCCAACGTGTCGCGAAGGAACGCCTCTAGCTCTGTCTTTTTCTCACTACGTGCGTCGACCAGTGCTAACATGGTTGGACCTGCTCCGCTCAAAGCAACACCAAGCGCGCCATGATCCTCACATTCATTCAATAGTGTCTTCATACCAGGGATAAGCGCCGCGCGATAGGGCTGATGCAATCTGTCCTTCATCGCAAGACGAATCATCTCCAAGTTTCCCGTGCTTAAGGCAGCAACCAGTAACGAGGAGTGACTAAGATTGAACACGGCATCCTTCATCGATACATGCTGTGGCATAACGCCTCTCGCCTTTTCCGTGGATAACTGGAAAGCTGGTATCGCCACCAGCACTTCCAAGTTGTGATCAGGCTCAATACGTATCGACTCTGCCCTTGATTCGTCCCAGAAGGCAACGACAATTCCGCCATATAGGCTTGCGCCGACATTGTCAGGGTGCTTCTCCAGACGCGAAGCGATTTGGAACAGCTCATAGGTTGAGAATCGATTCCCAATAAGTGCGTTTGCTCCTGCAAGCGCCCCTACGATTGCCGAAGCACTGCTTCCTAAACCTCGTGTAAGTGGAATTTCGCTATACATAGAAATCTCAAGCTCTGGATGCGAAACGCCAGCTTTATCAAACACCATTTGAGCTACTTTATAGATTAAATTCGATTTATCCGTAGGAATTCCACTCATCTGATCGCCGATCAATTGAATTCTTGTCTGATCAGAGATCGCCATATCAATCCAAGCATATAAGTTCAAGGCCATCCCCAAGGAGTCAAAGCCGGGACCTAGATTCGCAGTGCTTGCCGGTACTTTCACCCTTACCTTTTGTTCTGTCTTGTAGCTCATTTCGAAATTGCGCCTCTCTTCACTCAAAATAAACGGCTACGCCGTCCTTCGGGGACGGGAGCGTTTTATGGAGAAATATAGCTCTAATAATTATGTGAAACATATAAATTCCTATATTTTAAAATAAACGTCGAACGCACTCCTCCTAGGACGAGTGCGTTACCGATTTCTAGCCTTCTACACGATATACGCTCTTAATCGCATGGATAACATCCATGGATTCGAATTGATTCAATACATTTTTCATGCTCGCTTGATTGGCATCATGTGTAATAATGATGATTTCTGCTTTCGGGTTCGATTTATTCGGATGTTGGAAGACCGATTCCAAGCTAACCTCATGCTCTGCGAAAATTTGTGTAATTTGGGCAAGTACGCCTGCTTTGTCTTCAACATGAAGTAAGATGAAGTTTTTGGAAGCGATTTGTTCGTCCGTTTTAAGCTTCTTCTCTTTGTAAGGAGCCTGTACCGTACGTCCATTAATACCTAATTTCAAATTGCGTACAACAGCCACTAGGTCAGCTACAACGGATGTTGCTGTTGGAAGTTCACCTGCACCCGCACCGTAGAACATCGTTTCACCAACTGCTTCACCAGTCACATAAACGGCATTGAAAACACCATTTACGGAAGCTAGTGGATGCGAGCTTTTGACCATAGTCGGTTGAACACTGACCGAGATATGACCATCATGATTCTCAGCAATACCAAGCAATTTTACTTCATACCCTAACTTTTTACCGTACTGGATATCTTCCTTCGTTACCTTGGAAATACCTTTAGCTTCCACATCGCTCAATGCGATATTGGCATGAAAACCAAGCGTTGATAAGATTGTCATTTTGCGAGCAGCATCTAAGCCCTCAACATCTGAAGTTGGGTCTGCTTCTGCATAGCCCAATTCCTGTGCCTCTTTCAAGACATCGGCATATGCTGCGCCTTCTTGACTCATTTTAGTTAAAATGTAGTTCGTCGTGCCGTTCACAATCCCCATAATCTTCGTGATGCGATCGGAGGAGAAGCCTTCAACAAGTGCACGAATGATTGGAATCCCGCCTGCAACACTCGCCTCATAAAAAACATCACAGTTATTTTCAGCGGCTTTGGCCAAAATTTCAGCCCCATGCATCGCCATTAGATCCTTATTGGCTGTAATGATATGTTTGCCGTTCCCCAGTGCTGTTAGAATGTGGGCTTTCGTTGCTTCAACGCCACCCATTACTTCAACAACGATATCGATCTCACTATCGCCAATGACGTCCCAGACGTTCTCTGTAAGCTTATCTGCATCAACAGAAATGTTACGATGTTTGGATTTATCTTGTACAAGAATTTTTGCAATTTCAATAGCTGAACCTGTTTGACGTTGCAAATCTTCTTGATGCCCTTCAACAATACGTACGACACCTGTTCCTACAGTACCTAATCCTAGTAAACCAACCTTGATGGGTTTCATTTCATTACCTCCTGAATTGTATGCTAATCAAATCTTAACTTCCTTGACCGATGACCATGGCACGCTTGACTCCGTCTTGCGCCCCTAGGCGATCCACAATTTCCCGGATCTCCTCGCCCATGGAAGAAATCTCTAAGGATATAACGACATTCGCCATACCTTGTAATGGAATCGTTTGGTGGATAGTCAGTACATTGCCATCCAAATTAGCGATGAGTGCGAGTACGCGGGACAATATCCCAGACCTATGCTCCAAATCCATCGAAATCGTAATGATGCGTTCGCGCTCTAGCTTGCTAAGTGGATGAATACCATCTTTATACTTATAGAAGGCGCTTCTGCTCAGCCCAACTTGTTCGACGGCGTCGTGAATCGTCTTCACTTCACCCCGTGCAAGCAACTCCTTGGCCTGCGCTGTCTTCAGAACACCTTCTGGAAGAATGTCTTCACGGACTAAGTAGTACCTCTCAGGTCCGATGTGCTTCATGGTTGGAAGAAACTCTTTGCTCTCCGGCACCTAACTACCGTCCTCTCCAAAAAGACTAATGTTTCCCTATAGAGGACATTATATCGAAACATGCCTTGTGAAGCAATAGGCAAAATGCATCCAAGCATTCGCCTTTGCAGCCCCTTCCTTTTCTATGATAAGCTGAAACGGAACTAACGAAGGGAGGGGATCTCTCCATGATTACATTACGAATGATGTCTACCGCACTTTTATGGAACAAGCATGACGAGCTCCTCATGATGAAACGCGCGTTAAACCGCACCCTCTCTCCCGGCTTATGGGCGGCAATTGGGGGTCATCTCGAACCGCATGAAATTAGCCAACCAAGAACGGCTTGCTTTCGTGAAGTTTGGGAAGAAACCGGCATTGAGCAAGACGAGATTCAAGATTTACATCTGCAATATGTCTTACTTCGGCTCAATGGCCAAGAAATACGCCAACAGTTTTTCTATGTCGGTAAAACAGATGTGAATCCACGAATCGTTACATCGGAAGGTGATCTGCATTGGATTCACAAAACAGCTGTCCTAGATCGTCCGATGCCCTATATTTTCCGCTGCTTACTCGAACATTATTTCAGCGTAGGCCGGACTTCCCATCCGTGGATAGGCTCTGCAGGGATTCAATTAGGGACAGATACACCTACGATTCATTGGAACCCCTTATTGGACCCGATGCAAATTTAGTCCAACCCCCGACTTGGAAAAGAGCAGACAACGATTTCTCGTTGCCTGCTCTTTTTGTAGCATTCTTATAACGCACTGCCTCCGAATAGGAAGCGATATTCCCAATGCCGATTCGCGATTGAATCAATTCGCACGCCGCCACTTTCTTTGGAATACGTCGAAAGGATTTGACCATCGCCTAAATAAATAGCCACATGGGTAATCGTTTGTGTAGACTTATTAATTCCTGCATAGTTGGATTGCGCTGTTCCTTTATAAGACATAAAGAACATGAGATCGCCAACTTTGAGGTTATGCCAATCCGTTACATTGTGTCCGAGCGATTTCACATACGCACCTTGACCTCTTGAATCAGACGGTAATTTCAATCCAATTCCGTCCAAAAATGCCTGACGTACAAAATCGGAACAATCAAACGTTGCGGTGCTATCACGACTGGACCCATATTCATATGGCGTTCCTATGTATTTCTTACCTGCTGCTATTACCTTTTGAATCTTTTCGCTTGTTGTCCCACCACCTGTGTTCGTACCAGGAGACGTGCTTGTACCTGATGTTGATATGTAGGTAGGACTTGTGCTTATGTATCCTTCACGACCATCTGATGCCTTGATTTTATACCAATACGCATTTACTTTCTGCAGGATTTGAACGGTTTCTCCTGTCTTCAGATAACGGATTCGCGTTGCATTCTCATTAGCCGCGGTGCGGAAGCTCACGCTTGCGACGATACGTCCTGTCCCTGTTGCAGGTGACGTTGTTTGATCGTTTGCTTTTATGTACTTCGAACTCGTCGAGACATAACCGATCTGACCGTTCGTCACTTGAACTCTATACCAGTAAGCATTCACTTTCTCAATAATGGAGACTGGCTCTCCAGCTTTTAAATACCGAATACGTGGTGAATTCTCGTCTGGACTTTGGCGGAAGCTCACACTGCTAACGACTTCACCAGTAGTTGCAGCAGAAGCTGCTTTAGGGAATGGGACTGTAACAGCACCAAATAGTAATGATGGGATAAGAGCAAAAGCAAGTAGTTGTTTCTTCATGAAGTAGGCCTCCTAGCGTTTTGTACTTACGAATCCTGATGACACTAGTAAATGGTAACATATCCATTGATTAAGTTTTAGCTGTAACATCTACCAATTTGCCTACCCCCATAAAAAAAGCCCCCCATTTGCTGTCTACTCACAGCTTTTTGGAAGGCCTTTAACCTATTTTCGAAGAGGAATCATCACTGTCGGCAAGATCTTGCAATTTCAAATACTGACTCTGATCAATCCAGCGCTGCATGATTTTATGCGCTTCTTTCCGCTGTAGTAGAGCTTCGGCAAGCTGAAAGCCCTCTTCGTAGCTATCTACCTTATCAAACCATTTCAATCTTAACCCTGTATTGAAAATGACGTGATCACGTTCACGTTTGACCTCTGTTCCATCCTCGCCTGTAATAATGCGTTTCACCATGGAAATCTGATCTTCTTTCGCCAGATGAGGTAGAGGTGTACTCGTAAAGCCAAATTTCTGCGGCTCAACACTACGGGACTCATCTCCCCAGGGGGTCACGATCCGGATCGTGCTATTCTCATAAAGGGGTAAATCCTCTGAGCCATCAATGCCGCTTATAATATACGCTTGTTGAAAACCCGAACGCATCGATATCGGAATCAGGGATTCCATTGCTTTGCGCTGTTGCACACCGATAATTAAGTTCGTCGACAGCACAGGATTTAATACTTTCTCTATCGTATCAATGACTGTTCGTATACCCAATTGTTCTCGCACCGGCTTCAACCGTCCAATTGGCGGACACAGTTGCTCTGTAGGTAGAAATCCGATGTGCAAATGAAACAACATGGATTGCCAAGCCTTCACAGAAAGTTGCAAGGTAACACCTAAGCCTTCTACGATCTCTTTCAGTGCAGTCCCTTGGCGAGACGGAAGCGCATCACCACCTTGCATCACCTGGGTGAATCCCACTGAAGCAAGCAGCAAGCTGACAGGCAACGTAACAGGGAATCGCTTTCTCCCTTCCGTAGGCCCGATTGAATTAAGCGAGTTAGGCTGAGTATGATAATTCAAGGAATAGCCGCGATAGACATCGATAAAGGCCATCAACTCTTCATCTGCTTCCCCTTTCATACATAGCGCMATTAGGAATGCTGCGCATTGCGCATCTGTTGAATCTCCTTTCGCCATTTCGCCAGCAGCTTCTACAGCTTCATCGTAGGTTAAATTCCGCATTCGCGTCTGATCCGCCCCCATCGCTTGAATCCATTTCTTCATCATACTCCCCCTTTCTTATGTTCATTTTATGTTATATTTACTTACATTATTTTTGTGATATATCTAAAATGGTAATGCTTTTAATAATACATGTCAAGTATCATGACATTAAATGGGTCAGAACAAAAAAAAGCACCCATCCCTTAGGGATAAGTGCTCTTGTATTATAAATTGTTTTCGTCAAACTCGAAGTCAAAGTCACCAATTTGAATCGTTTGTCCATGTACGGCGCCACGCTTACGCAACTCATCATCAATCCCCATGTTACGCAAAATACGAGCAAAACGCGCGATTCCATCTTGGGTCGTAAAATTCGTCCGCTTAATCAATTTCTCAATCGACGGGCTCTCAATAACGAATACATCATTATCACGACGAATCGTGAAGTCATTCTCTTCGCGTTTCTCAAAGCGATATACTTTACGCTCTTGTGTCTCAGCAACTCCCTCGACCTCTGGGGCATTCGGGATACTTTCCACGATGTCAGAAATCTTATAGAGCAACTCTTGAACGCCACCGCGCGTCAATGCCGAAATCGGATAAACGGCATAATCCTTGCCGTCAGCAGCCAACTGCTCTTTGAACAAGGCCAAGTTATCTTCCGACTCTGGCATATCCATTTTGTTGGCTACAACGATTTGAGGACGTTGCTCTAACTTCGCATTATAGAGCTTGATTTCTTCATTGATTTTGATGAAATCCTCATAAGGATCACGTCCGTCCGCAGCCGACATGTCCACGACATGTACAATGACTCGCGTCCGCTCTACGTGACGTAGAAACTCATGGCCCAAGCCTACACCTTCGTGAGCGCCTTCGATCAAACCTGGCAAATCTGCCATCACGAAGCTTCTGCCATCCCCAACGTCAACTACACCTAGGTTAGGGGTTAACGTTGTAAAGTGATACGCTGCAATCTTAGGCTTCGCGGCAGAAACGACAGACAATAAAGTTGATTTACCCACGCTCGGGAAACCTACAAGCCCTACGTCAGCCATTACTTTCATTTCTAAGATAACCCAACGTTCAACGCCTTCTTCACCGTTCTCCGCAATCTCAGGAGCTGTCACGCGAGCAGTTGCAAAGCGCGTATTCCCTCTTCCGCCTCGGCCACCCTTCGCAACAACGACTTCTTGCCCATGACGCGTTAAGTCAGCAATCACTTCTTGCGTGTCATCATCAATAATGGTTGTCCCAGGGGGAATACGAACGATCATATCCTCTGAGTTAGCTCCATGCATCGATTTGTTACGGCCTTTCTCGCCGCGTTCTGCTTTAAAGTGCTTCTGATAACGGAAATCCATCAATGTCCGTAGGCCTTCGTCTACGCGGAAAACAACATCACCACCGTTGCCTCCGTCACCGCCGGCAGGACCACCCTCCGGTACATACTTCTCCCGACGGAAAGCAACTAAACCGTCACCACCGTCTCCGCCTTTTACAAAAATCTTCGCCTTATCAACAAACATTTCTACACCTCAACTTTATATATGAAACGGCAATCGCAGCGTGACACTTGCTTCTTCTTCATGCCAATCATCATTCTCAAGCAAGTTCTGTGAACCTTTCGATGAAAAACGTGCTAAAATCGATTGCTCAAGTTGTTCCCGATTATAGGGGCCTTGATATACAAAATCAAGCAGTAAGCCATCTTCTTGAACATCAAACTCCAAGCTGAGTGTGCCACTTTCCCCATCTTCGAATGCCGTATGTTCCTGGATGCAGGCCACCATTTGCCGAACCAATCGTTCAATCAGTCCGTGCTGAATCGGGAGTTGTCCAAGATTAATTTCTTGCTCAACTTCCACTTTCAGCTCTAGCGTCTTTGACTGCACACGGAATTGAAGCAAGTAAGCAATAAAAGAAGGGATTCCCAGCTTGGAGAGATTGCTTTCCTGCTGCATAGTCATTTTTATTTTTTCCATATATGGCCGTAAATTATCAAACTTCTTCATTTGAATGTAACCAAATAAAATCTGGGTATCATTCATCCAATCATGCCGCAAGCGATTTACAACGGCAATCAGCTTCAGATGGTCCTCTTGCTCCTGCTGCTTCAGCGTAGAAAGCCACTTTTCTTCCATTCTACTTACTTCTAATCTCCAAGCTGTATACCCACTTACGAGAATGATTAGTAGAAATGCCACTCGAATAATCCACGGTTCTGTAACCAACAAGCCAGTCAATCCTATGAGCACAAGTGCTAATATATAGACCTGTGCGCTGCCCAATTGCTTCATTATCCGCTCGCCCCGTTCTCTGCTTTGTAACCGTTCATCCAGTATATCATGCTGCCTGGAAAACTTCACCAAACAAACGAGAAAACCCCCGCCCCGGACCATCCGAAATGAGTGATCACGGTTAGAGGTTTTTCCTTGCATATTGAGAAAAAATCCCTGGATGAACTCTCGCTCACCAGGGATTCTAATTACGCTTCTAGAGCTGCAGCTACTGGAGCTACATCAACTGGGTATACGCTCACTTTTTTGCGATCGCGGCCCAAACGCTCGAATTTCACTACGCCTTGTACCAAAGCGAAAAGTGTATCATCCGAACCGATGCCTACGTTCGTTCCTGGGTGAATTTTCGTACCGCGTTGGCGGTAAAGAATGCTTCCAGCAGTAACAGTTTGACCGTCAGCACGTTTAGCGCCAAGGCGCTTAGAGTGTGAGTCACGACCGTTCTTTGTGGAACCTACCCCTTTTTTGGAAGCGAATAATTGGAGATCCAATTTCAAAAACATGGTGTTATCCTCCTTTGTGATAGATTGTTTCAATCGTTATATAGTCACCGTAAGTTTGTTCAATCGTTTGTAACATAACGACCATCGATTCTATAATTAACTGCACTTGACCCCAAGTTTCAGGCATGGTACGCGCACTATCTGGGATGGTTACATCCAGCAGTCCAGGCTCCATTTCGTGAATGGGAATCACACCGGTTAAGGATTCTATCGAGTTACATGTACCAACGGAAATCGCTGATACCGCGGCGCAGACCAAGTCTTTGCCAGGCACGTCATATTCAGCATGGCCTTCAACTACAAAAGAAAGAATTTGAGGTGAATCCGGTGCAAGACGTTCTATGGTCACGTAGATCATAGGCTTGTCTCTTACGCTTGGATTTTCTCAACTACTACTCTTGTGTACGGTTGACGATGACCTTGCTTTTTGTGATAGTTCTTTTTCGGTTTGTACTTATAAACGATGACTTTTGCGCCTTTGCCGTGTTTTTCCACTTTCGCGGAAACTGAAGCACCTGCAACCAATGGAGCACCTACTACTAGGCCATCTTCTTTGGAAACCAAGAACACACGATCAAAAGAAACAACCTCACCCTCAGCAGCGTTCAATTTTTCGATGTAAAGAACATCGCCCTCTTGAACTTTGTACTGTTTACCACCTGTTTCAATAATTGCGTACATTTTCATTACCTCCTCATGTCTCAGACTCGCCTTGTGCAGGTGACGGAACAGAACTACATCCATTCGCGTACTTCGACCTGTTTCGTGCGGTTACAGCATGCCTAAACAACACACTCCGAGTATTATATCACAGTTATATTTTCATATGCAAACCTTTTATTTGCGCTTCCGAGTCATTTCCAACAATCCTAACTTGGTCCAACCTACAATTGTCGTCTTAGAACGATCCTTGCGTACAGCTTCGGCCATATTCGCCATGACCTTCGCTCGATTGTCTTCTGCATGCATGTCAATAAAATCAACAATAATGATGCCTCTTAGATTTCGAAGCCGCAAGAGCCTAGGGATCTCGATAGCTGCTTCCCGATTAATATCTGTAACCGTTTGCTCCAAATCAATAGAACCCGTATATCGTCCCGTATTGACATCAATTACTGTCAGTGCCTCAGTTTGATCGATGATTAAATACCCGCCGCTAGGGAGCCAGATTTTGCGACGAAAGCTCTGGTTCAGCTCTTCCGTGACGCCGAAATGATCGAACATAGGTGTTCTACGGTCGTAGAAAGCGATGCGGCCACGCCAACCTGGCTGCTGCTTGCGTAATAAGGTTCTCATTTCTTCAAAAACCTTGTTATTGCTCATCCACACTTCTTGAACTTCATCCGATATCACATCTCGCGCTAGTTTGGGCAGTAAATCCAGGTCTTGATAAAGCTGTGCGGGAACATGCGTTTCTTCTCTCTTCGCTAGAATGGTACCCCACACATCGCGTAAATTTTGCAAATCGTCTCGAATAGCTTCTTCACTTTGACCGATTGCACCTGTTCGAATAATCACGCCTTCACCAGGCATAAGATTACCCTCTGCTAGCTGCTTTAGTCGCTGTCGCTCTGCTTCAAGATCAATTTTACGAGATATGGCAATATAATCCGCATCTGGCATATAAACAATCCAACGGCCCGGAATGGACACGTGCGTAGTCACTCTTGCCCCTTTGGTCCCCTGTGGATCCTTGCTCACTTGAACCATTAGCATTTGCCCAACTTCAGCAATATCCGTAATGGACGGCTTAATCTTAGGTTGCTTGTCCACATGAACGGGGAGGAGATCGTCTATATAAAGAAAGGCATTCTTCGCAAGTCCAATATCGACGAATGCCGCTTGCATGCCAGGAAGTACGTTAACGATGCGGCCCATGTAGATGCTGCCTGCCCGTTGAGATTCAAGCGGATACTGCGTATCATACTCCACAAGACGTCCATCCTCTAGCAATGCCGCTTGTGTAAGCTCTGGTGCGCAGTGAATTATCAGTTGCTTCATACATGTTCACCTCAACAGTTATTTTACATGAAAAGATCGGAAACTGCACTCCCCGGTTTTTTCCCATCTAAATAACCGCCGACGATTTGCTGTTCGGGCAGCACAGCTTGGATGCGCCCTGCTTCATTCACAACATAAATTAAGTGGTATCGTTCTCGCATAAAAAGCTTCAATGTCTCCGCCATCGTAAGCTGCTTCGTAATTACAATCGGCTGCGCTCGAGTACCTCGGCTCAGCAACTGCCCTACTCGCAACCCGCGCCCCATTAGGAAACGTAGAAAGTGATAGGGAATCTGCCGGTAGGCGTACCAATTGGATACAAGTAGAAACAGACCTATAACTAGAATATTGATTGGCAGTTGCCCATGTACGAGCTGAATAATTGCCATAACAATGATTGATAAGCTTATGATCATACTGATCCAAACCGAATAGACAATGGTGTTATGAAACGACATGATATAGCCTAACAAGCCTTGCATGATTTTCCCGCCATCGAGCGGCATCACTGGTATTAGATTGAATAATCCGATCATGAGATTCGCTTCAATGAAGTAGTCCCACCAGTTACCACTTCCAATATCCAGCGACTTCAAAATCAACGCCAGCAGTATCATCCATACGTGTTGAAGGGGTCCCGCTATAGCGACGATCAACTCCTCACGAGTAGACGTACTCCCTAGCTCATCAACAATTAAGACACCACCAAAGGGGAGTAGTTGCACTTCTTGGACCCTCCAACCGAACCCTTTCGCCGCGGTTAAATGCCCTAACTCATGGATAAGTACGATGCCGAATAAAGTGATTGCCTCTAGGAAATATCCCGTTATCGCACAGCCAATCATTATTAAGGTGAATAATGGATGAAATCGATATTTCGTCCCTGCCCATTTAATCAAAGGTGATCACATCCACCGGATTGATCGTCACGCCTTCTTTCATGACTGAGAAGTACAGATTCCCCTTTGTTGGATCTTTGGCTGAAGCTTTACCTATGGGCTCCCCTACCTTCATCCAATCGCCAACAGCTACAGTAACCTCACTTAGTCCACCATATAAAGATTCCAGTCCACCCGGATGCCGAATCATAATCGTCAATCCCGTATCCGTGGTTGTACCTGCAAAAATAACCTGCCCCGTATCCATCGCATACACCGGAGCGAACTCAGCCGTGTTCAATTTGACTCCCTTATGGATTGTCCCATCGTATCTGATCAACACGCTTCCTTTGGCTGGTGCGAACAACGTACGCTTCGAGGTACTCACAATCACAGCTTCATTGCCTGCGCGATTAAAGCTTGGAATAAACGAAGGAGCTCCTCCGAACTTATCAGCATACCAAGCGGACAAAGCTGTAAAGTCATAAGACTGCGTTAGTGCTGCCGTTATGTACAGCTTCCCTTGATTTGCCCATGGCTTGTCTATGTGAAACATACCGTAAACAGATGCAAATAGGGCACCACTGATGAGCAGCTTAAAGGCGATTCTCCGCGCAGATGGCGGGGTAAGAATTCCTCTTTCTGCATCATCATTCGCCGTATCCATCATGAGCTTCTGTCTCCAGGCAAATTCAGGGTCCTCCATTCGTCTTCTCCAGTCAGGATCAGCATATAACGGCATTTCCTCTTTTTGTCGTGTAGGCAATAGGAAATCAACCGACGGAGAGGATCTGTGTGAGCCTCCATTTGGTGCTTCTGACGATTCTCGCAAATGGCGAAGTCGCTCTAGTCGGCGTTGCTTTACTTTATCTTTTATAACCATAGAATCCCCTCCTCATAGACTTTCATTAGTACAGCCTATGTGCAGATGGACAAGATTATGTGAAAAGTCAGCCTTCGTACTGCTTGCAGCAATAGAAAAAGCCCGCGGCCTTGGTAAGGTCACGGACTTCACATAGATAAGCCATTAAAACAATTCAGGCGCGCGCTCCTGATGCAGCTTCACACTCATGACAAGGCCTAGTGAAAGCATATTGATTAGAAGCGAGGTCCCTCCATAACTGACGAAAGGAAGTGTAATACCGGTTAATGGCATAATGCCAATCATCATTCCAACGTTCTCAAAAATTTGGAATACGAACATAGATACAACACCAACAACGATATATGCGCCAGCAAGCTGAGAACTTTGAATAGAAATCAGAATCATACGATAAATAAGCAAGAAATAAATAAGCAAAAGTACGGCTGAACCACGGAATCCAAATTCTTCCCCTACAACAACGAAGATCGAATCCGAATAAGCGAAAGGAATGAAATTACTGTGAACAGAGGTCCCCTTCAAGAAACCCTCACCATCCAAACCACCAGAACCAATAGCCCTTATCGCGTTGCGTACCTGATAATTATCATCATCTGACACATCCTGCGGATAAAGGAACGTATCTATCCGATCCATCCAGTGACTGAAGCCGTATCCCTTAAGCATATCAAACAAAGGATCATGAAAATGTTTATATAGCGTAAGTGTCAGGAAACCTACTCCGGCCACGAGAAGGATACTTATCAAAACTTGTGTGTATTTGATATTCCCAATCCAAAGCATACCTATCAAAATAATAACAAAAATAATCGCATTCCCTAGATCCGGCTGTATGAGAACAAGCACGAATGGGAGAAACACAGCTACCCCTACAGGAATAATATCATTTTTCACCTGAAGCAAATCCCCGCCGCGTCTGGCAAGGAGGGCTGTAATGCAAATAATCAAGATTAATTTGACGAGCTCTGCTGGTTGGAATGTCAATCCTCCGGGAAGTTCAAACCAGCCGCGGGCACCGTGAATTTTTTTACCAAAAAAATAGACGGCAATCAACGAGACAATTCCAATCCCATACAAATACGGAGCAATTCGTATAAGTACACGATAATCGAATAAACTACAGGCTAGAAAAGCAACGAGTCCTACCCCATATAAAATCAGAATTTTCGAAATGCTGATGTTAATGGTCGGATGATCGACAGATGAGCTGTAGACCATCATTGTACTTATCACCATGAAGGCAAACAGAATGACAACAATTGGAATATCAATGTTTTTCAGTTTGGCAAACACAGAACAATCATCCTATTCCAATAAACTTTTTCATTCGTTTTACCCAGCCTGTTTTGTCCTCTAGCTGCATAAGAGGCACGGTATCGCCAACAATACGCCTAGCAATATTCCGATACGCAATGGCTGCGCGTGATGAGGGGTTCATCACCGTTGGTTCACCTAGATTAGCCGCCTTAATGACGTGCTCATCATCCGGTACAATGCCTAACAAATCTATTGCAAGTACAGAGCAAATTTCATCGATATCCAGCATTTCGCCTTTTTTCACCATTTGAGGGCGAATACGGTTAATAACAAGCTTCGGTGATGATATTTTCTCATTTTCCAAAAGGCCAATAATCCGATCCGCATCACGCACAGCGGCATTTTCCGGAGTCGTCACGACAATCGCTTTATCTGCGCCTGCAACCGCGTTCTTGAATCCCTGCTCAATCCCCGCCGGACAGTCGATAATGACATATTCGAAATCATTTTTGAGTTCCAAAATAATGGTACGCACCTGTTCCGGAGTTACGGCGTGTTTGTCCTTCGTTTGAGCAGCTGGTAATAAATACAGCTCATCAAATCGTTTATCCTTAATTAGCGCTTGCGGCAAACGACAACGACCTTCCGCAACATCCACAAGATCATAGATAATCCGATTTTCCAATCCCATCACGACATCCAGATTACGTAAACCAATATCCGTATCAACCATGCATACTTTCTTCCCCAGAAGTGCAAGTGCAGTCCCCAGATTAGCGGAAGTCGTCGTTTTACCAACGCCACCTTTACCTGAGGTGACAACGATAGCCTCTCCCATATTCCTCACCCCAGACACAGTTTATATGTTAAAAATAATTATTTAATTGGAGCATCCGGCCAAATCCGATGAAGCTGATGCAGCTTATCGATTTCCATTTTGCCTTCTTTGACATAAGCAAATTCCATGAAAGCCTCCTCGATCCCCCACTCATCTGGAGAACGACTGATGACCCCGGCAATTCGTAATTGTGTAGGCCGCATATGAGACGCAGCAATGATTGCTTTCTCGTCTCCGTCTAACCCTGCGTGAGCCATACCGCGAAGTGAACCCATTATATAAATGTTCCCTGTGGAGGTAATGATTCCGCCTGGGTTAACATCACCTAAATAAAGTAAATCACCTTCGTTATGAAGGGTTTGTCCTGAACGAATCATTCCTCTTAGCGTTGTTATGGATACCTTGGGCTCCGGCGGAGCCTCCACCTTAGGCGGTTCACTCTCGATGGATTGAATCAAGAGATTCCCCTTCTGCTTAATTACAGCGCGAATCTCTTCTTTCTGCTCATCGGTGGCCTCACGGTTGCCCAGTTTGACATTCACATGAATAATCGGACCCGTTAATATTTGTTGATGCGTTTTCTCAAGCTTATGTTGCAGCTCTTGCAACAGCTCTTGCCAATCGCATGCGTCATTTAGTAAAAAAACTAGGCCATCTTTGACCCCTTTAATCATAACATGGTGCTTCGCTACAGACATAATGGCATGACGACCTCCCAACCTATACATTTCGGCCCTTGTTCTAAATTCTCCTGCTTATCGCCTGGAAAATTAATCTTCCTTCGCTGAAGCTGCAAGTCGTTTGCCTTCAAGCAGTTTGCGGATGGGAACGTAGCAAATCAAGGCCACAAGTAAATTGAATAGAACACTAGGGAGCATGTAATGGGTGAGAGCAAAATTCAAATCAACGGCAATCAGTTTGAATAAGCGGTTGATCCCATAGTTGAGAAACTCAAATATTAATAATCCTAAGCTTGTAATAAGCAAATTGTAAAAAATAAGATTGGGCTGCCTGCGCTGCGCAAGGCCTGCCAAATAGCCTACGAGCCCCATGCTGAAAGAGTAAACACCCAACATTGCTCCATAGTAAGTAAAATCGTGTAATAATCCGAACAGAAGACCGTAAAGAAGAGCCGCATGACGATGATGAAAAAGTCCAATAAACATTATGAATACCAAAGGTAAATGAGGTGTTACATAGACGATCGATTGCCAAGAGGCTGGCAGCAACCATACGACTAAACTGCCTTGAAGGATAAACAGTCCGAGCAGGATGAGCCATAACACATGTCTATTCATTTGCCCACTCACCTCATTTCACTTCCGGAACTTCAACGACAAACACTTCACGGATTCGGTTGAAGGATGCTTTCGGCTTCACCATGACCTTATACGTAATGCCGAATTCCCCAGGTCCAATCGAAGAGATCGTCCCAACTTCTATTCCCTTTGGAAATACCTGCCCTAAGCCTGATGTAATAATCGTATCGCCGATTTTCATATCGTCAGCATGTTCAACCTTATTCATCACTAGTTCCCCAAGCTTGGGATCATAGGATTCAATCATTCCGAATGGCTGTGACTCACTCCCTTTGACTGTAACGGCAATTGCTTTGGAGTTGTTGTCGGTATCATTGGTCTCCGACAAAAGCTGCACATTGGAGTGAAACCCAAACACTTTACTCACTCTGCCCACTAAGCCATCGACAGTCATAACCGCCATATTCTCCTTAATCCCATCTTTGTCACCCAAATTAATCGTTACGGTGCTATTGTAGGGGTCTGGATCAATCGTGACGACCTCGGCGATTCTGTACGTATAATTGTTAGCTTGACGCTGACGTTCTGTGAAACCAAGCTCATCCAACAGACGCTTATTCTGTGATTCAAGCTCATTCAACCGTTGCGTATCTCGTGCGTATTGCGTGAGCGTCAGCTTCAGCGTCTTGTTTTCTTCATAAATGACACGCAGCTGTCTGATGTCTTCGAAGAAACCCGCTACCTGCGCAGCGGGCTTATACAAGAGTCCTTGCGTCCATGATATCGAGTCTTTGACGAATTTCTCAGGCCATGTCATCGGCCCTCGATTCCCAAGTGTTAGTCCCATTAAAATAAAGAAACAGACTAAACCGGACATAAGAAAAATAAGTCGTTTATTTCCCATGAATTTAAACAAATTAGCACCTTCTAACGAAAATTAACCCTTATACCTTGAACCAGATCCTGATTTGTTTTTGAATAAGTGAATATTCTCTAATGCACGTCCCGTTCCAATCGCAACGCAATCGAGCGGATTTTCGGCAACCATTACAGGCATACCCGTTTCTCTTGCCAGTAGTCGGTCCAAATTACGAAGCAATCCGCCTCCGCCAGTCAGCACAATACCGCGATCCATAATATCCGCCGATAGCTCTGGTGGACATTTCTCAAGCGTGACCTTTACGGCCTCCACAATGGCACTTACCGTGTCAGACAACGATTCCGTAATCTCAACGGACGTTACACTGATCGTTTTCGGTAACCCGCTTACAAGATCACGACCACGAATTTCCATCGAATCGGCCTTCTCTGTATTAAGCGCTGAGCCAATTTCAATCTTCAGTGTTTCCGCGGTACGTTCCCCAATCATGAGGTTGTAGGTACGTTTAATATATTGAATAATGGCCTCATCCATTTCATCACCAGCGATACGAATGGATCGACTGGTTACAATACCGCCAAGTGAGATAACAGCAACTTCTGTCGTACCTCCACCAATATCAACAACCATACTCCCTGTCGGCTCCCAAACTGGAAGATCCGCTCCAATCGCAGCAGCGAAAGGCTCCTCGATCGTGTAGGCTTCTCTTGCTCCCGCCTGCTTTGTAGCATCTTCAACAGCACGCTTTTCTACAGCGGTAATCCCAGATGGCACACACACCATGACATTCGGATGACGCGGAAATAACCAACGTTGCTTCTGGGCTTGTCGAATAAAGTATCGAATCATCGTTGCAGTCGTGTCGAAATCGGCAATAACACCATCCTTCATCGGACGTACGGCACGGATATTCCCTGGCGTACGACCAATCATCTTTTTGGCTGATTCACCAACTGCTTCTATTGTTTTTGTATCTGTACGAAGGGCGACCACCGAAGGCTCCCTAACGATAATTCCTCTGCCTTTCACATAAACCAATGTATTCGCGGTACCTAAGTCAATCCCCAGATCTTTCGTAAAACCACCAAACATACAAACGGCTCCTTTCCTGTAGCGTGTTCTATTATATTACATAAAGCCTTGTTCCTTCAAACTTATAAATCTCTGATCTCCAATGATAACATGATCCAACACTTCAATACCAATTATTGCTCCAGCTTCTACTAATCGACCTGTCAGACTAATATCTTCCGGACTTGGGGTAGGATCTCCACTCGGATGGTTATGTACACAAATGATCGAGGCACTGCTTCGTTTAATCGCTGCACGAAAAACTTCCCTAGGATGGACAATCGACGCGTTCAAGCTGCCCATAGATAAGGTCTCTTGTGCAATAACATGATTCTTAGTATTTAGGAACAAGCAAACAAAGTGCTCTTTCTGCAAATAGCGAAGATCCTCGCTCATTAAATTGGCGATATCTTTGGGCGAACGAATCGTTATCCGCTCCTCATATGAGCTTTTGGCTAGCCTGCGTCCTAGCTCAATACCCGCAAGAATTTGAAGAGCCTTGGCATCGCCAATCCCCTTGATCTGCGTTAATTGATCCTTGCTCATATCTACAAGACTGCGCAGCCCCCCGCTTTCACTTAAGATCCGGCTTGCCAAATGAATGGCAGATTCCGCTACCGTTCCTGTCCGTAATAAGATTGCAAGCAGTTCCGCATGACTGAGCGCCCCCKCCCCCAGTTGAAGCATTCGTTCCCGCGGTCTCTCTTCGATCGGAACTTCTCGCAGCATCAAGCTTGAACTTTCCATGTTTTCCCCTCTTCCGTAATGTAGGTTATGTTACTTATTGCTATCCCATGCATGCGGGTACAAGCCCTAAAAACAACATAAAACCCCCGGATTGTGAGATCCGAGGGCTTCTAGGATAAAGATTCAGTATTCGATTTCGGGCATTCAAATGCCCTTATTTGTTCTAGCATACTGCCAATTGTATGACCTTCAAAGTAATGTTCCATTTGCTTCTCAGCATCGTTGAAAACTTTACCCATCAATTTATCCATTTTGGATGATATCATACAAGGCTTGGACTCATCACCAGAGCACCAGCTCGGCTTCAAAGTACCTTGACATGTCAATCGGTAAATCTCCCCAAGTGTGACTTCCTCAGGCTTGCAACTCAGTATAAAACCGCCACCGATGCCTTCCTTCGTTGACACATACCCTGCTTTTCGAAGAAAGCCCATAACTTTACGAATACGGGCAGAATGCGTTGATACATTAGCAGCAATTTCTTCACTAGTTGCCATATGATCAGGTAAGTGAGCTAACAGAACAAGGCTGTGGACGGCAATTGTAAATTCGCTGTTCATGGCAGATACCTCCCAGAAGAATGCGAAGTCATGTCGCTTACTGTTATTGTAACCGTTACAGATTGCTCAGTCAATCTAATTACCCTATTTTGGACTAGAATGGATAGGCTTGGAAATGTCACTACAGAACTTGAATATCGAACGTCAGCAGCAAATCACTCAACAAGGAAAGTGGAAGTCCCACAACCGTGAAATAATCCCCCTCGATCCCGCTGATAATCGTTGCCCCTATGCCTTGAATGGCGTAAGACCCGGCTTTATCTTTGGGTTCCCCAGTAGCAATATAACGCAAAATTTGTTCATCTGTCATCGGCTTCATCCGTACGTGAGTCACGCTATGCGAGACTACTTGTTGACCCGTTGCTGCATCCACACAGGCAACACCACTGTAAACCTGGTGCACATTCCCTTGCAGACCTTTGAGCATGCGGAAAGCATCTTGCTCATCGGCTGGTTTGCCTAGAATTTCCTCGTTATACACAACAACTGTGTCAGATCCAATGATAATTCCATGCTGATCTTGAACTCCTAGCATCTCTCTGACTGCCCCCGCTTTGCGTAAAGAAAGCAGCTCAACGAGCTCCGCTGGCGTTATTTTTTGTTCGACGGTCTCATCCGCGTCACTCACACGAATAATATAGGGTAATCCGAAAGATTGGATAAGCTCCTGCCTCCGCGGCGACGATGAAGCAAGAATTAGTCTTTGATGTTCTTTGGTTTGCACGCTCAACAACTCCTATTAATAATAATCCCACTGCTTAAACGTTCAAAAACTCACTAAAGTTTCCGATATAGGAGATAAGCTCCTACTAATCCAATAATGCTGCATAGGTTTAGCTTCACCAAAAGGTGGAATTCATATTTCACAACTTGTAAATCTGCTTTAGGTTCCCAAGAAATTTGAACTGATTTGGTTAAAAATGCGAGAGCAGGAACGGACGCCAGCAGCTGGCCGATAATAATCCCAGTAATTAACCCGACGATTAAAAAAATGATCAGTGTAAATGTGCTTTTCTTCATTCCTGTCATCCTCTCCAAGTATGTACAAGCACTATTATACGGGCAATCCCCTCTTTTTTCCATGCAAAATAAGCGACCGGCAGTTGAATTAATCAATGGTGATTCTTACCTGCTTACAGCCTAGTCCAATCCTAGTATTATAGTTACCGGAGGTAATTTCAACTATGACTCTACTCAAAAGACTGATTCTGTTCACTTTACTGCTCACGATTGCATTCCCTTACCAAGCCTTCGCTTACAAGGTCGTACTTGATCCTGGGCATGGGGGAAGTGATCCTGGCGCAATCGGTGTTGGTGGACTCCGTGAAACAGATGTCAATCTGGACATCACATTAAAGGTGCGACAAGCCCTTCTTGAACGCGGTTACGAGGTCGTCATGACACGCGCCAACGACACCTTCTTATCACTCGCTCAAAGGGTTGCCTTTACGAATGAGCAGCAAGCTGACTTATTCGTATCCATTCATGCCAACGCACATGCGAACAGCAACGCTAACGGAACCATGGTGCTCTATTATGATAATGCGTACCCACAAGAAGATTACCCAGCAAGCAGTGCGATGACGCAATTAACGCCTTACAGTAAAGATTTAGCACAGCATGTGCAAGATGCCTTACTCGCGCAATCCGGTACCAAAGACTTAGGGCTGACTCCAAGCGCTGTCTACGTCGCCCGAATGGGAACGATTCCGAGTATTCTAGTAGAGACGGCTTTTCTCACGAATACTAGTGATGCAGCCCTACTTGCTAGCAGCTCTATGCGTTCTAAGATGGCACTCGGCATTGCCAAAGGGATTAGCAGCTATGAACCGCCTCTTTTTACCGACGTGCTTGTGCACTGGTCCAAAGCTGCTGTTCTTCGTATGAAGAATAAAGGCATTGTCGAAGGTGTCGGCAACAATTACGAACCAGACCGTGCGCTCACGCGAGCGGAGTTCCTCACACTGATGGATCGCGTATTTACGTTCAGCAAGCTGCCAGCTGTCTGCAGCACGAACGGAAGTGTAACTTCCAATGTTTATGGCTGCGGGTCTGACGGATCGAAAAGCTATTCGGATTTATCGACTTCTCATTGGGCAAGCGCCGTTTTTGCCAAAGCTGCCAAATTAAACTTACTACAAGGGTATGCCGATGGGACGATTCGACCTAATCAGGCGATTACACGCGGGGAAGTTGCTTATTTATTCAATCAGCTTCTACAAATGACATCACCAACTGCACAACCAACGTATACAGCCGCATTCGATGATGTACCGAAGTCCATGTGGAGCGCTTTAGCCATTCTAAATTTRAAGGATAAAGGCATCATTAATGGCATATCGGACACTTCCTTTAAGCCTGATCAAACGATGACAAGGGCTGAGATTGCCGCCCTGCTCGATCGTTACATCACGAAATAACAAGAAAGCCGTGTATCCCGGGCTCCGTAGAGTTCAGGGTACACGGCTTTCTCCTTATACTACACTAATCGTCTTAAGGAGATTTTTCTGAGCAATAATGTACTGCATCAAGGCTGACTGCGCTTGCCACATCAAGGCCTGAGATGGCGTTTTCTTGTATTCTTCCATCGATTGAACGGCACTATTAATCGCACTTGTCATCTTCGTCAGCAATGGCTTAACATCCTCACCCGCTCCGTTAGTCAGTCCTGTACCGAGCGTGATTAGCGCCTGATGTGAAGTACGAATCGACTGTAAGGAGACATCCGTAAGTGCTGTGGGCTTCGTCTCCACCAAATGGACAAGTGTGAGTCCACTCATTGCAGCGACAAGCTTGTCGCCCTCAGCAATATAATTGGGCAGGGACTCGGCTTTTGAGCCAGACCAACGAATACCCGTTACCGCTGGGAAATCCACATTTTTCATAAAAACCTCGATCGTTTTATCTGCAGCCTGCACGCCTTGTCTCAAGGCAATGGCGTCGTCCTTCGTCTTTGCAAAGCCTACAAACACAGTAAGTTTATCGGAATTATCCAATGCGGAAGCAAGACCCTTTTTATTGAGCGAATCCTGAACAGCCTGAGCGCCTTGAAGTGAACTGAACACCCCATTTTGCAAGAAGGTATACGATTTAGCAGGAATTTGCACAGCTGTGACAGCTGCTGTTGTTGCTGGGAGAGCTGCATCCCCTGTACCCGTTTGTGTTTTGGTCGTGGAGGCAGAAGATTGTGTATTAGGCGATGGCACTGTAATTTTAGTAGGATTCGATGTGGCTATACTCGTGCTCGTATCTCGATCCGAGGAGAACATGGAGAGCACGAAGAAACCGAATGCGATTCCCGTTACCACTGCACCCGCCACAGATGTTGCTATGCGAATCCACGGCGCTCCGGATGACTTCGCATAACGAGTTCCAGTCCCCGGATCCCGGTAAGGCTCCTTGGATGTCCAATTGGACCATTCCTCTCGATTGTCCGCAGGCGCAGGCGCAGACGCAGGATCAGGCTCCCTCTCCTGCCGAATGACCGTTGTTGGAATTGGCGCATTTAGCTGTTCTCGAGATATTTGGGTTTCCCGAATGATGCGTTCTACACGCTCTCCTTCGGATTCAATCTGGCTATGCCAGCTCCCAAAATCAGTGGTGAACGTATTCAGTGCATGCGGTTCAAATAATGATTCTACTTGCTCTCTTTCTGCTTGGTCATATGGCGTTACTTCCTTCGGGCTGCGATCTATCTTCGGTTCTATCACTTTATACTCTTCTTGATAGAGCGGTATGACGTTCTCTTCTTGTTCATGCACCCTGGCTGCTCTGCGTGTGGATTCTGCTCCTTCTTTGGGGTCGAAGCGATATGTAATTCTACCTTTGTTCATTCTCATCCCTCACTCCTCATCATATATATGGCCCGAAACGGGTACAATGCCGTATCATCTTGTCCCAATCTTCTGTTACTAGAGTATGAGAGAGAGAACCATATTATGATTTATTCAAGAAAAAAAGACCGCCTCCAGCCTATTGGCTCAAGCGATCTTCTCTCTAGGTATGTGATTCGTATTTCTTGCGCAGTGATTTAGCTAACCCATCCGCAGCCTTCCAGATGTCTCCTGCACCCATGGTGAGAACGAGGTCACCAGGTTGAACATGGTCTATCAAATACGTCAGTACTTCTTCACGTGTGGCAATGTGCTGCACATTCGGATTGCTGTTGCTGCGTATCAACTCAACTAGTTTAACAGAGTCTACACCTTCAATCCGTTGTTCGCCTGCCGGTGAATAAATATCCGTAATGATTACTTCATCCGCTTCTAGGAAGGAGCGGCTAAACTGCTCGAACAAATAGTAAGTTCGCGTATAGCGTTGCGGTTGGAACACGGCGACAATACGCTTTTTCGTTGCTTTCGCAGCAGAAATCGTTGCTTGAATTTCCGTAGGATGATGCGCGTAATCATCAATGACCAAGATATTTTCAACTTCTCCGAGTACTTGGAATCTACGCTTAGCTCCACGAAACTCTTGAATTGCTTCCGCAATACTCTCGAAAGATAGTCCTGCTTCCAAGCAAGTAATCACTGTCGCAAGTGCATTGTATACATTATGTTTACCAGGCACGGACAGGCTGACTTGGCCAAGTGATGAACCGTTACATTCTACCGAAAAGGTTACCTTGCGATCACCTAGTAAGATGTCACGTGCGATATAATCCGCTTTCGTCTCAATCCCGTACGTAATCACTTGACTTTGAATTTCCGGTATCATTTCGCGCAGGAACTCATCATCCTGACATACAATCGCTTTTCCGCCAGGTCTTACTTGGCTCAAGAATTGTTTGTATGCCTTCTTCAAGTTCTCGAAATCACCATTGTAATTCTCCAAATGGTCGGCTTCGATATTGTTCACTAACGCAAGGGTTGGGTGATATTGCAGGAAGGTGCCATCGCTCTCATCGGCCTCCGCAACCACATACTCTCCTTTCCCTGCTTTGGCATTGCTGCCAACGTTCATAATTTCTCCACCGATAATATACGTTGGATCCGTGCCGCAAATCTCCATTACCAAAGCAATCATGGAGGACGTTGTTGTTTTCCCGTGGGCGCCTGCAACAGCAATCCCTTTACGCTCATTCATCAGTCTGCCCAGCATTTGTGAACGATGAATAATGGGAATGTTTAGTTGCTCTGCTGCTTTCAATTCTACATCGTCTTTGGCTATTGCGGTTGAATATACAACAAGATCAGCACCTGATACATTCGCCGCCTGATGACCGATAAAGACTTGAGCGCCTTTGGCTTTCAATTTCTCAGTTAATTCTTGTTGAGCAATATCTGACCCTGAGACACGGTATCCCATCTCGAGCATGACTTTGGCAATGGCACTCATGCCGTATCCGCCGATTCCTATAAAATGTACGTGTTCTGCTTGACTCACGCCGTTCTCACCATCCTTTTTCAGAATCGGTTTGATAGGTTATCCAAGAACGAACATCAGAGATTAAATACAGCGTGCCGGATACGACCGCCAGATCATCCTGCTCAGTTCTATTTGTTAATAAGGTTAGAGCCTGCTTCCAATCACGTTCAACAACAATGTCAACCTCTAGATTCATCTCTCGAAGAAGACCACTTGCGATGTCGGCGAGCAGGGAAGCATCCCCTTTTTTATGAAAATTTGCTTCTGTAATAATGAGCGTATCCACCAATGGTAGTATATGCCTTAAGTAGCCTGTATGATTCTTCGTAGCTAGCATTCCAATCATCATATGAAGCTTCTTGTAGCTATACACATTCTGAAGTGCTGCAGCTAGCGTCGCAGCCCCCTCAGGGTTATGAGCCCCATCAATAAGGATGCGCGGCTCCTGTGAAACCATTTCCAATCTACCCGGCCATTTGGTTCCTACAAGCCCTTTCTGCAAATCTACGTCCTCCACGATAGTGGCGTAATATTGACGAAGAACCTCCAGTGTCATAACCGCTACGGCAGCATTCTTCAATTGGTGTTCACCATTCAATGTAATCGACAGATTCCGAATAGGTCGAAATGGTCCGTTAAACTGAAAGCTTTGATGGTCTAGCTCACTGTTCACTTCGGTCAAGTTAAATTGATCGCCTAGCGAATACAGTGTCGCTTTCTTCGCCTTCGCCGTTTGATCGATAACGCTCCAAATCGTCGCAGGCTCCACCGCTGTAATAACGGGAACTCCTGCTTTAATGATGCCCGCTTTTTCAGCAGCTACGAGTTCTAGGGTATCCCCCAGGATATCCATGTGATCATGACCGACATTCGTAATCACGGTAACAATTGGATTCACGATATTCGTGCTATCCAGCCTTCCCCCGAGTCCGGTTTCCCATACTACATAATCGGGATACGCCACTTTCCCAAAGTATAGAATCGCCAGTGCCGTTGAAATCTCAAACATGGTTGGCGGACCTACCTCTGTGGCTGCAATCTCATCCACAATTGGCTTCATCTCATTTACTAAGCGAAGCAGTACATCATCCTCAATATCGGCGCCATTGACTTGTATACGGTTCGTATACCTCACCAAGTAAGGCGACGTAAACGAGCCCACATCATAGCCGCACGCTTGAAGCACGGAAGCAAGGTAAGCGCATGTTGAGCCCTTGCCATTCGTTCCGGCCACATGAATGAACTTCAGCCTGCGTTCGGGGTTGCCCAACTTCTCCATGAGTAGATGCATACGTTGGAGGCCCGGCTTCATGCCGAGCTTCTCCATCCGTCCAACGATCCAATCAATGGCTTCCTGTGCGGATTGGAATTCACCCGCAGTGTTCTTGATTTCATCCATTGTTCTCATCCTCTTTTACTATATGATTCACCATGTAGACGAACCTAGGCAATCGTATAATTTACGTTCCTTAAGCCTTTAACTCCGCTAATCGAGCGATTACTTTGTCCCGTTTGTCTGCATAATCAGCAAGCTTGGCTTTCTCTTCTTCGATGACTTTCGCTGGCGCCTTGGCTACAAAACCTTCATTACCCAGCTTCTTCTCAATGCGCTCAACTTCACCATGCAAGGATTGAAGTTCTTTGTCCAAGCGCGCAAGCTCTTGTGTGATATCGATCAAGCCCGCTAATGGCAAGTAAAGCTCAGCCCCAGTAATAATCGACGTCATTGCTTTGTCAGGCGCTGTCATTGTAAGGTCAATTTCAAGCAGGGACGTGTTACAGAAGCGTTTCAGGTATTCTTCATTTTTGCTGAGAATGTCCTGTGTCTCCGCACTAGCTGGTTTGATCAAGAGCTCGACTTTCTTACTCATCGGCACATTCACTTCCGCACGGATATTACGAACGGAACGAATCGCTTCCATCAAAAGCTCCATCTCCCGAATCGCATCCGGCGCTTCGAAAGCGGCATTCTCAGTCGGCCAAGCCGCGAGTGTAATCGTGTCCCCAACATGCGGCAAGTGCTGCCAAATTTCCTCAGAAATAAATGGCATGAACGGGTGAATCAAACGTTGCGTTTGATCTAATACATAAGCTAGAACCGATTGAGTCTGCTTTTTCGCCGCCGCATCCGTCCCATATAAGCTCAGTTTACTGAACTCAATGTACCAGTCACAGAGATCATCCCAGATGAAGTTATAGAGTAGACGGCCGGTTTCGCCGAACTCATAGCTATCAATTAGACGAGTCACATCACGAACGGTCTCATTCAAACGATGCAAAATCCAACGATCTGCTGTCCCTAATGGGCCTGTCAAATCAATATCTGCTGCGTTTACGCCTTCCAAATTCATCAAAGCAAAACGGGATGCGTTCCAAATCTTATTGGCAAAATTACGAGCTTGCTCAACCCGCTCCCAACGGAAGCGCAAATCTTGACCCGGCGTGCTGCTCGTAGAAATCATATAGCGCATGGCATCTGCGCCGTATTTCTCGATTACTTCCAACGGATCAACGCCGTTTCCGAGTGATTTGGACATTTTACGTCCTTCGGAATCACGAACAAGGCCATGCATAAGCACATCTTTAAATGGAATTTGATCCGTAAATTCGAGTCCTTGGAAAATCATCCGCGCGACCCAGAAGTAAATGATATCGTAACCAGTAACTAGGACACTCGTCGGATAGAAACGCTTCATATCCTCGGAATCATTCGGCCACCCTAAAGTGGAGAAAGGCCATAGCGCCGAGCTGAACCATGTATCCAGTACATCGTTATCTTGGTTAAGATTCGTACTTTGACAATGGGAGCAAGCAGTAGCATCCTCACGAGCTACCGTGATTTGACCGCAATCCGCACAGTGCCAAGCAGGAATCCGGTGACCCCACCAAAGTTGACGGGAAATACACCAGTCACGCACATTTTCAATCCAGTTCAAATACGTTTTCTCGAAACGATCGGGTACAAAATTAACACCCTTGCCTGATTTTTGCGCTTCAATCGCTTGATCCGCGAGCGGCTGCATTTTCACGAACCATTGGGTAGACAAGTAAGGCTCAATTACGGCACCACTGCGCTCACTATGTCCAACTTGATGAACGTGCTCTTCAATTTTGATCAGAACACCTTGCTCTTTCAAATCAGCTATGATTTGCTTACGGCACTCAAAACGGTCTTGCCCCTGGTATGGGCCGGCATTCGCGTTCATCGTTCCCGTTTCGTCCATAACCAAAATTTGCGGCAAATTGTGACGCTTTCCTACTTCGAAATCGTTCGGATCATGCGCAGGCGTAATTTTCACCGCGCCGCTTCCGAATTCTTTTTCAACATAATCGTCTGCAATAATCGGAATTTCACGGTTTACAATCGGCAGCAGCAAAGACTTCCCAATGAGGTGCTTATAGCGCTCATCCTTCGGATGAACAGCAACCGCTGTGTCTCCCAGCATCGTCTCAGGACGCGTTGTTGCAACAACGATCGAACCTGATCCGTCTGTTGTTTCATATTTCAAATGGTACAGGGCACCTTGTACTTCTTTGTATTCCACTTCAATATCCGAAAGCGCTGTGCGTGCCGCTGGATCCCAGTTAATAATATAGTTGCCGCGATAAATGAGACCTTTTTCAAACAAGCTTACGAAAACTTCACGAACTGCTTGCGAAAGTCCTTCATCCAAAGTGAAGCGTTCACGTGAATAATCGAGAGAGAAGCCCATTTTGGCCCATTGCTCACGAATCGTATCCGCGTATAATTCTTTCCACTCCCAGACTTTCTCCAAGAATTTCTCCCGCCCAAGATCATAACGTGTTTGTCCTTGTTCGCGAAGCTTCTGCTCTACACGCGTTTGTGTTGCAATACCAGCATGGTCAGAACCAGGCAGCCACAATGTGTCAAAGCCCTGCATCCGCTTCGTACGAATAAGAATATCTTGCAGTGTGAAATCAAGTGCATGCCCGATGTGCAGCATACCCGTTACATTCGGAGGCGGTATCACAATCGTGTAGGTTTCCGCATCTGGACGGTTGCCTGCTTTGAAGAATTCATTTTTAATCCAGTAGTCGTACCATTTACGCTCCGCTTCTTTCGGGTCGTACGTGGTAGGCATTTCCGTTTGTAATTTCGTTTCGGTCATAAAAGTACCTCCATATCTGGCTAGTTGTTATAAACACAAAAAAACCTTTCGCCCCAAAAAGGACGAAAGGTATAGCTTCCGTGGTACCACCTTCATTTCATGCGACTTGCCCCAATAGCAAATAACATGACACTTAAACAGATAACGGCTGCGACCGGAAAATGCTAATGCAGGCGAGAAATGAAACTCGGCGATTGCACTCACATTTACTGCTCCAGGGCGACTTCGATCGGATGTTTCCTGAGGAACCTCTCAGCGCTGCAGTTCCACTCTCTGAAGGGCGTTCCGACTACTACTCCCTATCTTTGCAATTCCATATGTTGGTTTGAAAATGAGTTACACTATATGATATCGAATTATCGACACATAGTCAATAATTTCGACGCCTATTATAAGGATTATTTTCTAGTATTGGGCGGAAAGTTGGAATTTATACTAGGATAAACATAAAGAGCCCCCAGCCGCTATCAGCAGCCAGAAGCTCTTGCCTATGTAACATTATTTATTTGGGTAAATAAATAACTTGCCCCACAACAATATCCTGATCACCTAGACGATTCATCAATTGAAGCTCACGCGTGGTCAGTTGATAGCGCTTCGCGATGGATTCTAAGGTGTCGTCCTTCTGAACGATACATAGTTTGAGCTTCCTGAACTCTTGTGACTCCGATCTGCTCTGAAGGAATAATCGCCGCCACTCTACCGCATCTATCCGCGATTCCGCCTCAAGAGCCGCTTGCGCCTCAGCTTCCGCAAGCCGCTTGTCGGAAAGATACGTGCCTGCCTTAGATAATAGCGATTTGATGCCATATGGGTTAACCTCCACGGCGTCAGTTGCCTTCTTGCCAAAGGCAACTTTCAGTTCCTTTTTTTCCTCTGTAACGACGGTACTATCCGCATGCGGGGTCACTTTCAGCTCGATTTGTTCAAATTCCACACCAATCGTGTCGTCCCCCGAAAAGGATTCCGGCTGAGCCGCAACGACAGTTGGTTCTGGTGCAGCTGCTATCAACGTTGGGGTTGGCGTAGGTATAGGTGTAGGAAGAACAGGTTCTGGTGGTGGTTCAATAACTTGTTGAACTTCTGGAACTGGTTGAACCTGTGGTTCTTGAACATACGGTGCTGGTGTAGGTACAGGTTCTGATACGTAAGGCATGACGGGCTCAGAGCGTGGGTACTCAATTTGATGGACAAACGTAACCTCTTCTTCCTCTCGCCAGCTTTCTTGCGGCACAGATACCATTTCTACACCTTGCAAAGATAGTACACCAGTTACATTAAGACTTCGTGCCGATAAAAGGTCGATATCAAAATTCTCGATCTCCACCTGAATATCTTCTACACGATGAATACGATTCAAGGGCAGCGTAATTTCGACAGGAATCAAATGCTCAAGTGTGCGAGGACTGCCGCCCTCTTCACTGAAGTAGTTGCCTGTAAGTAGTAGATTCCCCTTTAAGATCGCTTGATCATCCAGCGTTATTACTTGAATATGCGGAAGCAATTCTACCTCATTCAATTCTTGTATAGCCGCCAAATTCTCCTGCAAATGCACACGTTCATAAATATCAAAGCGTAACCMTGGTTGTTGTTCAGACACCGAATGAATCCTCCCTTCCGTTAATTCGAAACATAAAGCGGCTCCGAATTGTTGGGTGATATACTTGATTGTCTCTAAAAGTATATGGGTGGATGAGGCCAGGCATGACTATATTTTTAACTTAAAGACATTTGATCCAGCAAAGTCTTGAAATCTAGTGGATAAGGTGCGTGCACAACGACCTCATTTTGCGTAATCGGATGCTTGAATATCAGCCTTTCGCCGTGAAGGGCTTGTCGATGAAACGATCGTGAAGAACCTCCATATAAGATATCTCCGATAAGTGGATGTCCTAAATGGCTGAGATGGACTCGAATTTGATGTGTTCTGCCGGTTTCCAACTCCACTTCAACGAGTGCACCAGCTTTCATTTGCTGAACGACACGGTAATGTGTAAGTGCCTGATCCCCATTGGGAGCCACTCTTCGCTTCCCTGGCTGATGACGATCCTTGCCGATCGGTTCATCAATCCATCCTTCCTTTTCTTTGAAAATCCCATGAGCTAGCGCAATATAACGTCTATCGATTTGTTTTTCTCGCATGGCTTCATCTAACAGGACATGTGCCCATTCATTTTTGGCATAAAGTACAACGCCCGTCGTATCTTGATCTAGACGATGAATATGCCGAACGCCGCATGCTTGCCCTGTCGCTTCATAATAATGAGCTACCGCATTAGCAAGTGTTCCTCCTTGTCCGGCTTCAGCTGGATGGACAGACTTTCCAGCTGGTTTATTCACAACAAGAGTGAACTCATCTTCAAATAAAACGTCTAATGGGTAAGATTCCGGTTTAAACGCCGCCTTTTCCTGTGGAAAAACCTTAAGTCGAATCGTATTATTGTCTATGCGAATAAGCCCCCGGGAAGCTAATCGCAGGAAATATTTGCGAGGTACCGGGAGATACGCCGCTAATTCTTCAACAGCGCCCGGTTTGAGCGGTTTCCATTGCTCATTCGGAAGCGGTAACTCCAACCATTCTCCATTGCGCGACCAAGTAATCATGATTTCATGCCTTTACGAAATGATAGAAAGATTGCTAGCAGAATGAGTAGAAATACAAAAACAATCGCCATAAGGTCGATTGGGAAATCAAAAAAGTAATAACGTTTCATAAATAGAACGAGCTCCTTAAGAAAGAGGGATTAAGTACACTTTATTTTAACAATTACCATTACCATTTGCATGCAAAAATATGATACTATTATTTTGTATTGTTTTTTTTCGACATTTTCTATCAATTTATTAATAGAGCAGGAGAGGTTTACCTTGGGTAGTTCAATTGCAAATCATTTTCGGAATTATAGTTGGTTGAAGCGGACTTTACTCGTTATAGCAGTATGTGCATTTCTAAGTTCTAGCTTTCTATTTCTAACCCCGCCAGGGACATTCATTCGTGAGTATTTGGCCAAAACCGTCATAACAACACAGCACCGCGACTGGGCTTGGATCTTCGTAGGCGCGCAGCGTCGTGATCAAATGGTGCTTGAGATGCAGAATTTAACGGAAGTTAACTCCATCGAGAAACAAGATATTGAGGCTGTTCAGTTTAATACAAACCGCCCAATTGAGAGTCTCGTCAAAGTAGAAGATATTTCAGGCACCCTTTGGAAGGGTAAGCGAATGTATGTATATGATCCACGTTCAATCCGTGTTGTCGTTCCTTCCAAACAAGGTGAAGGTGAACGAATTACAGCCATGGTTCAACGTACAGGTGCTGTTGCCGGTGTCAATGGCGGTGGCTTCAATGATCCTGACGGTCTTGGAAACGGATTTGCCCCAATCGGTGCTATTATGTCCGGTGGTGAAATTCTTTATACCGACCAAGAAGGAAGCAACCCGCAACAAATTGTCGGTTTCACGAATGAAGGCACACTCATTATCGGTAAATATACAATTAACGAATTACTGAAACTCGGCGTCTCTGAAGCCGTTTCCTTCTATCCGCGAGTTATCGCGAACGGTAAACCGCTAATTACAAGCGGTGATGGCGGATGGGGACGTGCGCCGCGTACAGCTGTTGGACAAAAAGCAGACGGTACGGTTATCTTTATCGTCATTGACGGCCGTCAAACGTCAAGTGTTGGTGCTACACTGAAAGAAGTTCAGGATCTTTTCTTAGAAGACGATGTCATCAACGCTGGATTCCTTGATGGCGGAGCATCTTCTGAAATGGTTTATAATAATGCACTCATTACCAAACCATCCAGCCGTTATGGCGAACGTCGCTTACCTTCAGCTTTCTTAGTATTCGATCATCCTGAGAAAGTCGAAGTGAAGAACATTTGGGCTGGCTTAACGACGATTGATGCAGGCGGTGCTTCAACTCACCCTGAATTCTTGAAAGAACAAGCAGAACTGAAGGCGCAAGGTAAATTACCTACACCAACGCCGAAAGCAACACCTACACCATCTGTTAAACCAGAAAGCACAGCTGAATCAATCAAAGCTGGAGGGTCATCTTCACCTTCAAGTACCGACTCAACGAAGCCGAATTCGACGGATAAGTCGTCAACTGGAACACCAACGAATACAACTAGCCCTACACCAACAAATACAGGCAACCCAACTCCAACTCCTACAGCTACGCCAACGCCAAGTAGTGGGAATAATACAGGTGGTAACACGGGTAGTACGAAGCCAACGACAACAACATCAACAACACCGTCTCCTACACCGAGTGCTACTCCGAAACCAGCAACGAATGGAGCGGAAACTTCACCTAACGCTTCAACATCAACATCTCCAACAATTAAACCTAACTAATACATTCTATCATGGTTAAAAAACCAGTTAGCATCCGATTTTGCGGATGCTAGCTGGTTTTTTTGCGGGTGCATTCGATCGCGGCACCCAACGTCACCAACATCGTTCGAGCCGCGGCGTGTCCGTCTTCTTGTCCTTGTCCTTGTCCGCATCCCCTTTTTCTTAGTCCCATGTGCGCTCCCATTTCTGCGACTCTTATCCCCGCATCCATACCGAGGCGCACAATTGTGCTAACTGGAAAATATACAGCTATTTTCGAGATATTTCCTTGAAATTTGGATTTAACTGTAAAACATGTAGGTAAAACGGCCTCTTTTGTTCCGTTCGGGAAAAATGGATAAAATTAACTGTGGGTTATCCATCTAAACTAAGTTTGCTCGGAAAATTCAAAAATTTAACTGTACAAAATCCATCTATTCGCCTGGAGCACACGACCTCAAACAAAGGGACAGCCCTCACGTAGAACATTCTACGGAGGGCTGCCCTTTTCATTATAATCGTTTCAAGGCTTCGCGATGAGCCTCGATCGTCGTTTCAATATCCGAATCAGAATGCACCGTAGACACAAACATACCCTCAAACTGCGATGGTGCAACGGAAACACCTAAATCCAGCAAGTTACCGAAGTAGGCATTAAATCGGCCAAGGTCGGATGTTTTGGCTGTGTCGTAGTTGGTGACTGCTATCTCCGTGAAAAACGGGCAAACCATGGAGCCTACACGATTGATCGTGCTGGCAATGCCGAATTCAGCCGCATTCGCAGCAAAGCCTGCTTCTAGTCTAGCTGACTTGCGTTCCAGCTCCTCATAAACATTCGGCTCTCCTAGTAAGGACAACGTTGCAAAACCAGCTGCCATGGCAAGTGGGTTGCCTGATAACGTACCTGCTTGGTAAATCGGACCCGCAGGAGCAATCTGCTCCATGATGTCTAAGCGGCCGCCATAAGCACCTACAGGAAGCCCGCCGCCAATAACTTTACCTAAACAAGTTAAATCAGGTGTTACACCGTATAAACCTTGTGCACAGTTCTTATGCACGCGGAAACCGGTCATAACCTCATCAAAAATCAACAAGGAGCCATACTGCTTAGTAATGTCACGAAGACCTTGCAGGAAGCCAGCTGCTGGAGGAACAACCCCCATATTCCCTGCAATGGGTTCTACGATAAGCGCGGCAATTTCTTCTCCGAACTTTTCAAAAACAAGCTTTACGGAATCCAAATCATTATAAGGCACAGTAATTGTGTTAGACGCGACGCTGCTAGGTACTCCAGGACTATCTGGTAATCCAAGTGTAGCAACCCCAGACCCAGCCTTGATCAACAAAGCATCCGCATGTCCATGATAGCTTCCTTCGAATTTCACGATCTTGTCGCGCTTCGTAAATCCACGAGCTAGGCGCAACGCACTCATGGTAGCTTCCGTCCCCGAATTGACCATGCGAACCATATCAATGGACGGTACGCGTTCAATAACAAGCTTCGCCATCTCCGTTTCAAGCAACGTTGGAGCACCAAAGCTTGTACCTTTTATAGCTGTAGCCTGAATCGCTTCCAATACCTTCGGATGTGCATGTCCCACGATAAGTGGTCCCCATGAACCAACATAATCAATAAACGTATTCCCATCAATATCCGTCACTCGCGAGCCGGATCCACTCTCCATGAATAACGGTGTTAAGCCCACCGATTTAAAAGCACGAACTGGACTGTTCACTCCGCCAGGAATCAGCTTTCTTGATTCTTGGAAAGCAGCCGCTGACAGTTTGTCGATTCTGCTCGAATTTACCATAATTTAGCCCCCAATGACTTGATCTTGTGATAAAATGAGGTCATATCCTACCATTAACTACCTATAAAGGCGGTACAACCTATGCTAGAGCTTATCAAGAAAGTTCCTTTATTTGCCCAACTGGGCGAGCATCAATTAGACGCCCTTATTGAAATTTGTACAAGACGTACTTATAAACCAGGCACGATTTTATTTCAAGAAAAAGAAATCGGCTCTGTCTTCTATATGGTACTAAGCGGTTCCGTTAAAATCTACACAACAAGCCAGTCAGGTGAGGAAAAAATACTGTCGATCTGCAAAAGCAGCGAAAGCTTCGGAGAGCTTTCTCTCATAGATGGCAAACCACGTTCTGCTTCAGCTCAAACCTTAGAAGAATCCACACTCCTAACGATAACCGGGCAAAGCTTCCTTGATCTGCTTCGTAATCATTTTGACATTAGCTTAGGCATCATGCAAGAACTCAGTAACCGTCTACGCGATACGAATCAACAAGTTTATGATTTAACGTTCGTAGATGCAAGAACACGAGTCATCAAAAGTTTGATCAAAATGGCGAACTCGCATGGCCTGCGTAAAGGCACCACAATCGTCATTAAGCTTGTTCTTAACTTTGATGAAATTTCTCAGCTGGCTGGTGTTCAGAAAGCAACGCTCATGCAAGTCATTCGTGATCTCGAAGAGAAGAAAATCCTGACCATCTCTGCCAGTGAATTCACTTTGGAGTTGACCAAGCTCCGTTAATGCTATTGTCTTAGAACAAGACTGGCAAGTTGATTGGCAGCTTCTTTCCCTTGCCGTATACAATCGGGTAGTCCGACGCCGTGAAACCCTGCCCCCGTGACCAGTACGCGCGGCATGGCCGCAGTCAGCTCTTTTTTGAAATCCGCGATCTCCTCTAAATGGCCAACAGGGTATTGCGGCATGGAATGCATCAACCTCGTCACTTCAACAAAACCAGGTTCAGCTGTAATCCCCAGCAGATCACCTATATCATGTCGTGCTTTACTAATTAATTGCTCATCAGACCATGCTGGCCATTCCTGCTCACCAGAACGACCAATATAACAACGAAGCAGCACCTTGCCTTCTGGTGCCGCATGCAGCCACTTCGCTGAGGTTAACGTACACGCTGTAATGGTATAGCCCTCATGCTTAGGAACAAGGAAACCGGAGGCATCCAGTTCAAAAGGAATATCTTTACGATCGAACGCCATAATCACATTGGCTACCGATATATAAGCAATCTTTGCTAGCTTGCTTGCCGCTGGCAGCTCCGAAAGCAGCCTCGCCGCTTGATACGTTGGCGTCGTCACAATGACACCGTCAACGATTTCACGCTGACCGTCCTCAAAGACAACTTCTGTTTGTCCATCCTCTACACGACGCACGGACTCAACACCAACTCCAGCACGTAAATCCACAGTAGATAACGCATCTACTAAACCATTAACTAGCGATTGCAGCCCTCGCTTAAACGTTACAAAGACTGAATTGCGAACAGCCTCAGGCAAATGCGCGCTTTCCTCAGACACATTTTTGCGGCTCGCCATCATCCCGAGAATTAAACTGCGGTTCTTCTGCTCCATAGCTCGAAACTGCGGGAAGGTGGACTTCAAGCTCAGCTTATACGTATCCCCGGCGTAAATCCCTGCGAGCAGCGGCTCAACAATGCGCTCAAGTACTTCCTTACCAAGTCGACGCTCTAGAAAATGTCCAAGCGACTCATCTGTGGTGACGTCCCGCTTCGGCTTGATCAAGTCCATCGCAGCGCGAAGCTTGCCGAGTGGTGAAATAAGGCCTGTCTTCATAAATGGTGTCATTTGAGTCGGAATTCCCAGAACCAGGCCAGGCGGCATGCGATGCAGCTTTCTCCCACGAACGATGTACGTTTTCTTAGCTTTCGGATTCGTACCTGTCAGCTCGTTTTCCATTCCTAAATCATAAGCTAAATCAATTATGGGACGTTTACGAGCTAGGAAGGAATCAGGCCCCTTTTCAATCACAAAGCCGTCACGCTCAATCGTATGAATTTTCCCGCCAAATGATGGTGATTTCTCGACGACAGAAATGCGAAAGGGGGAATCTCCCCCGTCGGTCTCTAACTGTTTTTTCAAATAAAAAGCAGCGCTCAGCCCCGTGATCCCGCCGCCTATAATCATATAATGAGGCACTTTATTACTCATTTCGAACTCGCTGCCTCTTGCCATTTCTTGTAAACAACATCACTTAAGGTTTCCATATATAGCGGATCCGTGTTGAGCGACTCTGTACGTTCCAAGTGAACGCCTAGCTCTTTCGCCAACCCTTGTGCTTCGATATCAATATCATAAAGAACTTCTAAATGATCAGAAACGAAACCGATTGGACAGAGGAGTATCTTATCCACGCCTTCTTCTTGCTTAATCGTACGCATGACATCCATAATGTCTGGACCTAACCAAGGCATGGCAGTCTGACCAGCACTTTGCCAACCAAACTGCCAATTCGTAAGACCAACCCGCTCAGCAAGCGCTTTGGATGTAGCCAACAATTGATCCGGATACGGATCCTTCATTTCCAGAATTTTCTCCGGCAAGCTATGCGCTGTAAAGATGACTCTCACGTTATCCCGATCCGCTTCAGCAAATTTCCCCAAAGCTTTCTCTACACGTGTTTGCAAAGCATCAAGCAGCTTCCCATGGAGGTGATAATCCAGAACGAAAGTTATGTTAAGTCCTAGCGCTTCTGCCTTATCCTTCGCTCTCTTCACATAGCCACCGACACTCATCGTCGAGTAGTGAGGCGCTAGAACGACCCCTACAGCCTCTGTGATGCCGTCTTTAACCATTTGCTCTACACCATCTTCTACATACGGCTGAGCGTGCTTTAGGCCTTGATAGCAGACAAATTCAAGCTCAGGATGCTCTTGACGAAGCGTAGCTTCGAGTCCCTTTACTTGTTTATTCGTATTTTCACGCAGCGGGAAGAAGCCACCGACAATAGCCTCATAACGCGTCGTTAATTCATGCAATTGCTCAGGGGTCGGCGGATGACCACGACGGATATGCGTATAGTACGCTTCAACTTGATCTAAACTTTCCGGCGTACCGTACGACATCACTAAGACGCCAATGCGCGTTTTGGTCATGTTAAACACCACTCTTTCCAGCTTGCTGAGTTAAAACGGAATGCGAATACGTATGAACAAACATCGTTAATTCCTTCAATTTCTCAAGCGATGCTTCTGGGAATAAGCCATGTCCTAGGTTGAAAATAAAACCTGGCTGCTTCATCCCTTCATCCATAATGGCTTTCGCTTGCGCTTCAATCACACTCATCGGCGCTGTTAGAATATACGGATCTAAGTTCCCTTGCACCGCGTATCGATTCTGTAGTCGTTCACGCCCAACATTAATCGGTACACGCCAATCCAAACCAATCACATCAGCTTGAATCGTTGTCAGATACGGCAGCAATTCACCTGAGCTAACGCCAGGGAAATAAATTTTCGGTTCTTTCAAGTCCGATAGCTCTTTGAAAATCCGCATCATCGTAGGACGTACATAGACGTCGAAATCGGCTGGAGAGAGAGCCCCCACCCAGCTATCGAATACTTGAACAGCTTTTGCCCCATTGGCGATATGCGCGCGAAGATACGTGATAACCATATCCCCAAGCTTATCCATCAAGGCGAACCAGACTGCTGGTTCAGAATACATCATTTGCTTTGTACGAATATAGCTCTTGGAGGGTCTGCCCTCAATCAAATAGCTGGCGATCGTAAATGGCGCACCCGCGAACGAAATCAACGGAACMTCTAACTCTTTATCTAAAATACGAATCGTTTGAAGAATGTGGGACAAGTCCTTCTCCACATCAATTGGACGAAGTCGTTCAACATCTTGTGCCGTACGAACCGGCGTATGTATCACGGGACCGATATCTTTCACAATATCAAAATCAACACCCAACGAAGCCACTGGGTTCATAATATCCGAGTACAAAATCGCGGCATCTACGCCAAGCTTTTTGATCGGCATCATCGTTACTTCAGCAGCTAACTCTGGTTGCTGACAAATTTCAAGCAAGGAGTACTTTTCCTTGATCTTACGGTAGTCCGGGTCGTAGCGACCGGCTTGACGCATATACCACACAGGCAGTGTATCAACTTTTTCTTTCCGGCATGCTTTAATAAAATTATCGTTATAACTCATGAGGCACCTTCCTCTTGTTTCCATCTATTCTCATCCATTATGCCCTAATTATACCCCTCTCACAACCAACGTAAGCTTATCTATTGCGACAAAAGTATGACAAAAAGAACCACCGAACTCCGTTATACATCACAGAGGACAAATGGTTCATGATCTCCTTACTTTTGCAAGTAGCGAGCAATATCTTTGGCGAAATATGTCAAGATAATATCTGCTCCTGCACGTTTGAAGCCCATCATCGTTTCCATCACAATCGCTTCTTCATTCACCCAACCTTGCTGTGCAGCAGCTTTCACCATGGCGTACTCTGCACTCACATTATAAGCGACAACGGGCAAGTCGAAGTTATCCTTCAGCATGCGGATAATGTCCATGTAAGCGAGCGCTGGCTTCACCATTAAGAAATCTGCTCCCTCGATGACGTCGCTTGACGCTTCACGAAGGGCTTCACGACCGTTAGCGGGATCCATTTGATACGTTTTCCGATCACCGAATTGCGGTGTGGAATGCGCAGCATCACGAAACGGACCGTAGTAGGCCGAAGCATATTTAACGGAGTACGCCATGATCGGTGTGTTCTCATAACCAGCTTCATCAAGTCCAGCGCGAATGGCTTGCACATAACCATCCATCATATTGGAAGGGGCAATAATATCAGCACCTGCTTTGGCTTGCGATACAGCTGTACGAACGAGTAGCTCGAGAGAAGGATCATTCGCGACATCTGCTTGCCCTGTAATCGGATGGTGATGAATAACGCCGCAATGACCTGTATCGGTAAATTGGCATAAGCACGTATCTGCGATAATCAGTAAGTTAGGGTTGAGCTCTTTAATAAAACGCGTTGCTTGCTGTACGATACCGTCATCCATAAATGCGGATGTTCCGGTTGCATCTTTATAATCAGGTACACCGAACAAGAGAATCGCTTGGATGCCCAATTGCGTGATTTCATCGATTTCCTCTTTCACACGATCGAGTGAGAAATGATACACACCAGGCATCGAGGCAATTTCTGACTTTACATTTGTACCATGCGTAACAAAGATCGGTTGAACGACATCGTTCACTGTCACTTGATTCTCACGTACAAGATTACGAATGGCTGCATTTCCGCGTAAGCGGCGGTTACGAACGATTGGAAAACTCATGATGGATTTCCGCCTCCTTGAATCATGCTTTGTACCAAAGAAGCCACTGTTGCTTCTTCAGCCGTAAATGTAATCGACAGTCCTGCTTGTAAGACAGTTTCTGCTGTTTTGGGACCAATAACTGCAATCTCTACGCCTTGCAGCAGCGATATCGGATCTTCCACACCAAGTTGCTTGAGCGCTTCGAGTAAATTCGTAACGGTCGATGAGCTTGTAAAAGTGATGATATGAATGCTTTGATTCTGCAAAAGATGAATAATCTCTTCTCCGTCATCGGTGGTCAGTACATTCTCGTACACATCCACTTCGGTGACTTCGAGGCCGAGTTCCGTCAATTTCGACGGTAAATAATCACGTGCTAAGTCTGCTGTCGGCAGCAATACTTTCTGACCTGCGTTCAAATCCCCTTGAATGGCATCTAGGATACCTTCCCCATGATACTTAGCCGGTAGGACGTCTGCAATGATACCACGCTCAGCGAGCGCCTCAGCGGTCTTAGGACCTACTGCAGCAATCCGTGCGTTCCCCATTCTGCGAACATCAATGCCTAACTCACGCAATCTGCGGAAGAAGAATTCAACACCATTTGCACTCGTTAGCACAATCCAGTCAAACTCCTGCAGTCTCTCTAGTGCATTATCCAATGCTTGCCTAGCTTCTTGGCGACTTGGCGGCTGCAAACGAATGACAGGGAATTCGACGGGTTCTCCACCCAAATCATCGATCAGATCCACAAGTTCACTCGCTTGACTCCGAGCTCTCGTGACAAGTACTCGCTTGCCAAACAGCGGCTTCTTCTCCATCCAAGCCAGCTTCTCACGAAGCTTAACTACCTCACCTACGATAATGACGGCTGGAGATTTGAAGTTCGCTTCTCTTACTTTTTCTGTGATATCTGCAAGTGTACCAGTAATCGTCGCTTGATCCGCCCAAGTTCCCCATCGCACTAAGGCAACAGGCATTTCTGGCGGCTTCCCACAACGAATTAACTCACGGCATATTTGCTCTAAATTGGCAACGCCCATGAGGAACACCATCGTGCCAATGGCTTTGGCCAGATGCTCCCAGTTTAAGCTGGAATACGTTTTATTCGGATACTCATGGCCCGTTACAATAGCAACGGACGACGTGAAATCGCGATGTGTGACAGGAATACCCGCATAAGCTGGAACAGCAATCGAAGAGGTGATTCCTGGGATAATGTCATACGTTATCCCGTTATCCACCAGCAGCTCGGCTTCTTCACCAACGCGACCGAATACACTCGGATCTCCACCTTTTAAGCGTGTTACCACATGCCCTTGTAAAGCCAAATCCACAAGCAACTGATTAATTTCTTCTTGCTTTAATATATGTTTATCCGGCAGCTTGCCAACAAAGATGAGTTCTGCTTCTGGTCTACGATGCTTCAATAAGCGTGGATTCGCCAGTCGATCATATACGATGACATCAGCTCTTTGGATCGCTTCCATCCCGCGAACCGAGATGAGCTTAGGATCTCCAGGACCCGCTCCAACAAGAAAAACTCTTCCTTTGTTCACAGTCATCACTCCCTGACCTCAGCTAAAATCTTCTCGGCTCCTTGTGCGATGAGCTGCTCTGCGACTAAGGCACCCAACGCTTCCGGATCATTCCCGGAAGCCGTTTCCTTCAGCATGGTCACGCCGTCCGGCGTCCCGACCATGCCGGTCAAGGTCAGCAGCGGAACGTCTCCGCTGCTGTTCTCGACGCTCGCGTATGCGCCGAGCGGCACCTGGCAGCCTCCGTTGAGTCTGCCGAGGAAAGCACGCTCCGCTCGCACCGCGAGCGCCGTTGGCTCATGCTGGAACTTGCCCAGCAAGTCCAGCACGAAAGCGTCGTTGCCGCGGCACTCGATGCACAGCGCTCCCTGCCCTACGGCAGGGAGGCATAGCTCCGGCGGCAAGTAGCTACTGATGCGATCTTGCCAGCCGATCCGGTGAAGACCCGCGGCGGCAAGCATAATCGCATCGAAGTTCTCTTCTTCGAGCTTGCGCAGCCTCGAATCAATATTGCCCCGGATCGACTCGATCCGGAGGTCCGGGCGGTGATGCTGCAGCTGGCTAGCCCGGCGCAGCGAGCTTGTGCCGACAAGCGCGCCCTGCGGCAGCTCGTCCAATGATCGGCCACCACGCGTGATCAGCGCATCGCGCGGGTCTTCACGCTTAGGAATCGCGCCTACAACGAGACCTTCGGGCAGCTCGAAAGGCATATCCTTCATGCTATGAACGGCGATATCAATCTCCCCGTCCGTCAGCGCTTGTTCGATTTCCTTCACGAACAGTCCCTTGCCTCCAACTTTGGATAACGTGACGTCCAGAATCCGATCGCCCTTCGTTACAATTTTTTTAATTTCAAATTGACATTCGATACCATGCTCTTTCGCAAGCTGTTTCAACAGTTCCACGGCTTGTCCCGTTTGCGTCAGTGCCAACGCACTTTGTCTTGTTCCTACTATTATCGTTTTCATTTCGTCTCCGCCTCCTATACGTGTTGCCTAATCTCATCGTTGAAAGACCAAGAAGGCAGTTCCATCTCTACCTGCTCTTGCGATTGCATCCAAGCTTCGCCATGTAAGGCTAAGTTGAACTTCTCTTTCCAGTCTTCAAACTTTCCTTCACGGATCAAAGGCATGAGGTCCCATGCCAGCATGTCTTTAAATAGGCCCTGCCTTGCTTTTTTATCCTTCACGCGTTCTTGGATGAATAAGCGAGTTTCACTGAGAAAATCCAAATAGATCTCATACTCATCGCCATAGGTTTTGTCGATCTCTTTGGCAATTTTACGCGCTGCTGATGGACTAGCTCCACCTGTGGAGACCGTAATGACCAACTTGCCACGACGAACAACGGAAGGCAGGATAAACGAGCTTAGTTCAGGTTTATCTACAATATTGACAAGTAAATCATGCGCATTCGCATCCTGGGCGATCTGTCTATTGACTTGTGAATCGTTCGTCGCCGCAATGACTAATGCGAATCGCGCCTCGCCATGGGCTGACCATATCGCTGCATCATAGGGCTGTCTCTTCATGATCACATCAGATCGATGCTCCATTTCTAGAATTCCAGCCGTAAACGCTAGACTGACAAGCGTCACCTCGGCTCCAGCTGCAAGCAATGATCGCAATTTCCGTTCTGCTATCGGACCCCCGCCAACAATCAAGCACCGGCGTCTTGCTAAATTCATCATTATGGGAAAAGGATGCTGCCAACCATTTAGCTCCATATCCACCCATGAAAATCCGATACAAGGTTCGAAACAACGAAATTCAACACGACGATACAGAAAGCTGCCAAGTTCCAAACAGCTAGCTTATTCCCCGAAATCTGCATGGATTTATGTTGAAATAAGTAAAAAGCATAGGCTGCCAATACGAAGAATGAATTGATTACTTTGGGATCATAGAGAAGATTGCGATTTCCTTCAAGCACAACCCACACCACACCAAGACTTAAAGCCATTAGAAGCAACGGCCCCCCGATAATGACCGACAAATAGGTATAATGCTCAATTTTCTCAAGAGATGGCAGTCTCATGACAGCCTGAGAGAAATTTTTGCTTTTCAACCTTGCATGTAAAAATATGTACATCCCTGAAAAAATTGCGGCAATTGAAAAAGCGGCATAGCTGCCAATCGCTAACGAAATATGAATGAATAATAGCTCATCATTGATGTCCCAATCGGATTTGATCGGCACGACATGCGGATTTCCAAATATATTCAGTGCAAGAATTGCAAAGCCAAGTACATTTACAAAAAAAACGAACAATTCAATTCGGAAAAAACGGTTGATAATCAATGAAATCGTTACAATCAGCCACGAAAACATAAAGAGTACGTCAGATCGAACGAAAGCCCATTCCGTCAAATGACCATATAGACTGATAGCCAAGTAAGCGGTTTGCAAAACCCATACAAACAAAAGCAGCCCCGTCCCCATCCGTTTCGCGCTTCGGCTCGCATTGGCGAAATCCGAAAAGTAAAACAGTAGGCTCAGGGCATACATATAAATCATCGCATCAAACAACCAGCTACGTGTAACCATGGCACCTCTCCTAGGCGGTTAGCGCCTTTTAATCAAGATGGGGCTAGAATATCCGCGTTTTGCAAACTACGAACGGACAGCTTCTCATTGGGCGTTTGTTTACTTTCCACTTTGTTAAAACCTGACTCTAGCTCTTGTGCTATTTGATCTGCCTGTTCTTGTTGTTTAAGCGTATCTTCTAATGCGAAAAGCTTGGTGAAAATTTCGAGAGCATCATCGCCATGGCGCTCTCCCGCCATTTCTTTGATCCGTAGGATCGGATCACGCAACACTTGATTCACAATACTCTTCGTTAATTTGCGAATCACCTTAATTTCACGCTCATCCAAATCAGTCAACTTATTCAGCATGTTCTCCATGGTTTCTTCGTGAATCTGATTCGCTTTCGTTTGCAAAGCACTAATCAGAGGGCTGACGCCAAGTGTCTTCGTCCATTGGTCAAAAGCAGAGATTTCGGTCGTAATCATGATCTCAATCTTAGCCGCTTCTTTCTTTCTCTCCTGCAAATGCTTATCCACAATATGCTCCAAATCATCAATATCGTAGAGGAACACATTAGGCAAGCCGCTAATCTCAGGATCTAAATCCCGCGGAACCGCGATATCCATCATGAACAGCGGACGTGATTTTCTTTTTTGCACATAAGTTTGAATATCCTTCTTCGTCAGAACGTATCCAGGCGCTCCAGTCGAGCTAATGATAATATCAACCTCTGGTAAATATTTCGGCATTTCCTCTAGTGTGCAAGCCACACCGCTAAATTTGCCTGCTAAATCCATAGCTCTTTCCAATGTGCGATTCACAACGATAACCTTGTTCGCACCATTTGCATACAGATGCTTCACCGTCAGCTCACTCATCTTGCCAGCACCAATAATCATAATGGTCTTGTTCACATAGCTTCCGAAAATTCGCTTACCGAGTTCTACAGCAGCATAGCTAATTGAGACTGGATTATTACTAATGCCCGTCTCTGAGTGTGCTTTCTTCGCAAGTGTTATCGCTTGTTTGAACAGCGTATTGAAATAGGAACCTGTTGCTTTCAATTGTTGAGACGCTAAAAAAGCATCCCTTACTTGACCGAGAATCTGAGTTTCCCCGATGACCATCGAATCAAGCCCCGTTGTGACACGGAATAAATGCTCAATTGATTTCTCATTCTCATACGTATATAAATGCTTCTGGAACTGATCCTTCGTCACATGAAACCAACGCTCAAGAAAATGCGTCAAGTAATGACTGCACAGCTGAGGACGATCCACGACAGCATAAATTTCGGTGCGATTGCAAGTGGCAACAATGACACATTCCAAGATGCTTTTCGTCTCTTTCAATTCCGCGATTGCCTTCGGTAGATCTTGATCTGAGAACGCAAACTTCTCACGAATTTCTACCGGGGCTGTCCGATAATTCAAACCAACTGCGATAATATGCATTGTTACCACCTGCCTTTCCGTCTATTTAGAATCATTATAGCACAGCATTTCAGACATTCCGACAAAATATTTGAATAAATTATGAATGCTTTGGTACTGATCGTTAGTTTTAACAGCTCCGTGCTCCTCTATACCTCATACATGCAGAATCCCTTATTGCAGCCCTTTTTTTCTTAAAAAGGAAGTCATTTCGCGATCTAGTTTCGATAACTCGGTATTCTGCGATGAAATGATATCGCCATTCGAAGCCATCATTTTCTCATAGACCTCATACATCTTCCCAAATTGCCTTTGGGCTTCCTTCAACGTTAATGTCTCATCCGCTTTCAGAGCTCTCACGCCACCGAGCTGCAACCTCTGTATGTACTGGCTTAGTTGGTTCATGAAGCTAAGAGAGCTTAACTCCTCTTTTCCCCCAGCTGCCAAAATCAATCGCTCATGCGTGTATTCCGCTGAGTACAGTGCTCGTCTCACTGGATCGAGCTCATTCGTACTTTTACTTTGTGAGGCTTCTTCTAGACTACTCTTCAATATTTCCATTTGAAATAAGGATACTTGGAACAGTAAATGTGTGGCATCGTGATCTTCCTTTTGATGACCTAACATTTGCGCGAGTTGATAGATGGGCCAAATGATTAGAAAGAGAACAACGACATACACCACCAATTTCCTAATGATTTTATGCTTCAAGCTTCTTCCCCCACCTCAAGTGAACTGGACATGTATCGCCAATATCATTGTATGGGTGTCTGAACAAACAAATAACCACGGATTTCTCCGTGGTTACCGTTATCTTTTGCAGAATTTTATTTAACAAGCTCTGCTTGCTTTATTTCAGGAGTTTCTACTTGTAGTTCACCCATTCCGCGAACAAGTTTCTTCGCATAGAATGTTTCTGGTTTTAGTACGGATACCATAAAGTCGATTGCTAATTGAGGGTCGACTGTCTCACCGCATGTATAACAATCAAGTGCGGCAAAACCTCTCTCAGGATAAGTATGAATGGAGAGATGACTCTCGGACAACATGACAAGAACTGTTGCTCCTTGTGGTTCGAATTGCTTGGATTGTACAGATAAAACAGTTGCTCCACATACCTCGGCAGCTTCAACCATCTGAGCTTGCAGCCATTCTGCATTGTTCAGAAGTTCAAAATCTACCCCCCAAGTATCAACAGCAACGTGTCTTCCGAAAGTTGAGTATTCTGTTTCCATCTTTCGGTTCCCCCTTCCTAGGAATAAAATGTGTGAAAAAAATTTCATCCGCTAGGACCTACGTCATTCACTTCCCGAGGGTATAATCTCTCGCAACATTCAATGTCCTGAGTGAATCCTGGTTCCTATATTGTTTCAACGAGAATAAAAATAACATCTATCGACGATAAATGCAATAGTTTTTTTTGTTAAAGGCTAACTGTCACACCGACGCCATATCTAAATTATGTCGTAATGCCTTTGCATGTGCCTGAAAACAAAGAGAGACCCAAAAATGGGTCTCCATAAATATAGCATGTATGGGTGATTATGCCTCCAAAACGAACAAACGATGTGTAAGCTCATTGAGGCGAATGTCGATCTGTTGGTGTTCATCCCTAGCCTGCAGCATGTTACGCATATCAAGAAGGTGATTGATTTGATCGTAAATCATTTCGATCTCTTGCTCAACTTCTCTCTTCTGGAACATCATCTGCATGAGGCCAATGGTATCTTTGTGCTCATAGACAATTGTCAATAGTTGACCTTTGATTTCCTCGATCTTCACCACGGTTCCGCGTTCATAATAATAAACCATCGTGTAGCTTGGGTAAATCCGATTGACTTTAGCGCTGCCTTTGAATTCCGATACTGCTTTACGCATTAAATTAGCTAATAAGGTATTACTTAATCTGCAGGATCCTGTGCATTCATATAGGCCCGATTTCTTTTCAAATGAAAGGACGATTTCTTGACCTTCGCCATCTTGAAAAACAACTTCTTGATTCCCGTTTTCCAAAACTTTGACTTGCAGTGTCACTTGATGGTCCACAAACATTTGAAAAAACTTCAACATATCGGCTTCTGTTAACTGGAGGCAGGTTTTGACATATTCAGTCGCTAACCTTTGTGCCATAAAAATCCCTCGATTCTTTGTTTTCAAGCCATTAACTATTACCTTGCTTATTATTATACTACAAGAGTCACGAATATTCCTGCCGGCAAATCATGATAATCAGCCAAATATTCTGAAAAATGCTTGATAAACTGGAATGCCATCAAATTTCCCCCAGAATACCTCGCTTTCCCGTATACTTCTTTTTGATTTCCTCTATCTTTGAACGTTATCCTTAACAATACGCAAAAAACCGCCCTGCGATTAGGACGGTTGCGGATCGATTACAGCGCTAGTTAGTACTTCTTCGGTTTGAGGATCCGGCTCGCCATAAGCAATCGCTTGCTCTAGAATTCCCCACAGTTCATCTTTGCCAAGCCCTAGCTCGGAAGAGAACATCAGTGGCTGAACTCCTTTATCCATCCCTAGTGTTTCACGTACAATCTTCAAATGTTTCGGCCATCTGCTCTTAGGAATCTTGTCCGCTTTGGTTGCAACAACAAGAACAGGTACATCCATGTGACGAAGCCATTCGTACATCGCCTGATCATCTTTGGAAGGCGGATGTCTCAGATCGACTAACTGCATCACAAGACGCAATGGCTCACGATTCAATAAATAGCTTTCAATGAATTTGCCCCATTGCTCACGCTTGGTTTTGGATACCTTTGCGTAGCCATAGCCGGGGAGATCAACGAAATATAAGTCCTGATTAATTTTATAATAGTTAAGAGTTTGCGTCTTGCCCGGTTGAGAACTGGTTCTAGCTAAGTTTTTCCGAGAAATCAAACAGTTAATGAGTGACGATTTCCCGACATTAGAACGCCCTGCCAGCGCTATCTCTGGCAAGGCATCCTCTGGATATTGGCTAGGTCCAACCGCGCTGATGATAAATTCAGCTTGATTGACTTTCATGAATGTTCAACTACTTTCTAAGTCGATCCGACGTTAACCGTCGGCTTATTTTTGATAAGCGCATGTTCCAGCACTTGATCCATGTGGCTGACAGGGATAAACGTCATCTCTGTACGGACACTTTCTGGAATTTCGATAATGTCTTTCTCGTTGTCTTGAGGTAAAAGAATTGTACGTATACCCGCACGATGTGCAGCTAGTGCCTTTTCCTTCAAGCCCCCGATGGGAAGTACGCGGCCGCGAAGCGTGACCTCTCCAGTCATCGCCACTAAGCGTGAAACCGGAATGTTCGTCAGTGCAGAGATTAATGCGGTAGCCATTGTTATACCCGCTGATGGACCATCCTTCGGAATAGCACCTTCAGGAATATGAATGTGTACATCATTCTTCTCATGGAAATCTGGGGCAATGCCGAGGACATCAGCTCGCGAACGCGTGTAACTGAAAGCTGCTTGCGCGGATTCCTTCATGACATCACCAAGTTTGCCCGTTAAGGTCAACTTGCCAGTACCAGGCAGCACAGATACCTCAATAACGAGTGTATCTCCCCCAACCTCCGTCCAAGCTAGACCAGTAACAGCGCCGATCTGATCCTTCTCTTCTGCAACATTATATTTAAACTTAACAGGACCTAAATAGTCACTTAAGTTTTCTACCGTTACATGAACAGGTGTCTCAGGGTCAGCTACGATCTTCTTAGCTGCTTTACGATTCATACCTGCAACCTGCTGCTCTAGATTACGCACGCCTGCTTCTCGTGTATATTCGCGCACGATCTTCATCAAAGCGGCCTCATCCACGACAAGTTGCTCTTCTTCAAGACCGTGATCACGTTTCTGCTTAGGAAGTAAATATTTCTTGGCAATTTGGAGCTTCTCAATCTCCGTATACCCTGGAATATATAGAACCTCCATCCGATCTAACAGAGGACGAGGAATATTATGCACAGCATTCGCCGTAGTCACAAACATCACGTTGGATAAATCAAAAGGTACTTCAATGAAATGATCGCTAAAAGTGCTATTTTGTTCAGGATCCAATACTTCAAGCAAGGCTGAAGCAGGATCTCCGCGGAAATCCATCGCCATCTTGTCAATTTCATCTAATAAGAAAACGGGATTATTCGCGCCTGCATTCTTCATACCTTGAATAATTCGACCTGGCATAGCGCCAACATACGTACGACGATGACCGCGAATTTCAGCTTCATCTCTCACGCCGCCTAGCGAAATGCGGATGAACTGTCTTCCCATCGATCTAGCAATTGAACGGGCAATCGAAGTTTTACCAACCCCTGGAGGGCCAACTAAACAAAGAATCGGACCTTTGAGTTTCTTGACTAGCTTCTGCACGGCTAAGTACTCTAGGACCCGCTCTTTCGGCTTCTCGAGACCAAAATGATCCTCATTCAATATTTCTTCTGCTTTATCTAAGTCCAAATCGTCATCGGTTTGTTTGGCCCAAGGAAGACCTAATAACCAATCGATATAATTGCGAATGATGCCGCCTTCTGCAGAAGTTGCAGGCATTTTCTCCAACCTATCGATCTCTTTCTCAACTTTCTCGCGGACCTTTTCCGGAAGCTCTGCCTCAGCTAACTGGCTACGTAACTCATCAACTTCGCCAGCACGACCTTCTTTATCCCCAAGCTCTTTCTGAATTGCCTTCATCTGCTCACGAAGGTAGTATTCCTTCTGTGTTTTCTCCATTTGCTTCTTGACACGCTGACTGATTTTGCGTTCGAGTTCAAGCACTTCCCGCTCATTATTCAAAATATTAAGCATTTTCTCGAGCCGTTCACGAACGTCAACGGTCTCGAGAATATCTTGTTTATCTTTGATTTTGAGCGATAAATGACTACAAATCACGTCTGCTAAACGGCCAGGCTCATCAATATCAGATACCGCGGCTAGCGTCTCAGGCGTTACTTTCTTTGAAAGATTGATGTAATGCTCGAATTGACTTAATACACTTCTCATCAAGGCATCAATCTCAGGATCTGAAATTTCTTGCTCCGGCAATTCTTTTACGGTTACCTCGTAATACTCGTCATTCGTCAAGTACTCTACGATTTCAGCACGTAAAACACCTTCTACTAGAACGCGAATGGTACCATTCGGTAATTTGAGCATTTGCCGCACTTTCGCGATGGTACCGATGCGATAAATATCCTCTTTCGTTGGTTCTTCTATGTTGATCTCTGATTGAGAGCAGAGGAGAATCATGCTGTCATCCACCATCGCCCGCTCGAGTGCTTTCACCGATTTTTCTCGCCCTACATCCAGGTGTAGAACCATGCTCGGATAGACTAGCAGTCCCCTAAGTGGCAATAACGGCAATCTGCGCACCTTCATTTTTCCAGGCCCCATCCTCTGCACCTCCAATAATAGGGATCCTTGAACCTTCGTTCAAAGTCTCACCTTGAAATATAAGTAATAATAGGTTTCACATGATAAATGGCTTTATTTTTGGATAAACGCTCTGTCCAGAGGACAGCGTAGTCGTTTATTTTATCGATGTGGGATTTTCTACCTACATTGCCCTTTACATTTTAACAAAACTCTAAACAAAACACCAATTGAGGGCTGACGCGCCATGTAAGGTAGCGAAAAGCCTCCCTTTAAGAGTCAATTGTATGCTGTGAATTGGCATGTAGAATGGGTAAAGTTGTTGCTGGAATCGTTCTTTCCATAGAGAAAGGTAAAGGAATCACATTATCATGAAGCTCAATGCCGAGTGCTGCAGCTAGCACTTCCTCAATTGTCTCTGCCGCGACAACTTCAACACCAGGTAAATCAACAAACAAAGCTTGCCAATTTTCTTTTGGAATAATAACACGGGTAGCACCTGCTTGGAATGCCGCCTCTACTTTGGCCACAACACCGCCAACAGGCTTCACTTTCCCATGTATGCTCATTTCTCCTGTCATGGCTAATTTGTTATCTACAGGTATTTTATGTATGGCTGAGGCGATCGCTGTAGCCATCGAAATACCTGCGGATGGTCCATCAATCGGCACCCCGCCAGGGAAATTGATATGCAAATCATAATCCGACGTATTAAAACCTAGCTTGCGAAGAACAGTTAACACATTTTCCACAGAGCCTCTTGCCATGCTTTTTCGACGAATGGTTCGAGAGCCTCCGCCCATTTCCTCTTCATCAACAACACCTGTAATATTGAATTTCCCTGTACCTGCAACCGCAATTGGAATCGCTGTTACTTCAATTTCCAATAAAGTGCCCAAATTAGGACCATAAACAGCTAAGCCATTTACGAAGCCTATTTGCGGCTGAGCAGGTACTTTGCGCTCAGGTCTAGGTGGGATTTGTGAAGAATTCACGACCCATTCAATATCAGCTGCTGTGATCGAATCCCGCTTATCGGTTAGGGCAATCCCCGCGGCTAATTGAATCACATTGACTGCCTCGCGGCCATTCGTTGCATATTTCGTTACAACTTCAATGGCATCTTCACATTTTTTAAAACCAATTTTATCAAGCGCTTTTCTTGCAATTTCGCCGACCTCACCTGGCAAAAGTGGCCGGAAGAAAATTTCCAAACAGCGTGAACGGATGGCAGGAGGAATTTCACTCGGTGTGCGAGTCGTTGCCCCAACCAAACGAAAATCTGCTGGTAGCCCATTTTGAAATATATCATGAATATAACCTGGAATATTCGCATCCTCAGAGCTGTAATAGGCACTCTCTAAGAACACTTTACGATCTTCAAGCACCTTTAATAATTTGTTCATTTGCGTCGCGTGCAATTCACCAATTTCGTCAATGAACAAAATTCCCCCGTGCGCCTTCGTTACAGCACCTGGTTTCGGTTGCGGTATTCCAGCAACACCCATCGCACCTGCTCCTTGATAGATGGGATCATGTACAGATCCAATCAACGGATCAGCTATACCACGCTCGTCAAAACGGGCCGTTGTAGCATCTATTTCTGTAAACTTGGAGTCAGGTCGAAATGGAGACTCTTGATTTTTCTTCGCTTCTTCTAATATGACGCGTGCTGCAGCCGTTTTTCCAACGCCGGGAGGGCCATAAATAAGCACATGCTGAGGATTCGGGCCGCATAGTGCCGCTTTCAGTGCCTTCAACCCTTCGATTTGTCCAACAATATCCTGCACAGAAGAAGGCCTCGTTTTCTCAGACAAAGGTTTGGTTAGCGAAATGGATCTCAACTTGCGCAATTTCTCCAGTTCTTTCCTAGACTCTCTATCCACTGCAGACTTGTTCGTCTGTTGATTTCGCAGTAAATTCCAGAAATACAACCCGATTACAACTGCAAAAAACACTTGAATGACCATTAGAATGATACTTAAACTCATGTGTTGAACCTCCTTAAACACGTCATCTTCGATTAGGTACGTTGTATGTCTAGCCTAGCTTCCTTTGCTATTTTCCATTATTCCCGTGTAAAAGAAGGTTAATCCAATCCATGCAAACTTTTGCATCACGTATGATAGCCCCCTCGGAGAAGAAGGATAAGGGTAGTTATTCTTGTAAAAGGATGTGGCGGGATTTGAAGAAATACTTGTTGATTATTCTACTTGCGCTATTTCTTTGCGTGCCTAATTCACAGTTAGCTTCGGCTTCTCGTTCTGATCCCCTTCTTCCTACCGCAGACATCATTCTCGACGTAGGACATGGTGGAATCGACAGCGGGACCATGGTTGGCAAATATGAAGAAAAAGATATGAATCTAGCTATCGCCAAGAAAACATATAAGTCACTTGTTAAAAGAGGGTATCGCGTCATTATAAACCGTACCGAGGACTATGCATTGAGTGATGACAATACATGGTCATACGGAAGCAGACATCGCAAAGATCTCACTCAGCGTTCTGGCCTAGCCAATACCATTAAACCGAGGATGATGCTTAGTTTGCATATCAATTGGTCCAAAAAATCGAACACACGCGGACCGCTCGTCATTTATCAAAATCAATCTGACAGCATTCTGTTAGCAAGCCTCTTACAAGATTCTTTGAATCAAGTTTATGGGACGGAAGAGCTTCCTGTTCTTGGTAAAAAGTATCATGTACTTAAGTACACTAAATGCCCTTCCGTCATTGTTGAACTTGGATTTTTATCTAATAAATCGGATCGGAAGCTCCTTAATGACAGTCATCATCAAGCCAAGCTTGCCAAAGCCATTACACTTGCTGTCGAACAATATTTCACCATGACACATCCAAAATAGTCTATTTAACCATTTGTGAAATAGGAACAAAGGTTGCTTCTTTTTGAATACTTGGAATAGCTTCATTGATGACATGAGCGGTCTTCTTCCCAGGAGGCCCTACATGGCCAATAGCAATCACTTCATCCTTGTCATGTATTAATTTTCTAAGCTTAACCATTTGCTTATTAATATGAGTGTACGTATACAGATCATCAAAAAATAACTGATTATCCGCATGCGGCACGCCACGTGAATCTGCAATTTTACCAATCAAGCTCTTTGGCGTGGTCCGACTGTCCAGTAAGATTAGATTTCGTTCTTTGCAAATCTCGATAAGGATCTTCATGATTCTTTCGTCCGCGGTCGCTTTGGAACCCATATGATTATTAATACCTATGGCATAAGGAACATCGTCGATCGCCGCAACGATTCTTTTATGAATTTCTTCGCTGGACAAGTCAGTTGTAATTGCGCCTGGACCCAGCCAGCTCTTCTTCCCTCTTACAGGTTCCATTGGAAGGTGTAGAATGACCTCTAGTCCTCTGTCATGGGCTAACTGTGCATCCTGCTTCGTTGAGGGCAAGAAGGGCATTACAGCCACTGTAAATGGGATGGGCAGCTTCAGCATTTCCGCTGTTCCTTCCATGTTATTGCCAAAGTCGTCAATAACGATGGCTACTTTCTTCGTAATCGCTCCGGTTGGCTGTTGCGGTATTAAATTGGGCTCTGCCTGTGTGAAACCTGGATTCGCAATTATTACAGCACCTGTGATTAGAGTAAGCGCTACCTGTCGACATATTGCAAACGTTGGAAATGTCTTCATCCTCTTCTCCTCCTTAAAGTTTCCATCAGAAAAACTGGCATCATAAGCATTAGCTATTGTTTCAGAAAGTCTTCGTACAATTGAGCATGCTTTCCAGTTTTACTCATTATGCTTCACTTCCTTGGCAAATATGCGCTTAGACGTGGGCGTACAAAAAAACCGTTAAAGACTCATCGTTGAGTTCTTTAACGGTTGTTATTTTGTTCTATTGTCTACTTAGTGCTGCTTGCGCCCAGGAATGACCCCAGTCTGTTCGTAGGAAGCCACAATAATATCAATTTCTTTTTTCAATTCAGCAAGCAGTTCAGCCTCAGGCACCTTACGAATCATTTCTCCGTAACGGAACAGCATACCTTCCCCACGAGCCCCCGCAATACCAATATCCGCTTCTCTCGCTTCACCAGGCCCGTTCACGGCACAACCCAATACAGAAACCTTAATCGGCACTTTGATCTTAGCAATATAATCTTCAACTTCATTAGCGATCGAGAATAAGTCAATATCCAGACGACCACAAGTCGGACAAGAAACCAACGTTGCGGCGTTCGTAATTAAACCAAATGTCTTAAGCAGTTCTCTGGCAACTTTAATTTCTTCAACAGGGTCAGCACTTAAAGAAATACGAAGTGTGTTACCGATCCCCATATTAAGCAAAGTTCCAATCCCCGCGGCGCTTTTCACAGCACCTGTAAAGAGAGTCCCTGCCTCTGTAATACCAAGATGGAGCGGATAATTAAACGCCTTCGCAGCCTGAGAATACGCCGCAATGGCCATAGGAACATCAGAAGCCTTCAAGGATACGATGATATCATGAAAATCGAGTTCTTCCAAAATGTTGATATGGAACAAGGCGCTTTCTACCATCGCTTCAGGCGTTGGATAGCCGTACTTTTCAAGAAGATGATTCTCAAGGGAGCCCGCATTAACGCCGATACGAATCGGGATGCCACGCTCTTTACATGCCTTCACAACCGCCTCAACCTTCTCACGGCGACCGATATTACCTGGATTAATGCGAACTTTGTCAATGCCGTTCTCAATCGCTGCAAGAGCCAAACGATGATCGAAGTGAATATCAGAGACCAACGGAATATGAATTTGTTTCTTAATTTCCTTGATAGCTTCAGCAGCTTCCTTATTGTTGACCGTCACACGCACAAGCTGACAACCTGCTTCTTCTAAGCGAAGAATTTCTGCAACTGTCGCTTTGACATCAGCGGTTTTGGTAGTACACATGCTTTGCATGATTACTTCGTTACTGCCACCGATCGTTAAATCACCTACCCGAACGGCTCTGGTATCTCGTCTATGGAACATTTTGGTTTCTCTCCCCATGACACCAAACATCCTCCGCTCCAATTCCCAGAATTGGAAATCGGATTGGAGGCTGTGTGATCATTTATAAAATTATAGGTTAAGCACTTTCTTCCTTCTTCTTACCCGATGGCTGTACGCCTTCTTTGGTTGTCAGAACAGGCGTAATCTTGTTTTGAACCGTTTCTTTGGAAACGACACATGAAGATACATCTGTTCTTGAAGGAACTTCAAACATCACATCAAGCATAATGCTTTCAATGATGGCTCTAAGACCACGAGCACCAGTGTTCCGTTTAATCGCTTCTTTGGCAATCGCATCAAGTGCTTCTGCATCAAATTCAAGCGAAACGTTATCCATCTCAAGCATCTTCTGGTATTGTTTCACAAGCGCGTTCTTAGGCTCGGAAAGAATACGTACAAGCGCTGCTTCATCAAGCGGCTCTAGCGTTGAAATAACCGGTAAACGGCCTACGAACTCCGGAATTAACCCGAATCTCAATAGATCCTCAGGAAGGACCATGGATAGGTATTCACCTGGTTTCAAGTCAACTTTCATGCCATCGGTGCTAAAGCCAATGACTTTTTTCCCGATTCTGCGTTTGATAATTTGCTCTAAACCATCAAAAGCTCCACCACAAATAAAGAGAATATTCGTCGTGTCGATTTGAATGAATTCTTGATGCGGATGCTTACGTCCACCTTGTGGAGGTACCGAAGCTACTGTGCCTTCAAGAATTTTGAGAAGAGCTTGTTGTACACCCTCTCCGGAAACATCACGTGTAATGGATGGGTTCTCGGATTTACGTGCAACTTTATCAATCTCATCGATATAGATAATGCCGCGCTCTGCTTTTTCAACATCGTAATCAGCCGCTTGGATTAGTTTGAGCAAGATGTTCTCGACATCTTCTCCTACATAACCAGCTTCTGTCAACGAAGTTGCATCAGCAATTGCAAATGGCACATTCAAAATTTTCGCAAGTGTTTGCGCTAGAAGTGTTTTACCACTACCTGTTGGCCCTAAAAGGACGATATTACTTTTTTGAAGCTCAACATCTTCAAGCTTGTTCTGAGAGTTGATCCGTTTGTAATGGTTATACACGGCAACAGCCAAGGATTTCTTCGCTTGTTCTTGACCAATAACGTATTGATCCAAGATATTACGGATTTCCTTTGGTTTCGGAACATCTTTCAGATCCAGTTCTTCTTCATGCCCTAATTCTTCTTCCACAATCTCCGTACAAAGCTCTATACATTCATCACAAATGTAAACTCCCGGTCCGGCAACAAGTTTACGAACTTGGTCCTGGGATTTTCCACAAAAGGAACATTTGAGTTGGCCTTTTTCATCGTTAAATTTAAACATGGGATCACTCCTTTATTTCAAGTCGTTTCGAGTGATAACCTCGTCGATTAACCCGTATGCCTTCGCTTCTTCAGCGCTCATAAAGTTATCTCGGTCGGTGTCTCTTTCGATCTTTTCAAGCGGCTGTCCCGTTCGGTCCACGTAAATCTGGTTGAGTTTATTCTTGGTCTTGATAATCCAATCCGCGTGGATTTTGATATCGGTTGCTTGACCTCTAACACCGCCGAGCGGTTGGTGAATCATTACTTCTGCATTCGGCAGCGCGTATCGCTTACCTTTGGCTCCTGCTGTCAAAAGCAAAGAACCCATACTTGCGGCCATACCTACACAAATCGTAGATACATCCGGTTTAATAAACTGCATGGTATCGAAGATACCCATTCCTGCCGTAACAGACCCACCAGGTGAGTTGATATATAAGTGAATATCTTTTTCAGGGTCCTGGGCGGATAAAAAGAGCAGCTGGGCAATGACCAAATTAGCCACATCGTCATCAATAGCGGTCCCGATGAAGATTATGCGGTCCTTAAGTAAACGCGAGTAGATATCGTAGGAACGTTCCCCACGAGCCTCTTGTTCTACAACCATAGGAATAAGACTCATTGTACCAACTCCTTTTGCGGCAAGCGCCATGTTCTCTCACTTGAGATTCAATTACAGTTTAACACGATTGAACAACAATGTCATTTTTCTGAATTCACCTATGTAAGCGGTAATACGTATGTACTAAGGCGTTTAGACGTAAATTAGGGTAAAAGAAAGGCACGTTGCTTGCGTACGTGCCTTTACTTACCTTATTTACACGGCTGCGGAAACATGCTTGCTATTTTGAAGCAAGAAATCAACCGTTTTTCTGATAACTAGATCATTGCTAAGACCTTCAAGAGATCCGTTGGAAGCAAACAGCTCACGAAGTTCAGCTGTTGATTTTTGGTAAGACGGTGCATATTTCTCAAGTTCCGCGTCAACTTCTTCGTCGGAAACTGTGATGTTTTCTGCAGCTGCGATAGCTTCAAGAACAAGGTTGTTACGAACACGCTTCTCAGCATCTTCTTTCATTTGTTCTTTCAATGCGCTCTCGTTTTGACCGGAGAACTGGTAGTAGATCTCAAGCGTCATGCCTTGGGAGCGAAGACGTCTTTCGAATTCTTTTACCATGATATCAAGCTCAGCTTCAACCATCGAACCTGGAATTTCAACTTCTGCGTTAGCAGCAGCYTTCTCAACAACTGCAGTTTCAAGTGCAGCTTCGGAATCTTTCTCTTTGCGCTCTTGCATACGTTTTTGAAGCTCTTCTTTGTACTCAACAAGAGTATCGAACTCACTTACGTCTTTAGCGAACTCATCATCAAGCTCAGGCAGGTTTTTGCGTTTGATATCGTGAAGTTTCACTTTAAACACAGCTGCTTTGCCTTTCAGATCTTCGGAATGGTAGTTTTCAGGGAAGCTAACGTTAACTTCCTTCTCTTCGTCCTTACCAAGACCAACAAGTTGCTCTTCGAATCCTGGGATGAATGAGTTGGATCCAAGCTCAAGGGAATACTTCTCCGCTTTACCGCCTTCGAAAGCTACTTCATCAACGAATCCTTCGAAATCAATGATCACGACATCGCCGTTAGCAGCTTGTCCTTCTTCAAGAACAACCAATTCAGCATGACGTTGTTGCAAACGTGCAAGCTCTTCATTCAATTCTTCTTCAGACACAGAAGCGTTAACCGCTTCTACTTCGATACCTTTGTAGTCGCCAAGCGCTACTTCAGGCTTAACTGTTACTTTAGCCTTGAATTTCAAGACTTGACCTTTACCAAATTGCTCAACATCTACTTCTGGACGATCGACAGGCTCGATTTTAACCTCTTCAATCGCTTCAACGTAAACTTCTGGTAAAATGATATCTAGTGCATCTTGATACAAGCTTTCAACACCGAATTTAGCTTCAAAGATTGAACGTGGCACTTTCCCTTTACGGAATCCTGGAACATTCACTTTCGCTGATACCTTTTTAAATGCTTTATCCAAAGCATCTGCTACACGTTCTGCCCCAACTTCAACTTCAAGAACGCCAACGTTCTTCTCTATTTTTTCCCAACTTGCTTTCATTTTATGCCTTCCCCTCCAAAAATGTACCATGACATATATTTTTCACGTTAAGCTCATTATAACCATTCTATTATACCATATAACATTTTCATTTCAAGCGAGCTTTGTTCTTAGCCAGGATCCGGGCTAAATTGCTTTACAAAAGCGGTCAGGACATTGTGCGCGCGCTTCCACTGCAGCGTCATCGCGTCCACGATTCCATAAGTCTCTAATAGCTCATCTCGATCAACCGTACCAAACAGTTTGTCTTGCAATATCGCATGCAGCGCTGAGGCCCACACATCTACCGCGCTTTCTTCTGCCCTAAGCAGCTCCGTGTAAATAGAGGTGCCATACGCATAGGCAAGAAACTCCTGCCAAGTCTGAGTCGCAAAGTAAACAAAGTCAGGTTGGCTTATTTCACTAATGTCCCCGACTCTGCGAATCATATCACGAATCCGCAATGGAAAATCCTCCGCAGTAAGCGGCGTCTCATCGATTTCCACGAGAACTGTTCGGCCATTCTTAGGAAACTCAATTAAGCCGTGCTCTCCCATTTGCTTAAGCGTCTGTAACGCTTTGAATTGAAGATGAGGATGTCTAGGCCTTTCGCAAAGCCATGTCTTCACAAATTCGCTCACCTCAGGCTGCTCAATAAAAGCAAGCTGCTCCAATGCACTTACTTGTCCCTCAAGCGAACCTTCTTGCAGCATGTTTTGAAGCTTCAACACAAAAGCACCATCATCTGAAGCTGATTTATCATGGATATACTGGCGCAATAAGGCGGATTCTTCCTCCGAATCCTCTTCTTCTGTCACGGATGATGAGAACATCGTTTCCGGAAACATGGTGAGCAGCCAGTGCCGTAGGGCTTCCCATTGATCAGACTTATTCGCATCGACATTAGGAAATTGGAGTAAGAAAGTAAGTATCTCCAGTGCTTCTTTATACTGCTCGGAGCGCAATAGCTTCATTAGCTCGTCTTCATAGAACTGCTCTGTCTTCGGAAAAAGGATGACATTATTAGGCGTAGGATCTGATATAGGGATCACCTCTGTTCGTGTGTCTCGCTTGTGCCAGTTTACTCCATCATTCAAATGAATGCAAAAATATTTAAAAATGAAGTTGACTCGCATTATACGTTATGATATATTAACTCTTGCTTCGCCAAACGGATCTCGTCCAGGCGGTAAGAAGTGTCATAGGTCTCAGTAGCTCAGCTGGATAGAGCACACGCCTTCTAAGCGTGCGGTCGGGGGTTCGAATCCCTCCTGGGACGTAATAGCAAGTAGAAAGACCGCGAGAAATCGCGGTCTTTTTTGCGTGCTGGTTGAGGCAGTGCTGTTCCGGACACGCCGAAGTTAATTAATTCCTTCATAATATTAAAAAGCACCCCMGCTGCATTTGCAAGCAAGGGTGCTGCTATGACCGATAGATTCTTTCGCCTACACGGATGGCCTATTTGGCTGATGATGTCCCGGCTCCGTTGAATCGAGATTCGACTGAATACGGGATGATTGCTTCGAGTGATCGATCGCACTTTGTGTTTTCTGCATCATACTTTTCTTTTTACCCATAGTAGCAACTCCTTCTATTTATAGAATGAACGCCACATTAGTATGGAGGGTTTCCGTACAGACTATGCTGGTTATCGTTTCCTTCCCTCTAGCATGAAGCTGGGGAATAACAAAGAGCCTGTAGGGATGCCCCTACAGGCTCTTGCTCATGCCATAAGACGTTAGTGCATGTTGTGAGGCAAATTTTTGCCTGTATGACCGTCACCTTGTGTCCTTTTATTCTTCTCGGCTTTCCTCTGCTTCTCATGCAGCTTGCTAATGAAATGACTATCCATGAGCACTCGCCTCCTGAATAAAGAATGGCATTACCCTAAATAGAATGTCACGAAAGGTCCGTATTTAATCGCATTGCCAAATTTATTATTGCGCCTCTGAATTCAACATCGGTTAGTGCCTTTTCGTATAAAGATTCAAAAGTTGCTCGATTTTGGATAAATTCAGGCTCCGATTTAATGGCTGTTTGCGTCCAGTTAATCAATACGTTCTCAGCTTGTATGAGTTCGTTGTAGGCGCGATGCAAGCCAACCTTTTCAATAATTTCTTCCATTTCAGCTTGACCCAATTCTACGCCATCTTGTTTTGCATTTTCAATTCGAATGTCCGCTTGCGCGCTAATTTGTAAAAAGTGCTCTTTCGATGCTAAATAATCAACTTGAGCTCTTGAATATTTAATTCCCATTGTCATCACCTTCGTTTATATAATGGCAGTACTTGGATTGATTGTAACAGTCTCTTTAACAAAACACAAAAAGCACGGACTGCTCTTACTTTTGTCATGTTCTGGACAGACATTTAATACCTTCCATTCGCATACCCTTTATCATTATGCTCTCCTCAAAAGAAAGGAAGGAACGTCTATGTGCGGAATAACGGGTTGGATAGATTGGCGGAAAGACTTGACCGGGTACCCGTCCATTCTAGAAAATATGACGGAAACGCTCCAACTGCGCGGACCTGATGCCTCAGGTACCTGGATTTCACAGCATTGTGCCCTCGGACATCGACGTCTAAGTGTTATGGATCCTGAGAATGGCGCCCAGCCCATGGTCCGTAAACAAGGCGACTATACGTATACCATCGTATATAATGGCGAACTCTATAATGCCCCAGAGTTAAAAAAAGAGCTCGAGCTCCGCGGCCATCAATTTCGAACAACGTGTGATACCGAAGTGCTGCTAGTCGCTTTTATAGAGTGGGGAAAAGCATGTATAGACCGCCTGAACGGCATCTTTGCTTTCGCGGCTTGGAATGACCAAGAGCAGTCACTGACCCTAGTTCGTGACAGACTCGGCGTTAAGCCTCTTTTTTATTCCCATCAGGATAGTGTATTATTATTCGGCTCTGAACCAAAAGCCATTCTAGCTCACCCTGATTTCAAAGCAGAGGTTGGTGCCGAAGGCTTTGCAGAAATATTCGCTGTCGGACCGGCTAGAACGCCTGGACATGGGATTTATCGCAACATGTCTGAGCTGAAGCCAGGTCAATTTGCTATTTTTGACCGGAATGGCTTATCCATTCGAACGTATTGGAAGCTCGAAAGCCATCAACATCCTGATGATATCGTCGGCACAGCCGCGCAGGTACAGCAATTGCTTAATGATACGGCAGAGCGCCAATTAGTTTCAGACGTCCCTATCTGTACGCTCCTCTCAGGCGGACTTGATTCTAGCGCCCTCACTGCGCTCGCTTCGACGCATTACAAGAATAGCGGGCAAGGACCGCTTCATACTTTCTCCGTGGACTACAAGGATAACGATAAGCATTTCAAAGCGAACCTGTTCCAACCGAACTCAGACGCACCTTGGATTAAAAGGATGACTGAGCATTTAGGAACCGAGCATCATTACATTGAATTTGATACGCCAGAGCTTGTGGAATCTCTGAAGACAGCCGTGATCGCCCGCGATACACCGGGCATGGCCGATGTCGACGGATCTCTCTATTTATTTTGCCGAGAAATCAAAAAGGAAGCAACGGTCGCGATCTCAGGAGAAGCGGCTGACGAAATATTCGGTGGATACCCTTGGTTCCACAATACAGATGCACTAGAAGCGAACACGTTTCCGTGGTCACTTAAGTTAGCCAATCGGGTGGATCTGCTCGCCCCAGACTTCGTCGATTGGATTAAACCTGTTGAATATGTCAGTAATCGATACCAGCAAGCCTTAAGCGAGGTACCTCGCTTAGCTGGGGAAACGAAGCAGCAGAATCGGATGCGAGAAATGTCCTATTTGAATATTACGCGTTTCATGCCTACGTTGCTTGATCGTAAAGACCGCATGAGTATGGCCGTTGGCCTCGAGGTACGCGTCCCCTTCTGTGATCACCGTCTGGTTGAGTACGTTTGGAACATTCCGTGGGAAATCAAAACATCCGGAGACAGAGAAAAAGGCATATTACGTCAAGCATTACGAGGTGTATTGCCTGAAGATGTACTGACGAGGAAGAAAAGTCCATATCCGAAAACACACAACCCGAATTATTTAACTGCCGTAAGAAAATGGGTATTGGAAATTCTGGATGATCCTTCATCCCCTATCTTGCCTTTTATTGATGTCAAAAAGATTCGCGCACTCGCCAGCTCGGAGTCCAATGATTTCGACCTGCCTTGGTTCGGTCAGCTGATGACAGGTCCTCAGTTATTCGCTTATTTAGCTCAAGTGGATATGTGGCTGCGAACCTATAAGATCTCGATCCGATAATGTGATTGCAGAAAAAAGACCTGCGTCCACGCATTCACGTGGTTGCAGGTCTTTCTGTGTTTTAGCTCGTTTGATCAGGAAGCTGATCCAAAAACATACGCAAAGCTTTGGCACGATGACTCATTTCATTCTTCTCTTCCATCGTCAACTCAGCCATCGTTCGACCCAGTGATGGAATGTAGAATAGAGGATCGTAACCAAATCCGCTTTCGCCACGCTGCTCATGAATAATAAAGCCTTGGCAGACATCCTCCGCTTCGATCACTTCATTCGCCACGGGATCAATTAAACTAAGTGCACAAACGAAGGAAGCCTCACTAAGTAATGGAGGGTGGCCCTCCCCCGCACTCAGCTCGATCCGATCTTCCAACTCATGCAAAGCTTGAAGTAGTCTGGCATTATTGTCAGCATCCGTTGCGTTTTCTCCCGCGTAACGAGCCGAATATACACCTGGATCACCACCTAGTGCCGTAACGCATAAACCAGAATCATCAGCAAGTACAGGTACATGAAGATGGGCAGAGATGATTTGCGCCTTGATCCGCGCGTTCTCTGCAAAAGTCTTCCCACTCTCAACGATTTCCGGCAAATCCGAGTAATCCGCTAGACTTCGAACCTTATACCCTTTAGCTCCGAAAAGCTTGGCGAACTCTTTCACTTTACCTTCGTTACGCGTTGCGATGACAACAAAATTACTTTGTAGCCGCATGCCCAGCACCTCGAATACGATCTGCGATCGGCCCTAGCACACCGGCTTGTACGTCGATCATGGTGTTAATCCCCGCTTCTGCTAGCGCCAGTAATTCATCAAGCTCTTTACGGGAAAAAGGAGCATCCTCGCCCGTTCCTTGAACTTCAACGAACTGACCTTGTCCCGTCATCACGACGTTCATATCCACTTTTGCTTTGGAATCCTCTTCATAATTAAGATCCAGCTTCGGAATATCCCCAATAACGCCAACACTGACAGCAGCGAGGAAGTCGTTAATTGGGAACTTGGCTAAGTTTTTATCATTAGCAAGCTTATTGATTGCAAATGCCATCGCTACGAAAGCACCCGTAATGGATGCTGTACGCGTACCGCCATCTGCTTGAATCACATCGCAGTCCAGCGTAATGGATCTTTCACCAAGTGCTTCCAAGCTGACTACCGAACGTAATGCTCGACCGATAAGACGTTGAATTTCCATCGTGCGTCCACCGAGCTTACCTTTTGCCGCTTCACGTTGATTACGAACTTGTGTTGCCCGCGGCAGCATCGAATATTCCGCTGTAACCCAGCCCTTTCCTTGCCCTTTCATAAAAGGAGGAACACGATCTTCGACCGTTGCTGTACAAATGACTTTCGTATCCCCGACCTCAATGAGGACCGAGCCTTCTGCGTGTTTTATATAATGAGGGGTTATTTGCATAGGTCGCAGTTCTTGATCCGTTCTTCCACCAATTCTCATAAATGTCTTTCTCCTCCTGTAGCTACATCTAAAGCTCTAATCCTTACGCCCCATTGTAACAAACTCATCAAGGAAAAGCATCCTAACACTAATGAATATGGAAAGAACCGAAAAACCACCAGGGATTCCTCCGTTTAAGAACGTTGGAATCACCTGATGGAACGTTGGTTATCAATACGATTAAAGCTTGATCGCAGGATTAATATGCGCAGGTCTCAGAACAGGCTTACTGTAGTTTTGATTATCTGTAGACGTAATTTTCACAGCGCCATCCACCTTAATTTGTACTTGTTTAAACGTGGTGTTCTCCGTTAAAGACAAGATGACCGATTGCAACGCATCCGCTGAAGCTTTCTGATCCGTACCCAGCAGCTTGTTGGAGAAGTCCACGGTGATTAAACCCTCGCCTGGCTTAATGCTCTTCAACTCTGTTGTTGCATTGAGGACAGCCCCAAGTCCCTTCTTCTGATCTGGACCTTTAATCAATTGCTCGACAACAGCCTTCGCAACATCGTCCGTTCTCTTTATAAGGCGAGTCACAGGGACATAATATTTGTAATTTTGATCATTTTGATTTAGGAAATAGAGAGTAACCGGTGTCGCTTGACCAAATTCGGTATCCTCTGCTTTCTCCAGATTGATCCCCATCGTGCGCGCCAATGGTGCATCAAGTGGTGTTCGGCCCTTTGGCATCTCTTTCAGGTCCTTGCCATCTACACGCAGTTGAACCTTATCGATCGTAGGGAAGTTCGTCAAGTTCCACGTGATCGCTTCAAGGAGCTTGCGCTCATCCTTCACATCGTAGTTGAGAAACTCTTTCGAGAAATCAACTGTAGCACTTTTGTCTGATTTTACATTTAAGCTAATAACCTTAGTCCCCTTCGGTAGAAGCGCTTGGAAACCTGAAGGCAGCTGACTCGTTTCTGGTCCGCCGTCCACCATGTACTCTAATGTTGTCTTTGCAACTGAGACTGTCTTCGGCAACGCTAGACTTAATGGTGTCACGAAGCCTTTGGCATCTTTCACATACACCGTCATTTGTGACGTAATATCTTCAGACATGTCGACGGTAACCGCAGCTGAAGTCGTCTTCACATCTACGTCTGTACCCGCCCCAGGAGGTGCATCGATGTCACTCTTCTTTCCACTGCCCAAAATCGAACATCCCGTGGTCAGTAGAACAATCACCCCCGCTAAAGCGGCTGAACGAATCCAATGTTGATGTTTCATTTGCTTATTTCCTCCTTCGATTTTTGCTATTCGCATGGCCTGTACGATGCTTTTTCGTATTACTATGTATACGGGACTTTGTCCGATTTATAACTACTTTTTGTCCACCTCTTTATGAATCACAAAAAAACATAATGACGAATGGAATCATCACCAATCTTCGTCAATTCGAACTCATATGCTATACTGAATACCAGCGTGAAACTGAAATAAAAAACTACTATCAAGTGCAATAACTACTTTCTGATATTCGATCAAGGAGGTCTTATAATGAGAACATTTTTGAAGGAAAAGACCCTCATTTTCAATGAATTCCGAGAAGAGGTTTTCAGTCATTATCCACAAGCTGTCATTGAGGAAGCTGTTGCTAGATTGCTTGTTGAAATAAAAGGCATCAAGAAAATCCCCACCGATTTAATTACAACCACGCTGCTCGGGGTATTAAGTAAGACGGAAACCTTCAACGTCATGTCTACCCTCATGGAGCTTCAAAAAAAGGTGAAGCATGATGCTGAGCTGCTAGCTAGCATGAAAGACCCTGCCTACAACGTTCATCGCACAATTGCGATGTCCATTTGTGGATTATACGGGAGCGGCGCGATCTCACTATTCGGTTTTATCGACTGCAAATTCCGCTTCTTTTTTCCGACGAAAAGACCTAAATCCTTCATCTMCAAGGGGATTTGTGCGATTGTCGCTTCAACCGCAAGTGTCATTATTTCGGATAGCGTGAAGATGGATTACTCCAAACGCAATCTGCAAATGCTCGAGGCCCGCGGTGTGCTTCTGGATGATATGGTCGAGATCCTTGACCAGTTGCAACGTCCTTACAATCCAGATATGCCACGCAGTCTCTGTGAAGAACATATTCTGGCGGTACTTCGCAAACAGCAAACCTTTCATGCGCTCCAACTCGCGATCAAGATTGATACCGCTGTCGAAGCCAAAGAATTCAACCCGCAATACAATCATATTGTGGGGATGGACGAAGGACTTTTCGGCGTTGATGAAAGCATCGCAACTGCCGTCCCTCTCATGTACGGAACTATTGCGCTCACGAATTTCGGCTATCTCGACAAAGCCAAAATCGGCATTATCGAGGAGCTCGACAGTGATCACGCAGATGGTAAATGCAATACGTTTATCGATGATATGGTCTGTGGAATTGTAGCGGCCGCTTGTGGTCGGTTAGCGCATAACCATACGCCGACGTATAGTAAGCCGTTGAAGTAAGAGTGTGAAATGATAGTGTGCGATTAGAAACAATTACCTGATTGAAAGTGCGTAAGGGAACGTAGGGGCGCTATTTGGATGAAAATCGGGGTAAGTGCTAGGGATGGGGAACGTAGGGACGCTATTTTGAAGAAACATGGTTTTTCGGCACCATTTCGGAAGGAATAAGGGATCTACGTTCCCCTTCTGGGTGAAATCGGCTGTTTAGGAGCAAATAGAGAATCTACGTTCCCCTTGTTAGATCATAAAGAAAAAGCGCTAGCCCTACATCAAGGGTTTGCGCTTTTTTCGTTATTTGGAGATCGCGACGTAGAACACGCGATCTGCCTGCGGATCCACCTGCTGGATGCGGCCTTCGGCTTCCAGCAGGATCAAGTGCGCGATCGTCTCCGACAGCGCGAATCGCATTTGGTGCACGCTCAGCCGGTCGCCGAACGTCGCCCGGCACACCTCATAAGCGCTCCGCGGCGCGCTTAGCTGCCCTTCCATGAGCGCGAGCCGCTCATGGTGATGGCGCACGAGCTCCTCCGCGCGCGCGCCAAAGCCTTGCCAAGGCTCCCGGTGCCCCGGGTAAGCCATCACAACCGGCAGCCTGCCCATCTCCTGCAGGCTGCTCAGGTACGCGCCGAGCGGGTTTTCTTCCACCTGCGGGATGAAGGAAACATTCGGCGATATTTGCGGCAGGACGTGGTCGCCGCAAAACATCACCTGCGCCTCAGCGTCGTAGAAGACGAGATGCCCCGCGGCATGGCCGGGGGTCTCGATGGCTTCATAGACGCGATCGCCGAGGCGCACGGGCCCTTCACGCAGCAGGGTAACCTGCGGCTGCGGGGAGACCAGATCGACGAAGCTCACCATGTGCTTCGTCATCTCGATCAGCCCGGCTTCGGGGAAGCCATGCCGGGCGAATAGCTCCAGGAGCAGCGGAGACATCGGCTGCTCTGGGCCCCACAGGAGCTGCACCTGCGCGTATCCGGTCTCCGATAGGAGAACCGGCGCGCCCGTGCGCTCCTGGAACCAACCGGCCATCCCATAGTGGTCGGGATGGTGGTGGGTGAGCACGATTTGTTCCACGTGCTCATATCCGATCCCTTGCTCCTTGAGCACTTGCTCCCAGAGCGCCTCCGCTTCCGGCGTATGCAGTCCCGGATCGATCACCGTGTAACCTTTGCTGCCACGAATCAGGTAAGCATTCACCCAACGTAAGGGGAACGGCAGCGGCACCTTCACTTGCGTAATTTCATCTGTATGTACGGTCACGACATTCATATCCCGATAGTCATCCTTCCTTATGTCCAACAAAAATCATCCGACTCGAAGTATCTGGTGAATAAGCCTGACCTTCATAGTCACCATAGACATGATCAATATGTAATCCAGCTTTGGCCAGCATCGCCTCAAACTCCGGTCGCTCGTACAACTTCACCTGCTCCAAATAGTGCCGGTCTGGTTCGCCAGCTTGCGAAATCACAATGCGCTTGCGCACACAACCGTCTTCGATCGTTCTCGTCTCACGAATAGTCAAATCCTCTTCCTCCCGTTCCGATTGCGCGACCAAATTCGCGTTCACATACACGGGATTCAGAAAATCGACAATGAATCGACCTTCCTTTTTTAACAGTCGATGCATCTCATGAAGCACTTTCTCATTCTGCTCATCTTCGTCAAAATAGCCAAATGACGTAAACAAATTCACAACTGCATCAAACGGCTCACTTAGCGGCACATCCCGCATATCTCCGTGAATCCATTTCACTTTAGCTTCTCCGCCCAGCTTCACAGCTTCCTGAAGCAGCACTTCCGACAAATCAACGCCAGTTACGGTATAACCAAGCTCCGAAAGCGCCAACGAATGCCGCCCCATCCCGCAGCAGAGATCCAAAAGACGAGCCCCTTGCTTAAGCTCCAACCAGTTCATCATTTTTTTCACTTCCGTGTAAGCGCCCTGCATGTCTCTATGTTTATACACAAGTAAATAGTCATTGCCAAAACTTTCTTGGTACCACGCCATCTTTTCAACACCTTCAGCTTTATGATTAAATTTCTACGATAAAAATGTTATAAGAGCAGCCGTTGTTTCATGATCCGCAAACCCTCTAGCGCTTCTTCCTTGCTAAAATTCCCAGCCTTCAATTGCTCGTCCTCAACCTGAAGCAGTTTTTCGTAAAAAAGAAGACCTTGCTTCGGCAGCTCCGATTTCTCCGGATGATCCTCCATATAATGAAACAAAACATCTTCAACCTTCGCATAATTGCTTTGTTTCTCATAATGTAAAAAAAGCTGCCTCTGCACCCCTTCTGGGATCTCCCAACCTTGAAGATGATTCAGGCTTGCAACCATCCGAGTGGCAATTTCATCATTAACCTCATCCTCAGGCTCAACTTCATCCGACAAAGACAAATGCAAAAGTAAATCTAAGGACTTCAGGTGCGCCCAATAGGCCTCCCCATCTTCCTCATGCTGCTTCAACAGCTCACCTTGCCCCACAAACATATCACTAATGACTAACGCCTTCGCCGTATCAATGCTCCCTTGGTAGGATAGCAATTCCAGAATATCCTTACTGGACAAAGACTGGAGGGAACGAATATTCAAACCCAATAAATGACGACTAGCTTCATCTAACTGTCTCTGCGCATCTTCAATCGGGATATGTTCCTTGTTAAAAAGAATCCGATGCAGCACCACCGTCAATTGTTCAATCTGTCGCATCAAATAATCACGCCTGAACATCCGAAGCAGCCCCTTTTGGTTACAAATACACCTTAATTCAGCTTACCACGCCTAGCGCTGAAACTCAAAAATACAACATGATAAAAACATAAAAGCCCCCGTTTCCCTCCAAAGGAGGGTGGGTGGCTTGCATGGATCCCTTTGCTGACGGAATCAGATCTTTAATTCCCCAAGCTTAATCAGTTCTACAACCGCTTGTGAACGACCCTTTACGTTCAGCTTTTGCATGACGTTCGATATATGATTCCTCACAGTCTTTTCACTTATGAAAAGCTGCTGTGCGATATCCTTTGTCGTTTTGTCCTGCACTAAGAGTTCGAATACTTCGCGTTCGCGGTTCGTAAGTAAAAATTTGTTTTTGTGGTCGCTGCCCATGGATGTGTGTCACCCCTCCTTGCTCGGGTATTGGGAATTACAAGGTTAAGGGATACAGTCAAAATTAGTTTATGAAGGGCTGCTGTCAATGGTGCGGTATCTAGAGAAAAATAGGCGGAATACTTTCAACTATAAAAGAGTGTATGTAAGTATGTATTAACTGGATTTTCTACAGCTATTTCCGAGGAATTTCATTAAATATTCCATTTAGATGGAAAAAATGTAGCTAATATATCCAATTGCCCTCCATATCGCTAAAGTGAGCTAGAATAACTTCATAAAATCCATCTAATTGTAATATTCTGCGTGATTGCGTCGAAATAGCTGTATATAATCCAGTTATAGTATTTAAATGAAGTTTGTGGTGGTGAATGGTAGGTGCCAGGGGTCGCAAGTTGAGATTGGCTGAGTGCTGGGTTCGGGGTTATTAATGTGGTAACCAAACCAAACCCCCCAGTCGAATTCCAACTGGGGGGCCATCTATCTATTCCACTCGCTCAACCTTCACCGCACAAATCTTAAACTCCGGCATCCGACTCGTTGGATCCAAGGCGTCATTCGTCAACACGTTGATCGAATGCTCGTCGCCCCAATGGAAAGGAACGAAGACGGTGCGAGGTTGAATTCCCTCGGTGATCTTGACTTGGAAAACAAGGGAGCCACGCCGGCTGGTGATCCGGATTTTTCGTTCCACGCTTAGGCCGATTCGCTTGGCCAAAGACGGATGAATTTCGGCAACCGGAACGGGTGCCTTCTTATTGAGGGCTTCGGTGCGGCGCGTTTGTGCACCGCTTAAATAATGGTTGGCCAGACGGCCCGTTGTAAGAACGAACGGAAAGTCATTATCAATGGGCTCTGCAGGCATCTTCGGCTGTATGCCGAATAATAGGGCTTTCCCATCCGCATGATGAAAACGATCTTGGAATAATTGCGGTGTTCCCGGATGGTCCGCTGACCCACAAGGCCAGAAGATCCCTTTCTCTTTTTGCAAACGTTCATAGGTAATGCCGCTATAATCTGCTTTACCGCCTGCGGTAGCTGCTGCAAGTTCACGAAACACGTCTTCAATACCCGCATATTGAAAGTAAGCACCTCGTCCTAGCGCATCAGCCAGTTCGCTAATAATGTGATAGTCGAGCTTGCAACTCCCCGGAAGCTCCATGGCTTTCCTCCGATGGAAGACACGCCCCTCCAGGTTAGTCATGGTCCCCTCTGCTTCAGCGAAGGATGAACCTGGCAACAAATAATGCGCATACCGTGCCGTTTCGGTCTCGAACATGTCTACGACCACGAGTAAGTCTAGTTTTTGTAAAGCTCGCTCTACCATTTTATTATTCGGGCTAGAAACTAGTGGATTAGAGCCCAGCACGATTAATGCTTTAATTTCACCTTCATCGATTTTCTGCAGCAATTCATAGGCGGAAACACCTTTACCTGGCAGCTCACTTGGATCAATGCCCCATACTTTCGCCACATGCTCACGCGCAGCCCAATCTTCGATCAAGCGATAGCCTGGGAGCTGGTCGGCTTTTTGCCCATGCTCACGACCACCTTGGCCGTTCGCTTGACCAGTCACAGCGCCATAGCCGCAGCCTGCACGCCCTATTTTACCCGTGAGCAGTGCCAGGTTAATGTAATTGAGCGTATTCTCTACCCCATTCACCTGCTGCTCCAAGCCTCTTGCCGTTAGCACGATGCCCGTCTCCGCCTTCGCGAAACCACGAGCGATTGTACGAACCACCGCTTCAAGAATACCTGTTAGATACTCAACACGAGCTGGTGTAAATGATTGGACAGCCTCTTTCACTTGTTCAAAGCCAGACGTACGAGACTGAATGAACTTATGATCAACTAGATTCTCTTCAATCATGACATGCAGGAGTCCATTGATGAACACGGAGTCGAAACCAGGTTGAAGTCTCACATGAATATCTGCCGTCTTGGAGGTCATCGTATTACGCGGATCAATGGTCACAATCACGGCGCCTTTTTTCTTTGCTTCTAATAGATAAGGCATCATCGTAGGCTGACACTCCGCAATATTCGTGCCCGCTAGAATGATATATTTCGCATTAGGAATTTCTGATAAAGGCATCGTCATCCCACGATCAATACCGAAAGCTTTGTTACTCGCAGCCGCAGCTGATGACATGCAATAACGACCGTTATAGTCGATATATTTGGACCTAAGTGCCACACGCGTAAACTTACCCAGTAAGTAACTTACTTCGTTCGTCAACGATCCGCCGCCGTATACGCCGATGGCATCACGCCCATGTTCAGCCTGCAACGCGGTAATTCTCTCTGCAATATCTGAATAGGCATGCGCCCAGGACACAGGCTGCCATTGGCCTACTTTTGCAGCTTTCCTATGAAGCGGCTCCAGAATTCGTTCCGAATGAACGACATGCTCCAAAGCATTCAAGCCTTTTTGACATAAACGGCCTGTTGCAACTGGGAAATTCGCGCTCGGCTTAATCGTTAAACCTTCTGTCTTTTCACTAGGTAGTATCTCCAACCCACACTGCATACTGCAAAAGCAACAATGGGAGGAGGGCTGTTCATCCGATAATGTGACCAGATCTGTTTTCAACGCTCACACCCCCGCAGATCAAGCTCTCTTTATAGATATATATAGGGTATATAAGGACTAACAAGCCATTTCATTATTGATCGGAAATCCGATAAAAACCGTCCCATCATCCACTTTGGTCAAATACGTTTTCACGCAGCCAGTATCAGGCGCTTGCACGAGTCCGGAAGGCAAATGGATCTTGCGATCATGCATAGGGCAGAACACGTGATCATCACAGACGATGCCTTCAGCAAGAACACCCTCTTTATGCGGACAACGATTCTGAATCGCTTGAAGCTTACCACTTTTCAATTTGAATAAGGCAACCTCTTCTCCTTGATATCGAATCGTCTTCCCTGTATTAAAAGCTAAATCCTCATAGGAAACGGCTTGCACCCAAATCATTTGCTCATTTTGTGTTATCATCTTCTCGGCTCCTCCCTGTTTATCTCTCTATTTCTACTTCAGCTCAACCACTTCATAAAGATCACGTTGGATTTTCTTGCTATCGATGGCTTGCTTCCATGGATCTTGTGTCACCGATAGAGCCAAATCCATGCGTTCACACAATTGCTTACGCTCTTGGTCATTTTGGACAACCTCACGAATATGATCGATACCTAAACGGTGTACCCACTCGCTCGTACGCTCGCCGTATTTACCTGTTTCGCGGTAATATTGCAGATACGCTTCCGAATATTCGATGATCTCTTCTTCGGTCTTCACCGTGCTCATCAAATCACCTACGCGGACTTTTACGCCACCGTTTCCTCCTGCATACAATTCCCAGCCGCCATCGACGGAAACGACACCCAGATCCTTAATTCCTGATTCCGCACAATTTCGCGGACAACCCGATACGGCAAGCTTTACTTTGGCTGGCGTATTCAAGCGTTCAAAACGCTTCTCCAACTCGATACCAACCCCCATTGCATCTCCTGTACCGAAGCGGCAGAAGGTTTCGCCGACACATGTTTTAACGGTCCGTAACGCTTTCCCATAGGCATACCCTGATGGCATATCCAATGCTTCCCACATGGCGGTCAAGTCTTCTTTTTTCACACCTAGCAAGTCGAGTCGTTGCCCTCCAGTAAATTTCACGGTTGGTACGTTGAATTGTTCGGCTACCTCTGCTATGCGTTTGAGCTCTGTTGGATTGGTGACACCACCATATATCCGTGGAACAACGGAGTACGTACCGTCCTTTTGAATATTGGCATGCATACGCTCATTGACGAAGCGAGACGTGCTGTCATCTTTATACGTTTCAGGGCGAATCATGCCCAAATAATAATTGAGTGCTGGACGGCATTTGGAGCAGCCTTCTTCATTCTTCCATTGGAGTACGTTCATCACTTCACGAACATGGGATAGTCCTTTTTCCCGAATTGCCGTAACGACTTCATCCCGTGTGTGCGTTGTACAGCCACAGATTGTTTCTTTCGCTGCGTTTTTATCATAAGAAGCACCTAGGGTGAAAGCTAACAGATCACTGACCAATGGCTTACAACCACCACAGGAACGAGATGCCGTTGTACAATTCTTCACTTCATCAACTGTCGTTAAGCCCTGATCCTTAATGGCCGAACAAATCGCCCCTTTCGTGACGCCGTTACAACCGCAGATAATCGCGTCATCCTTCATCTCTGCAACCCCGGATGCAGCTCCGCCGCCACCAGAGGAATCCGTTAATATGGCTGTTTTCCCCATACCGCTAATATCTGTTTCTTCCCGTATCATTTGCATAAGTCGCGTACCGTCGGCTGTATCACCAAAGAGCACGGCACCGATAATTTTATTTTCTTTAATGACCACTTTCTTATAGACACCCGTGAATTCATCGTGAATTCGAATCGCTTTGGTTCCTTCAGCATCAACGAATTGACCGCCTGAGAAAACATCAACACCAGATACTTTGAGCTTCGTGTACAAAATAGAGCCTTCATACGGGCCTGTTTCTACGCCAGCCAAATGTTTCGCCAGTACGGCACCTTGCTCATAGAGCGGTGCTACTAGACCATACGCGATGCCTCGGTGCATCGCACATTCACCAACGGCGTACACATTCGGAACACTTGTTTGCAAGTAATCATTCACAATGATACCTGGATTACACTCAACGCCAGCTTCTTTCGCAAGCGCTACATTAGGACGAATACCAACCGCCATGACGATTAGATCAGCTTCAGCAATCGTGCCATCCTTAAATTTCAGACCTGTTACGCGTTTGCCCCCAATAATTTCGACCGATTGCTTCTCAAGCAAGAAGTTGATCCCTTGCTCTTCGAGTGCAGCTTGCAGCATTTTGGAAGCGGTGCGATCCAGTTGCCGTTCCATAATCGTATCTCCGATATGAACGACATCGACTTTCATACCGAGATTGAGGAAGCCTCGCGCAGCTTCTAAGCCTAGCAAACCGCCGCCAATGACAATCGCTTTCTTGTACTTTTTAGCCGACTCAATCATAATTTCACAATCACGGATCGTTCTGTAGGCCATGACGCCTTCTTTGTCTGCACCTGGCATAGGAATCATGAATGGATTAGAGCCTGTTGCCAAAATTAATTTATCATAGGAAACGGTCAGGCCTTTATTGCTCGTGACAGTTTGGGACAGTGTGTCGATGCCCGTGATGGTTTGATTCGTATATAAGGTAATGTTATTGTTCGTATACCATTCATAAGGGTGGATCACGATATCTTCCACTTTGGAATCGCCGGAGAGCACATAGGACAACAAGATTCTATTGTAGTTGGGATGCGGTTCACTACCGAAAATTATAACTTCATATTTATCTGGTGCCAGTTTCAGTAAATGTTCAACGGCATTAACACCCGCCATTCCGTTTCCGACCAGGACTAGCTTCTCTTTTTTGACAGTCATTGTGATCATCCTTCCATCCATTTACTATGGCATTCAATTGAATTCGAGTAGTTGCGGAAAAAGGGTCATTTAGGAGCACAGCTCCCAAATGACAAATTTGGGATATGGAGCTTGAGCAGTTCGATTGTTAATAGAACTGCAAAGACGCTAGTCGTAACGTCTTTGCCCATACAGCCTGATGAGCAGGCTGCATGAGCAAAAACCTTACTGGGTGTGCCGCTGACCAGGTAGAATCAGCGACGTCCCCGGTCCATGTTAAGCTTGAACCGTATCCATGCTGGAAGGCGCTGCTTTTACTTTACCGCCTTCGCCAATCCACGTACGTTTCCATTGCCCTTGAACAACCGCAATAATGATGATACAGCTGATAGCAATTCCACTGAGAATTAGAAAGCCTGGTGTAAAAGAACCTGTGGATAGTTTCAGGTTGCCAAGAATCTTAGGCAAGAAGTAACCGCCTAATCCCCCTGCTGCTCCAACAATTCCGGTCATCACACCAATCTCCGCCTTAAAACGCTGTGGCACGAGTTGGAATACCGAACCATTCCCCATACCGAAAGCCATCATAGCAACGAATAGCATGACAGTCGTCAATGAAAGTGCAGGAAGCGTCGAGATACCCGCCATCATTAAACCAACAACGCCGTAAAGAACCATTAACATGCGAATTCCGCCAATTTTATCTGCGAGCCATCCCCCAACGGGACGGAAGAAGCTGCCCCCGATGACACAAAGAGTTGTAAAGTCTGCAGCACGTACAGGCGAAAGTCCATATTGTGTATTAAAGAAAATCGTAAGATAAGATGCCATTCCTACAAAACCACCGAAGGTTACACTGTAGAAAATACAGAACAACCACGAATCCTTTTGCTTCAATACTTTACCGTACTCTTTAATCGTTTTTGGTGCTGGTTTATTGGGACTATCCTTGGCCAATACACTAAATATGACCAGCGTTAACGCAATTGGAATCATAGCAATACCGAAAACAACGTGCCAGTCTCCATAATGTTGTGCTATACGATTTGCAAACAAGGTAGCGAAGATCGTTCCACTATTTCCTGCCCCTGCAATCCCCATTGCTAATCCTTGATACTGTGGCGGATACCAGCTGCTAGCGAGCGGCAATGCTGCAGCAAAGCTTGCTCCTGCTATACCTAGCATCAGAGCTACGAAATACATATCTCCCATCGTGTTAGCGAACTGCCATCCCCAGAATAAGGGAATTAAGGTTAGCGAAAGTCCAATCTGTCCTGTTCGTTTAGGACCAATTTTATCCGTTAGTACGCCAAGTACTAGTCGTAGGACCGCCCCTCCTAACGTTGGTAAAGCAACTAAATTTGCTTTCTGTGCGGCATCCAACCCAAAATCTTTGGCAAGGATGACAGCTAGCGGTCCAAGAAGCACCCACACCATGAAGCTCATGTCAAAATACAAGAATGAACTGAACAAAGACCCCTTGTGCCCCACTTGCATAAAACTTTTCCGATCTACCATGCAATCCCTCTCCTTTTATGAGGCTTTTCGCCTTCTTTTTGTCCTATCCTACCTTGTTTGATTATACATTGACAGAAAAGGCCGACAAACATCCCCTATCAATCATAGGATGTTTATCGGCCTCATTGCCACTGCTGCCACTTCCTCGTGAACAGCATGATAGATGTATTTTTTCATTAAATTAAACATAAAAAGCCTATCCAGTTACGTAATTGTAAGGGGATAGGCGCCATTGCCTTCGTTAGGTGGCACGTCATTGTGCCGATTTCTTAACTTGATTATACGACGCGTTTAAATCTATGTCAATAAACTTAACATAAAAAATTATTTCAGAGAATTCGAGTAGCATATCGACAAATTTCAGGTGCATATGCTATAGTATTGCCGTATAATAATACCAATTAAGATCGAAACCTAACATGTACTTGTCATGAGTTGAAGTTATTCAAGATGGAGGTATTCCCATGTTACAATCATTCATTCTGGTCGACGAGTTCATACCAACTCGCTCAGCTACCTCCTCTGAGCCCTCACATGCTGTTCGAACGGAAGACATGCAAGGAAAAGAAATTTCACCTGATGAAATCATGAAGGATTTGGGTTTCCGCATTTATACTTCATCTAATATGAAAGAAATTTCCTTTATCATCCCAAAGGTCGATGCTGTATTATTATCAGTAGGTCCTGAACAAGTCACAGATTGGCGTATACGGTTGCTCGCACAGCGAAGTCTTCCCATATTTTGGTGGTGTAATAAGCTAACTTTTCCTTCTAATGAATGTAAAATGGATGCGGGAATAGATGGCTTGATCGGTCCCACGATGAGCCCACTGGAAATTCATTGTGCGTTGATACTGGGTGTGAACCATTATTTCCAACGAACCGAGTGGCATCAGGAGCGCGAACAACTGCTGTCCAAGCTTGAAGAACGTAAGTGGGTTGATCAGGCGAAGCGAATTTTATGCGAAATCAAAGGTATCTCGGAAGCTGAAGCTTATGATTTCCTCCGTAAACAAGCTATGAATGAACGTAAGCGTATGGTCGACGTCGCAACCTCCATCGTCAAGGTATATCAGATACTTCAGGATCAGAACAAAGGGGGCCGCAAACGATGATATCCTTATTAAAAGAAGTAGGCCGCGGTAAACGCGGAGCCAGAGACCTTACCTATGAAGAAGCGGCTCAAGCAGCCGAACTCATTCTTACCGGTGCAGCTACGCAAGCTCAGATTGGCGCTTTTCTTGTTGCTGAACGAATCAAGATGGAATCACCTGATGAAATCAAAGCCTTTATTCATGCCTTACGTCAACGCATTAGCACTTATCCTATGCCTGGAAGTATCGACTGTGCCGGTCCCTATGATGGTCGCACACGCACATTTATCGCAACGTTACCAACTGCATTCGTACTTGCAGCCTGCGGAGTGCCGACAACCTTGCATGGCAGCCCAAGCATGCCGCCTAAATGGGGCATCACCTTGTCCGATGTGCTTACAGCAATGGGGGTAAATGCACTTGAAGCATCACGTGAAGCATTAGTTTCTGCTGCGGCGCGAACAGGCTTCTTATTTGCACCGACCGAAAGCTGGTGTGAGCCGCTTGGCGAGCTGCGCGAAATTCGTAAAGAACTCGGTTTGAGAACCGTGTTCAATACGGCGGAGAAGCTGCTGCGTTTTACAGAGGCTCCCTATATGGCGGTTGGCGTGTTTCATGGCACTGTTTTTGAGAAAATCACGAATTTGCTCATTGAATTAGGCGTTTCTCGCGGTATCGTGGTGCAAGGTATGGAGGGTTCGGAGGATTTAGGTGTTGATAAACGAACAAGAACCTACCTCATCCAGGACGGGGCAAGTGAGTTATTCATTGTAGATCCGGAAATTTATGAGCTGATGGTTGAAGTGCCCGTAGTGGAATGGACGGCTGAACTGCAAGCAGAGACTACACGATCTGTCCTTCGCGGCGATGCTGCACTCCCCTACTTAAATATGGTACTGCTCAACAGTGCCGTCCGTTTATGGGTTTCCCAGAAAGCTGGCTCCATTGAAGAAGGCATCTATATGGCCCGTCATGCGATTGAGCAAGGTGCTGCGCTTCAGAAGTACACAGAATGGACCGAAGCGATTAAACCTGTATCTGCCACATAAGCATCGTTGTAACATATAAACCAGTTAACATCCACTTTACGGGTGCTAACTGTTTTTTTTCTACGACTGACCAATTGACTAACAGGTAATTCCAAATCCTCTGTCGAATTAGTTAATAGCTAATTTGACGGAGGTCTTGCTCTATGCCATTACCAAAAAACCGAATCATTCCTGAAAAGAAAGTTTAC
>NZ_JBFRGR010000015.1:0-178430 GCF_052115445.1 Paenibacillus sp. 2RAB27
TTACCCCGAAGGATAAACCCGCTCGACTTGCATGTATTAGGCACGCCGCCAGCGTTCGTCCTGAGCCAGGATCAAACTCTCCATAATAGAAAAGCTGAAATGCTCATTTTGATGCTAGCGAGATTTTGCAATCTCTTTTATAGTCGATTGCCCGACTGTGCTTACTCACTCGTTGTTCAGTTTTCAAAGATCAATTATTTCCTTATCAATCCTTCGCCCCTCAAAGGCGACTTGATCAATATACCACATCGGCCTACTCGATTGCAAGAAGTTTTTTTAAATTTCTTTCGTTCTTTCGTTCGACCGCCGAAGCGACAAGGAGTAATATAACAAATACCTGAAAGGATTGCAAGTTTTATTTACAATATAAAAAAAACCTCCACTCTCAGCGAGTGAAGGTTGACTAGAGTATTTTAAATATGGCCGATCACATCTTGAATGAATAGATTTCTTTCGACGGTTAAGTTAACGATTGTACCATTGACATTAACCCATGGTCTTGTAGGATGTGAGCGATCAGAGAACACGATCTCGCCTACACGGTTGTCACTTAGTTTCACAAGTGTTCCGTTACTAATTTGCGTAGATTTGTTCATAAAGACTTGAACGAGTGTAGGATCTACTTTACCGAAGGATTCGTTCAACAACTGCTCTAATACTACATAGGGCGACAGAGCACCTTTGTAATAACGCTCATTTGTCATCGCGTTATAGATATCAGCAATAGCAACAATTTTGGCATACATATGAATCTTATCTGACTTTACACCGAGCGGATAGCCTGAACCATCTTCTCTTTCATGATGTTGAAGGGCTGTTAATTTCACACCTTCATTAATGCCAGACATATTCTTAAGAATCTGGTAGCCAATCAGTGTATGTTGCTTAATCTCGTCCATTTCTGAAGCATTTAAAGGCGTCTTCTTCTCCAGAAGTGTGCGATCCACTTTGCTGGTACCAATATCGTGAAGTAAACCTGCCATTGCAATTTGAAGTAAATCCTTCTGCGGAAGACCTGCCCATTTTGCTAAGGAGTACGAGGCTAAGCTCACTAAAATGCTTTTATGATAAATATACTCATGTAGATTCCGATTCTTAGGTGTGAAGGTGAGCACTTTATAAGCATCAATATGTCGAATTAGCGTTTCGAGACCTGTCCGTATTTCTAAAATAGGAAGCTGTTGTCCGCCATTAGCAAGAAGAAAAACTCTCTTCAGCAGTTTCACCATATTATGATATTCCACATAAAACGGATGAACAGCCTCAACTTCTTTCACTTTGGGCTCTTCACTCACTTGCTCCACTTCATTGCCGTTCTTAACTTCAATATAAACAGAAGGAATGAGAAATGCTTTCAGAATTTCGAGTTCTCTCTCCTGAATGATTCTTCCTTTGTGAAAAAGCGTATTGCCCATCTTGGTTATTACAATATCGCCTAATCTTTCACCATATTTTAATTGCGAAACGGCTACTGTCGGCACGGTCATTCACTCACCTTACTATTTCGTATACTTCTTATTGTAAAGTAAAAGGGATGGGTTTGTAAGCCCCATCCCTACATTTTATTCTTCTGACTCTGTTGCTTCTGCTGACTCTTCCCAGTCGCCGTCATCCTCAGACTCGTTCTGTTCTTCATTCTTCTGAACGCGAGCCAACGTCCCTACTTCGTCATCTTCACGTATGTTAATCAGACGAACACCTTGCGTATTACGACCCATAACAGAAATGCCGTCCATGCTTGTACGTATGACAGTACCCGATGCGGAAATAATCATCAGATCCTCATCTTCTTGCACCACTTTAAGACCGACAATCGGACCGTTCTTCTCCGTGACATTTAAAGTTTTGATCCCTTTACCGCCACGTGATTGAATCCGATACTCGGAAACAGGTGTCCGTTTACCGAAGCCTTTGGATGTTACGATTAGTACACTATTATCTTCATGAACAACGTCCATATCGATGACAGCATCTTCATCATCCAAGTGAATACCTTTTACTCCCGTAGCCGATCTGCCCATTGAACGCACATCACTCTCTGGGAAGTGAATGGACATTCCTAGCTTGGTCCCCATAATAATGCCCTGGTTACCGTCCGTAAGCTTCACACCAATGAGATCATCATCTTCTCGTAAATTAATGGCGATTAAACCGCCTTTACGAATGTTTGAATAATCATCAATTGGTGTTTTCTTAACAACCCCTTGCTTAGTTGCAAAGAACAGATACTGCTCTGTTTCAAAGCTTTCAACAGGAATGACCGCATTGACGGTTTCCCCTTGTTCGATTTGAATCAAGTTAATAATTGGTGTTCCACGAGCTGTACGGCTCAAATCTGGAATCTCATAAGCTTTCAAACGATAGACTTTACCTTTATTCGTAAAGAACATCAGATAATGATGTGTATTCGTTACGAACAAATGTTCCACGAAGTCATTATCTTTCGTATCCATACCGACGACACCACGTCCTCCACGCTTCTGGTTCCGATACGTCGTAACCGGTAGGCGCTTAATGTAGCCAGTGTGCGTTATCGTAATAACGACATCTTCACGTGGGATAAGGTCTTCATCTTCAATGCTTTCTTCACCAACTGTAATCTCAGAACGTCGGTCATCACCGAACTTTTCTTTAATTTCATTCAGTTCTTCGCTAATGATCGCAAGAATCAGCTGCTCATCGGCAAGAATCGCTTTAAGCTCAGCAATTCTCTTCATGAGTTCCACATATTCCGCTTCAATCTTCTCACGTTCCAAACCAGTCAAACGCTGTAAACGCATATCAAGAATGGCTTGTGCTTGATCCAGGCTCAGACTAAATGTCGTCATGAGTCCTTCTCTCGCCTCATCCGTTGTACGAGAAGAGCGAATTAATGCAATAACTTGATCCAGGTGATCAAGTGCAATACGTAAACCTTCTAAAATGTGCGCTCTAGCTTCCGCTTTACGCAAATCAAATTCGGTTCTACGACGAATGACTTCTTGTTGATGTTTAAGATAATAATGCAGCATCTCACGAAGATTCAAAACTTTTGGTTCTCCGTTGACGAGAGCGAGCATAATGATTCCAAAATTGGATTGCATGGCTGTCTGTTTGAACAAGTTGTTCAGAACAACGTTAGGATTAACATCGCGTCGCAGCTCAATAACCACACGCATCCCGTTGCGGTCTGACTCATCTCGAAGATCTGTGATTCCGTCGATCTTCTTCTCGCGCACAAGCTCAGCGATTTTCTCTACTAATCTTGCTTTATTTACTTGATAAGGCAGCTCATTCACAATGATTCTAGCCTTATTATTATTCTCTTCAATGACCGTTCTAGCTCTCATCGTAACGGAGCCTCTACCTGTGGTATAGGCTGATCTGATACCTTCGCGTCCAAGAATGAATCCGGCCGTTGGGAAATCAGGTCCTTTGATCGCTTGCATTAATTCCATAGGCGTGACATCTGGATTCTCAATCATCATCTGAATACCCTCGATAACCTCTCTTAGGTTATGTGGAGGAATATTCGTTGCCATACCTACGGCGATCCCTGAACTACCGTTAACGAGTAAGTTCGGGAAACGAGAAGGGAGAACGACGGGCTCATTTTCTTCGCCATCGTAGTTTGGTTTATAATCGATTGTCTCTCGGTTAATATCACGAAGAAGCTCCATAGCAATCTTCGACAAACGAGCCTCGGTATAACGCATGGCTGCTGCCATATCACCGTCGATGGATCCAAAGTTCCCATGCCCATCAACCAGCATATAACGCAGGGAGAAATCTTGTGCCATCCGAACCATGGTTTCGTAAACAGCGGTATCACCATGTGGATGATATTTACCGATAACTTCACCAACGATTCTCGCTGATTTCTTATGTGGCTTATCTGGAGACATACCTAGTTCAGACATCGCAAACAAGATACGGCGATGAACCGGCTTCAGACCGTCTCTAACATCTGGCAGTGCGCGACTGACAATGATACTCATCGCATAGTCTAAGAAGGATGTACGCATTTCGGTCGAAATGTCAATTTCTTTGACTTGCGAATGTAATTCTTCGCTCATGAATGTTCCTCCTGAAAGCTTACATCGTTTGCAACGTCACGGACGACGTTAGATATCTAAATTTTTCACGTATTTCGCATGTTCCTCGATAAAATCACGTCTAGGCTCTACATTATCGCCCATCAATGAATCAAAGAGTGTATCTGCTTCTATAGCATCTTCGATCGTCACTTGCAGAAGTGTACGGCTTTCCGGATCCATAGTTGTTTCCCAAAGCTGCCCCGGATTCATCTCGCCAAGTCCTTTGTAACGTTGGACATTGACTTTCACGCCTTCACCAAACTCTTGCATAATGATTTCACGTTGCTTCTCGTTATACGCATATCGAATCGTTTTATTACGCTCAAGCTTAAAGAGTGGTGGTTGTGCAATATACACATAGCCAGTCTCAATTAGTTTTTTCATGTAACGGTATAAGAAGGTAAGCAGCAAGGTACGAATATGCGCACCATCCACATCTGCATCCGTCATGAGGATAATTTTGTGATAACGTGCTTTGGTAATATCAAAATCATCGCTGATTCCTGTCCCGAAAGCTGTAATCATAGCACGGATTTCAGTATTGGATAAGATACGATCCAAGCGTGCTTTCTCTACATTCAAAATTTTACCACGCAGAGGCAGAATCGCTTGAAAGTGACGATCACGTCCTTGCTTAGCTGAACCACCTGCAGAGTCACCTTCTACAATGTAAATCTCACTGATTGAAGCGTCTTTGGAAGAGCAATCTGCTAGTTTACCTGGCAGGGCACTAACTTCAAGCGCACTTTTGCGGCGAGTCAATTCTCTAGCTTTACGCGCAGCTTCTCTGGCTCTAGCAGCTTGAATACCTTTTTCAAGGATTTTGCGAGCTACGGCTGGGTTCTCTTCCAGGAATTCTTGCAGTTTCTCTGCGAAAAGGGATTCCACAATACCACGAACTTCACTGTTACCAAGTTTCGTCTTCGTTTGACCTTCGAACTGAGGCTCTGGAATTTTCACGGAAATAATCGCAGCAAGACCCTCGCGCACGTCATCCCCAGAAAGATTCGAGTCGCTTTCTTTGATCGAATTATTTTTACGGGCGTAGTCATTCAGGATCCGCGTCAGTGCGCTCTTGAATCCTGATTCATGCGTTCCACCCTCGTGTGTGTTGATATTGTTAGCAAAAGAGTAAATGTTTTCGGTATAGCTATCGTTGTACTGTAGTGCAATCTCGATCGAAATATTGTCTTTAGCACCTTCAACATAGATCGGCAATTCATTGACGACTTCACGGTTGCGATTTAAATGCTGTACAAAGGACACAATACCGCCTTCGTACATATGCGTTGCCACCGTATCCGTACGCTCATCTATTAAGTTAATCTCGATGCCTTTATTCAAGAAAGCAAGTTCGCGAATTCTGGATTGCAGCGTATCGAAATCATATTCTGTCGTTTCTTTGAAAATCTCTGGATCCGGTTGGAACGTAACTGTCGTACCTGTTTCTTCCGTTTCTCCGATGATTTTCACATCATATTGAGGCACACCGCGGCGATATTCTTGTTGATGAATTTGGCCTTCACGCTTAACTTGAACCAAAAGCAGCTCTGACAACGCATTTACAACAGAGATACCAACCCCGTGAAGTCCGCCTGAAACTTTATAACCAGAATCGTCCCCACCGAATTTCCCACCAGCATGAAGCACGGTAAGAACAACTTCGAGTGTCGGTCTTTTCAGTTTGGCATTCTCACCGACAGGAATCCCACGTCCGTTATCGATAACGGATATGCTATTATTTTTATGGACAATCACATCGATCTTTGTACAAAAACCGGCCAGGGCTTCATCGATACTGTTATCTACAGCTTCCCAAACGAGATGGTGCAGTCCTCGGGCACTGGTTGAACCAATATACATACCCGGTCTTTTGCGAACGGCTTCTAAACCTTCCAGAACCTGAATCTGACTGTCATCGTACGCATTTTGATTCACAGACATGCTACTCTTCACCTGCTTTTTTATATTAAAAGAAGTTAATTCGTCAATAACTGATTAGCTCTTTTCTTGAGCGTGGTTGAGGAAATGGGGGAATAGTAGACTTTACTTTTGGTAACGACTAGTGATTTGCAATCTTCCTCACCAATTTGCTCCGTTCTTTTATCCTTTAATGCTTGTTGAATGAATTGCTTTGATATTTTGGATGACTTCTCAATCGAAATATCAAATATAGCAATCAATTCAGACGCTCTAATGATTTTCTCTCCACCCAAATGAATAAACATGCTTCTCAGCTCCTGCCGCTTACATTTCCTTTCAAAACATGAAACACGGAAGCATGATCCAGTTGGTCCAAATGAACACTCTCTAGACCTGTTGTCGTAATAAACGTTTGGACTTTCTGCTGAAACGTGCGAATTAACTGTGTCTGTCTATATTCATCCAGTTCCGATAGGACATCATCTAGCAATAGCAGAGGATACTCGCCAACTTCTTCATGAATGAGCTCAATTTCTGCTAGCTTGAGTGATAGCGCGGTTGTACGCTGCTGGCCTTGGGAACCGTACGTTTGGACTTCTTTGTCATTTATGAAAAAGAGAAGATCGTCACGATGAGGGCCTACTAAAGTTACGCCTCTTCGGAATTCCTGATCTTTCACCAAAGATAACTTTATCATAAATTGGTTTAATAAAACAGATTCATCTTCAAATGGCTCCATGTCAAAAGAAGGGGAGTAGCGAATCACTAACGATTCACTGTCGTTCGTTATCCCTCTGTGGATATTCTCCGCCCATTTTTGAAGCTTCTTTATGAAGTTTTGACGCTTTTTCATAATTTTAACACCATACTGTGCTAATTGTTCATTCCAGATGTCTAACATGGCATCAGGTGTGCTTTTTCCGGGGTAATTTTGCTTTAAATAATTATTTCGTTGCACCAAGATTTTCTGATACTGAGATAAGTCGTGAATATAGGAGGGCTGTACTTGGCCGATTTCCATATCAAGAAAACGTCGTCTTATGCCAGGTGTTCCTTTGACGATCTCTAAATCCTCCGGCGCAAACATCACAACGTTCAGTGCACCAATAAAATTACTGAGTTTTTTCTGCTCAAGACCATTAATCTTCGCTTTTTTCCCCTTTGAAGAGATGGAGAGATCCAACTTACAGTTCCCGTACAATTTCTGAATCTCAGCATGCAGTAGTGTTTGCTCACCGTTCCAGCCAATCAGTTCTTTGTCCTGGTGGGTACGATGTGATTTGGTCATTGCCATCACGTAGATGGATTCCAGCAAGTTCGTTTTACCTTGTGCGTTGGGCCCAACGAAAATATTCACGTTATTCGATGTTGTTAATTCAACATGATCGTAATTTCTATAATGACTGAGTACGAGTTTGTTCAGAAACATGGCCGATCATCCCCCTGGTTATTTCGATCAGGAGCTTATGACCTCGAATTGTCCAAAACCTTCTACCTTGACGATATCCTGCGGCACAAGTTTCCGACCTCTGCGATTTTCAGCTTGCCCGTTCACTTCGATTTTGGTTTCCACAACAAAAAATTTAGCTTGTCCACCTGTGGATATACAGTCCGATAATTTCAGAAACTGACCAAGTGTAATATATGCAGTGTTGATAACTATTTGTTTCATACGAGCGCTCCCTTAATTCGTTGTTCGATATGGCAAAATTAACTGCAAAATATTCGTCGAATCTTGCGGTTTCATAATGATCGGCTGCATAGCTCCCGTAAATCCAATTTGAATAAATTCGGAGTCGAGTACCTTCAGTGCATCCAACATATATTTGGAGTTAAACGAAATCTTAAGTAAATCACCAACAATATGCTGCAGGGCAATTTGTTCGGTTACTTTACCTAGCTCGGAGGAGCTGGATGAGATTTCGATGGTTTTGTCTTCAAGCATCATCATTTTAACAATATTCGTTTTGTCTTCTTTGGAGAGAAGGTAGGCACGATCGATCGCTTCTGCCAATTCTTTCGTTGGAACAACCATTTCCGTTTGAAAGGATTGCGGAATTAGCTTAGACGTATCTGGGTAAGTGCCATCTAAAATACGCGAATAAAATAAAATGTTTTGAATTTTGAATAAAACCTGGTTGTCCGCAATAACTATATCTATAAGGGTGTTTTGATCAGGCAAAATTTTGCTTAACTCATTCAGTGTACGTCCTGAAATAACGATATTAGGCAGGTTTTGTGCTTGTTCGTTATCAACGGTGACTTCTCTACTTGCCAGGCGATGACGATCGCATGCGATAAATTTCAACTTATCACCTGTAATGTTCCAAAGAACCCCTGTAAGAATAGGCGTGGATTCATTGGTTGATACGGCATAGGACGTTTGTTTAATCATTGTTTTAAGCAAATCACTTGGAAGGCGAAGCATTTTGCTTTCTTCGATTTCAGGAAGCAGTGGATACTCATCTGGGTCTAAGCCCATGATTTGAATTTCGGAAGAACCTGAACGAATAATCGTTTGGAAGTTGGCTTTTACTTCAATTTCGATTAGCTGTGCTGGCAGCTTGCGAATGATTTCAACGAAAAATTTAGCGGGAAGGACAACACTCCCAGCTTGAATAAGTTCAATAATTTTAATTGTGCTGTTTTCACTTGCTGTAAAGCTTTGAATAGAAATGTCGGTGTCACTAGCTGTTAGCGTAACACCGCTTAAGGTTGCATCTATTTTGATCCCTGTAAGAATGGGTATCGTTGTTCGAGAGGATATGGCTTTGGAAACGTGACCAATGGATTCGATTAAATGGTCTTTTAGGATAGTTAATTTCATGACTTCACTCCTGCAGTTCTTTTTTTACGGTGCGTTAGCATAATCATTATATAATAACATTCTTTATTAGTAATAGCAGTAGGGGCTCTGGATATGTGGATATGTGGATGAACCTGAGATAGAGCAAGCCTATCCACATGTGAATAGATTGTGCATAGGCTTATGGAAAAAGTGATGTTATTAAGAGGGGTTTTTGATGCGTTCCGTTAAGTTATGGACAATCTTATATAATTCTTGATCCACTTTGAGCTGCTGCACAATTTTCTCATGCGCATGTATGACAGTCGTATGATCACGACCCCCAAAATTATCTCCGATTTTCGGCAATGAGAAGTCTGTGAGCTCCCGTGCAAGGTACATGGCTACTTGCCTTGGGAAAGCCACGGCTTTCGTTCGTTTACGAGCTTTGAAATCCTCGAGCTTTAAGCCATAGAATTCTCCAACTCGCGCTTGAATATCCTGTATCGTAATGACTCTTGGTCGGTTTGATGGGATGATATCCTTCAACGCTTCAGCCGTTAAATGAACGCTAATATCTTGATTAATAAGGGACGAGTACGCGACAACGCGTATTAAAGCACCCTCCAGTTCTCGGATATTCGTATCAATTTGGTTCGCGATATAGATCATGGCCTCATTCGGAATCTCTAGATTCTCGGCTTTAGCCTTTTTGCGTAAAATAGCGATACGTGTTTCGAGATCTGGCGGTTGAATATCTGTGATAAGTCCCCATTCAAATCGTGAGCGTAACCGATCTTCAAGGGTTGGAATCTCTTTGGGCGGGCGGTCACTTGAGATAATAATTTGTTTTCCTTCCTCATGAAGCGCGTTAAATGTGTGGAAAAACTCTTCCTGTGTTCCTTCTTTCCCCGCAAGGAATTGAATATCATCGATGAGCAGTACATCAATGGTTCGATACTTGTTACGAAAGCCTTCCCCGCGGTTATCACGGACTGCATTGATAAATTCATTCGTAAACTTTTCGGAGGATATATATAGAACCCGAGAGCCAGGGTTATGTTCGAGTACATAATGTCCGATCGCATGCATGAGATGAGTTTTACCTAGTCCAACACCCCCATATAAAAAGAGGGGATTATACGCTTTCGCCGGCGCTTCAGCTACGGCGAGGGAAGCAGCGTGAGCAAAACGATTGCCAGATCCGATAACGAAGGTATCAAATGTGTACCTAGCGTTCATCATACTTGTAAAGTTTTCTTCACCAGCAACAATGGCTGGACCTTTGGGAGGAATGACAACGGGTTGAATGGCTTGCATCGATTGTGACTTCTGATCTTCAGTTTCGATGATGAATTTAACGGATACATGCTTTCCCGTAAAATCGTAGATTGTTCCTTCGATTAGTTTCGTGTATCTACTCTCAAGCCACTCCTGCGCAAAATTATTAGGTGCGCAAATAATGACTGTTGAATCGTTGAATACAGTGGCCTTCGTCGATTTGAGCCAGGTGTCAAAACTTGGTTTACTGAGCTTCGTTTGAATAATCGTTAAAATTTGTTGCCAAAGGTCCGTAGAATGGCCTTCCACAGTACTTCACTCCTTTTGAATCAAACATGTGGCATAGGCCAGGGGAAACTTGGTTATGATTTATGAATAAAACGTGAAAATAAACAACTCACGTTGGAATCTTGAAGAATTGGTAGTTAGCATGTAGTGTGCCCAAATATCGTCTAAAAGAATCTAGTGTCTGGTGGGGTCAAAAAAGGATGACTTTTGTCGGTTTTATCCACATTACTAAGGATCCGCAGAAATGACTTATTCTTGTAGAGGGAAGTTTGTGCACATTATTATCCACAGGGTGTTGATAACTCGGAGGATTAGTGGTGTATATCCACAGCAGAAACATTACTATCTTAACAAAAGATACCTTGTTAATCAACGGATTGTTTCGTATTATCCACAATAACAACAACTTGTGGGTAGAAATTGTTCACAACACAAGATATTGTTGATATTCTGTTGATTTTCGACAAAGTTTGTTCTTTCTCGTCAAAACTTTATGCACAGCTTATTCTTTTTGTCGTTCTCGAGGTATTCTGCCATCTAAATACTGCACACTTGGGTAGGTTGACTTTCTTCTGTGAAAATGATTTAATGAGTAGTAGAAATTTTGTAGGATGGATATCCTCAGCCAGGTAGGGAGGTGCTATAGATGGGTCCAACATTTAACCCGAATACGAGAAAGCGTAAGAAGAACCATGGTTTCCGTAAAAGAATGAGCACGAAGAACGGTCGTAAAGTTCTACAAGCTCGTCGTCTTAAAGGAAGAAAAGTTCTTAGCGCGTAAGAAGAGGCTCCGAAAGGGGCTTTTTTTTTTGCATTTTGTTGTTCGGTTTACATCGAGCTGGTTTTGTTAAAACTAGATTAGATATGTAGTGTTCTTTCAACTAATGAATGTGATCTGTCTGGAGTGTACATGGGTGTGGAGAAACAATATCGGTTAACAAAAAGAGAAGACTTTAGTAAGGTGTATCGCTATGGCAAATCGATGGCCAATCAGCAATTCGTTCTATACTATTTGCCGCAGCCGAAAGCAGAAGATTTTCGTTTCGGTGTATCGGTTTCCAAGAAAATTGGAAATGCCGTTGTACGTAATCGTTTGAGAAGAATGATGAAAGAAATTATTCGGTTGAAAAAAGAAAACATGACGCCTCAATATGATTACATTCTGCTAGCTAGAAAACCTGTTGTTGATATGGCTTACGCAGACATGGAGAAGAGTATCTGGCATGTCATTCGTAAAGCTTCTTTATATAAAAAAAATGACGCCACAAAAAAGTGACGCAATATTTCCTTGCGGACTGAAGATGTGTTATAGTTTATCTTGGAAAAGACATTTAGGAGGATCTCATTTTGACTCGTCGAATTTATATGCTAGTAGCACTGTCTTCGGTGATTTTACTTTTGTCCGGATGTAGCCCGTCAAGTGCAGCATCAGCGCCAATCGACCCGAACACGGCTAATTTTTTCACTAAGTACTTTACGTACCCGCTTTCAAAAACGCTTGACTGGTTCGCCGATCATCTATGGGGTCAATATGGATTATCCATCTTGGTTGTTACACTGATTATTCGATTGATTATTTTGCCGCTTACGCTTAAGCAATACAAAAGCTCCAAACGGATGCAGGATCTGCAGCCTGAAATGAAAAAGCTTAAAGAGAAATATAAAGATGATGCGAAAAAGCAACAAGAAGAAACGATGAAACTATTTCAACAAAATGGTGTAAATCCGTTAGCTGGTTGTTTTCCAATCATTGTCCAAATGCCAATTCTAATCGCACTTTATCAAGCGATTATGCGTAATCAAGAAATTCATGAGCACACGTTCCTATGGTTGAATCTTGGTAAGCCGGATCACCTTTACATCTTACCGTTGATTGCCGCGGCTACGACGTTCATTCAACAAATGTTTATGTCTTCCCAGATGAATCAACAAATGAAAAGCTTGATGTACATTTTCCCGGTCATGATTTTCGTTATGTCCATGAATTTTGCGTCGGCACTTCCGCTTTACTGGATTTACGGTAACATTTTCACAATCGTTCAGTCTTATTTCATCTATGGTGCTCCTGGTTCACAAAAAAAGCCTGGATCTCAAAATAATAAGGGTGGCCTGTCGAAATGAAGAAAATCGTGGTGACTGGAAAGACAATTGAACTAGCAGTTAAATCTGGTCTAGATCAATGGCAAGTTTCGGAGGATCGTGTACAAATTCATATTTTGGAACAGCCCTCACGAGGGTTGTTCGGGTTTATTGGCTCCAGAGTTGCGAAGGTTGAGCTCGAATTGATACCCGATCCACTTGAGGAAGCGATAGCTTTCTTACAAGATATGTTCGAAGCGATGCAAATTTCCATCACCATAGATACACATAAAGATCGTGAAGGCTATATCTTAAACATGAGTGGCTCGGAATTAGGTATTTTGATCGGAAAAAGAGGACAAACACTGGATGCGCTTCAGTATTTAGTCAATATTGTTGGTAATCGATATGCGAATTCTCATTTCCGTATCATCTTAGATGCGGAAAATTTCCGTGATCGACGGAAGAAAACGTTGGAAGAGCTGGCGTTAAGACTAGCTAATCGCGTGATCAAGTCGAAAAAAGAAGTTATTTTGGAGCCAATGAATTCGCAAGAACGTAAAATTATTCATGCGGAATTACAAGGGCACCCAGTTATCAAAACGTACAGTAAAGGCGAAGAACCGAATCGTCGGGTTGTCATCGCTGTTAAATAACACAGATCGCAATGACTGGGTTCATATGTCATTGCTTTTTCTTTAAGATGAGGTAAATTCGAGGTGCAAATACTATGTTAAATGATACGATTGCTGCTATTTCTACACCGCTTGGTGAGGGTGGGATAGCGGTTATTCGTGTGAGCGGCGAGGATTCTGTCACATACGTTGAACGTATTTTCCGCTCCAAAACGAAATTATCTGTTGCTGACACGCATACGGTACATTATGGATTCATTATAGAACCTGCTTCCGCCGAAAAGGTAGAGGAGGTTCTAGTTACGTTAATGAAAGCTCCGCGATCCTTCACTATGGAGGATGTTGTTGAAATTAGTTGTCACGGTGGGATTGTCTCCGTTAAGAAAGTACTTGATTTACTGCTAATACAAGGGGTTCGCTTAGCTGAGCCAGGTGAGTTTACGAAGCGAGCTTTCTTGAATGGTCGTATTGACTTAACGCAAGCAGAAGCGGTTATAGATTTAATTCGGGCTAAATCCGATCGAGCATTCAAGGTAGCTTTGAAGCAAGTGGAAGGCAATTTATCGAAACAGATTAAGCATTTACGATACATTCTGGTGGAGTTAATGGCTCATGTTGAAGTGAATATTGATTACCCGGAACATGATGTAGAGGAAATGACAAATGCATTCATCAAGACGAAGTGTGATACGGTCATGTTAGATATTGATCGTTTATTGGTGACCGCAGAACAAGGTAAAATATTGCGCGAGGGCATTGAGACGGCCATTGTCGGCAAACCTAATGTTGGGAAGTCTTCCTTGTTGAATGAATTAGCCCAAGAGAATCGGGCCATTGTTACGGATATTCCAGGAACTACGCGAGATGTCATTGAGGAGTTCGTTAATATTGGCGGTATCCCATTGAAGCTGCTTGATACAGCTGGTATTCGTGAAACTTCGGATATTGTCGAACAGATTGGTGTGGAGCGCTCTAAGACTGCCTTAGCCGAGGCTGATCTCATTTTACTGGTACTGAATAGTAACGATGAGCTTCAACTCGACGAGATTGCGTTGATGAAGCAGTTAGCGGATAAACAAACGATCGTTATTTTGAATAAGATTGATTTGGATCGCAAATTAGATGTGGAACAGGTACTCAGTTATTTCCCGCATGAGCGTATTGTGGAACTGTCCCTGATTGAGAATAAAGGTATTGAGGATTTGGAAAAAGCGATCGCGGCGATTTTCTTTGAAGGAAAGCTCGAATCCAGTGATTTAACATATGTGAGTAATGTTCGTCATATTTCTTTGTTGAAGCAGGCTAAGCGTTCCTTGCAGGATGCGTTGGATGCCAATGAACAATATGTGCCGATTGATATGATTCAAATTGATATCCGGGCTGCTTGGGAGCAGCTAGGGGAGATTATCGGAGATTCTGTAGGGGAATCCTTAATCGATCAAATTTTTACACAATTCTGCTTAGGAAAATGAAAATCGACAGCATTTGCGTTTTCATAAAAGAGGGAGGGACGTTTCTATGGGATATCACGCAGGGAATTATGACGTTATCGTTATCGGTGCCGGACATGCAGGTTGCGAGGCAGCATTAGCTTCAGCTCGCATGGGTTGTAATACGTTGTTATTAACGATCAATTTGGACATGGTTGCTTTCATGCCTTGTAACCCATCTATCGGTGGTCCAGCGAAAGGACACGTTGTTCGTGAGATCGACGCGCTTGGCGGTGAGATGGGTCGCAATATTGATAAAACTTACATTCAACTTCGTATGTTGAATACAGGTAAGGGACCAGCTGTTCATGCGCTGCGCGCTCAAGCCGATAAATTTTCGTATCAGCACAAAATGAAAGAAACGATTGAAGCTACACCTAATTTGACACTCCGTCAAGGAATGGCAGAGGAGCTTATCGTTGAGAATGGTGTTTGCAAAGGTTTGATTACAAAGACAGGCGCTGAGTATTATGCAAAATCTGTCGTTTTGACCACCGGTACGTATTTGCGCGGTAAGGTCATCATGGGCGAACTGATGTACGAGAGCGGGCCCAATAATCAACAACCCTCGGTTAAATTATCGGAGTCCTTGCGTAAGCTAGGCTTTGACTTAGTTCGATTTAAAACAGGAACGCCACCGCGCGTTCATGGAGATACGATTGATTTTAGCAAAACAGAAATTCAGCCTGGCGATGAGCAACCAAAGTTTTTCTCGTTCGAAACGAAGTATGGTTCCAATCATAATCAACAATTGCCTTGCTGGTTAACTTATACGTCTGCAGAAACTCACCAAATTATTAATGATAATCTCCATCGCGCTCCGATGTTCTCTGGTGCTATCGAAGGGACTGGACCGAGGTATTGTCCTTCTATAGAAGATAAAATTGTTCGTTTCGCTGATAAGGCAAAGCATCAAATCTTCCTAGAGCCAGAAGGTCACAGTACGTCGGAGTATTATGTTCAAGGTCTTTCTACGAGTATGCCGGAAGATGTGCAGTTGGGGATTTTACGTTCCATACCGGGGTTAGAAAAAGTTGAAATGATGCGTACCGGCTATGCGATCGAATACGATGCAGTTGTACCTACACAATTGAAGCCATCGTTGGAGACAAAGTTGGTTAGCGGACTTTTCACAGCTGGACAAATCAACGGAACATCAGGCTACGAAGAGGCTGCTGGTCAAGGGGTTATGGCTGGAATTAATGCCGCGCGTAAAGTACAAGAGAAGGAAGCAATTGTATTGGATCGTTCGGAAGGATATATCGGAGTTCTTATTGATGATCTTGTGACCAAGGGAACTAGTGAGCCGTACCGCTTACTAACTTCACGCGCAGAATATCGCTTGTTGCTTCGTCATGATAATGCTGATCTCCGCTTGACGCCGATTGGTCATGAAATTGGATTAATTTCTGAAGAACGCTATGCGAGATTTTCGAACAAAAAATCGCTAGTAGAGCAAGAAATTGAACGTTTATCTGAAGTGAAGGTGAGACCTGAGCCTCACGTTCAAGAATTGCTTCGAAGCTTGGAAAGCGTGGAATTGACGAATTCGGTACCAGCGATTTCCTTACTGCGTCGTCCGGAGATTGAATATAAACATATTGAGCAAATGACGATGTCTCCTTTTGACTTAGATGAAGATATGAAGGAGCAAGTTGGTATTCAAGTGAAATATGCTGGTTATATTGAAAAGCAAAGCAATCAAGTTGATCGTTTGCGAAAAATGGAAAAGAAGAAGATTCCGGATGATATTGAGTATAGCGAGATCCATGGAATTGCCACAGAGGCGAAACAGAAGCTCGCGAAAATCCGTCCAATCTCAATTGGCCAAGCATCTCGGATTAGCGGGGTTACACCTTCGGATATTTCGATCTTGCTTGTTTATCTCGAACATTACAATAGAGTCATAGCGGCTAGAGGTTAAAGATATGGATGCTATACAGCAACAATTCGCAGAGTTATTAGCCCAAGAGAACATCACTCTTTCTACGGAACAGTTAGCTCAGTTTGAACAGTACTACAAGACTCTTGTAGAGTGGAATGAGAAAATGAATTTAACAGGTATCACAGAGAGAGACCAAGTGTATCTTAAACATTTCTATGATTCTCTTTCTGTGGCTTTCAATTACGATATGGGGAAGGTTAAATCTCTTGCTGATATCGGTTCAGGCGCTGGATTCCCAAGCATACCTCTTAAAATTGCATTTCCTCATCTTCAAGTTACCATTGTTGATTCCTTGAATAAACGGATTTTATTCTTAAATGAAATTGTTTCTCAACTTGCTCTAATGGAGATGGATTGTGTGCACGGTAGGGCAGAGGATATTGCTAGGCTTCCTCGCTATCGTGATCACTTTGACCTCGTTACAGCTAGAGCTGTTGCGAAACTGCAAGTGCTGAATGAGTTCTGTCTTCCTTTTGCCAAGAGTGGTGGAACTTTCATTGCGATGAAGGGTTCCGAAGTGGATGATGAGATTAAAGATTCTTCTTTTAGTTTAGTAGAGCTGCGAGGGAAAGTTACGAAGGTTAATCGCATGATTTTGCCCATCGAAGAATCTGTAAGACATTTTGTAGAGATTAAGAAGACAGCTGCTACACCAGCTAAATATCCTAGGAAAGCGGGGATCCCTTTAAAGGAACCACTTTTCAAATGATAGAATTGTTTCACGTGAAACATTTGCCAGCTTACCTATTGTAGAGAAGGATTATGGCCTTCGATGGAGAATACCTATATAAGGTGAAAGCCCGTCATATACTGGCTTCGCCTTACCTTTTATTTGTGATGTTGTGGTTGGATATTCGCAATTGATAGATTAAATTTACTAGAATCAGACAGCATGAATGACATCGTCTCGGAATGGCGAAAAGATCTTTGCACCTTGTACAGGGCGTTGTATCCGTTTATTGAAACTGTACTGATCGCTTAAACTACGGGAAGAGTTGGTGGTAAGTTTTCCTATGAAAGAACAAATATCGAAGCTATTTGGCCTTGCAGATCGTTCGACGACGGATGAGGTCAAAAACATACCCGTAAATAGTATTATTCCAAGTCCCTATCAGCCAAGAACGTTATTCGATGATGATCGTATTGATGAATTATGCCAAACCATTCGAACACATGGTATTATTCAACCGATCGTTGTTCGAGTCAAAAATAATACATTTGAATTAATTGCTGGCGAACGACGCTTGCGTGCTGTTAAAAAGTTAGGTCTTGATACAATTCCAGCTATTGTTCGGGATTTCAACGATTCACAAGCGGCATCTATTGCGCTAATTGAAAATCTGCAGCGTGAAGGACTTACTGCGATTGAAGAGGCGGCAGCTTATCACCAATTGATCGAGATGCATGATCTCACGCAGGAAAGCCTTGCACAGCGTTTGGGCAAAAGCCAATCCACAATCGCCAATAAGATTCGTTTATTGCAATTATGCGAACCTGTCAAAATGGCATTGATGGAGCGCAAGATTACGGAACGCCATGCACGAGCTTTACTAGCTCTGGATCAAGAAGAGCAACAGGTGAAATTGTTAGAAGAAATCATAACCAAAGAATTAAACGTAAAACAAACGGAGATTAAAATTAGTTTCCTAAAGGAAGCAGCCAAGCTTAAGAAGACACGCCGTGTATCTTTTACGAAAGATGTTAGGCTTGCTCTGAATACAATTCGACAATCCGTTGAGATGGTATCAAGCTCGGGATTACATATTAATACCTCAGAACAAGATCATGAAGATCATTACGAAATTATAATTAAGATTCCTAAGCGATAATTTAGGCATTACTGCTACCTAAAACGGCGCAAGCCGTTTTTTTTGCATCTAATGGCACGAATCTATCAAATATTCATAAGGTAACTGGTTGATAGATATGGTAAGATAGTACTACTGCTTGTTAAATAGCATTATGGAACATAAGCGATAGAGGTGAAATGGTTTTGTCTAAAATTATTGCAATAACGAATCAGAAGGGTGGCGTCGGCAAGACGACGACTTCTGTGAATCTAGGCGCTTCATTAGCTTCGCTTGGTAAACGCGTCCTTTTGGTTGATATTGACCCTCAAGGGAACACAACAAGTGGTATTGGTGTGAATAAAGCTGATGTAACAAATTGCATTTATGATGTATTGATTAATGACGTACATCCGAAAGATGCAACAGTTGAAACAAATGTACCGAATCTTAAAATTGTACCGGCAACGATTCAATTGGCTGGTGCAGAAATTGAATTGGTTCCAACCATTTCAAGAGAAGTTCGATTAAAGAAGTCACTTCAACTTGTCAAACACTTATATGATTATATTTTGATAGATTGCCCTCCATCACTTGGCCTTTTAACGATCAATTCTTTAACTGCCGCGGATTCCGTAATCATTCCTATTCAATGTGAATACTACGCATTAGAAGGTTTAAGCCAACTTCTGAACACGGTGCGATTGGTGCAAAAGCATTTAAATACAGGACTTCAAATTGAAGGTGTCCTATTGACGATGTTTGATGCAAGAACGAACTTAGGTATTCAGGTCATTGAAGAAGTTAAAAAGTACTTCCAAACAAAGGTTTATCAAACGATTATTCCTCGTAATGTACGTTTGAGTGAAGCGCCGAGTCATGGGCAATCCATTATTACGTATGATCCTAGATCAAAGGGCGCGGAAGTTTATTTAGAACTTGCTAAGGAAGTGATCTCAGTATGACCAAAGGCCTCTCTAAAGGTTTAGGTAAAGGATTAGACGCATTAATTACGTCCTTGCATATTGATGAGAGCGATAAAGTCATTCAGATTCCACTGGCTCAATTGAGAGCCAATCCGTATCAGCCTAGAAAGCATTTTAATGAAGATAGTATTAAGGAACTTTCAGAATCGATCAAAGAGCATGGCGTCATTCAGCCTATCATTGTTCGGAAGGTACTTAAGGGCTACGAGATCATTGCGGGCGAACGTCGTTTCCGTGCATCACAAGTTGCTGGAACGCCAACCATTCCAGCTGTAGAAAGAATTCTCTCTGATCAACAGGTAATGGAAATCGCATTGATCGAGAACGTGCAACGTGAGGATCTTAATGCGCTGGAGATCGCTTTTGCATATCAAGGCATCATTGATCAGTTCTCATTAACACAAGAAGAACTTTCAGCGAAGGTTGGTAAGAGTAGATCTCATATTGCCAATTTCCTAAGATTGCTTTCCCTGCCTGAATCGATTAAACAATATGTTTCACGTGGAACATTATCCATGGGTCATGCGAGAGCAATTGTTGGTGTGAAGGACGATAAGATTAAGAAAGAACTTGCAGAGTCAACGATCTCTAAACAATGGAGTGTTAGAGAACTTGAAGAAGCAATTAAGATGCTAGAAGAACCACCTGGCCCTGAAAAGGAAAAGGCAAAACAAAAAGAAAAAAATAGAGATCCGTATATCAATCAAGCAGAAGAGCAATTGCGAGACATTTATCGGACATCCGTGAAAATTAAGAGTCAGCAGGATAAAGGCAAGATCGAGTTGCTCTACTATTCAAAAGACGATCTCAACCGACTGCTAGAATTATTGCAAGGTAAAATCTCTTAGAAATTGCTAGCGTACCTATGGAGGCTGTCTGTTCATTAATTGTGAACGGACTGTCTCCTATGTTTTTCTTTCGAACAGAAGGAACAAACTAAGGTATGCTATATTTTTGACCATATATAATTGAATAAGGTATTTTTAAGTAATGCAGGTAGAGTAGGGACTTCTCGAAAGGGGCTGGACATATGAAAGACGTTATGTATTTCGACCAAGCAGCATCCTCGTGGCCGAAGCCGCCATCCGTGATGGATGCGATGATGCAATGCATGCAGGAGTATGCAGCGAATCCTGGTAGAGGCAGCCATCAAATGGCTGTGAAGGCAAGCCGCACATTGTTCGAAACGAGAAAGAATCTAGCCAAGTTATTCGGTGTCAGAAACCCTAACGATATTTCATTCGCATTAAATACGACACATGCACTAAACCAAGCGATCAAAGGCTTTGTAAAGCCGGGCGATCATGTAATCTGTACGAATGTTGAACACAATTCGGTGAGAAGACCGCTAGAATATTTAAAAGCCTCAGTTGGCGTCGAGCTTACCTATTTGCAACACGATGAGCAGGGGAATATGCAAATCAATGATTTGAAAGAAGCGTTTCGCGCGAATACGACACTCGTTGTGGTGAATCACAGTTCCAATTTACTTGGCACCATTATGCCAATTGGAGAAATTGGAGAGCTCTGCAGAAGCCGCGGCGTGAAGCTGCTTGTAGACGCGGCTCAGAGCGCCGGTGTTCTGCCTATTCATGTCGTTGATATGAATATCGACATGCTCGCCTTCCCAGGCCACAAGGGGCTCCTGGGGCCTCAAGGAACGGGTGGATTATACATCCATCCGGACATTGATTTGGAACCGTTGCTGCATGGTGGGACGGGCAGTCAGTCGGAGGCCATCCACCAGCCGACAGTACGGCCAGATCGCTATGAAGCAGGGACGCAGAACACACCAGGCATCGCTGGATTGAATGAAGGTGTGAAATTCGTCCTAGCGGAAACCGTGGACAAGATTCATGCGAAAGAGTGGGCACATACCCAGCAATTAATGGAAGAGCTACTGGGAATTGAAGGAGTTACGATTCTAGGGCCAAAGCTTGGACAAAATAAAACAGGAATCGTTTCCTTTAACATTCAAAATGTGGATTCATCGGAGGTTGCTTTTATCCTCGACCATTCGTTTCAAATTGCCGTGCGAGCGGGTTATCATTGTACACCGCTTGCACATGAAGTTGCCGGTACGTTGGCCAAGGGAGCAGTACGGTCGAGCATCGGGTATTTTACCACGGACGAAGAGGTAACGGCACTCATTGAAGCTGTCAAAGAGATTCAAGCGCAATATGCGAAGTAGAAAGAGGGATAAGGCATGGGGGAACTGTTTGGCTTGAATGCAGAATACGTGATGTTAGTTTGTTTCGCATTCATTCTTGTGTTATTGGTTATGGTCATCATTATTTCAATTCGATTGTCATCCTTGCGGAAACGATATAACCGGATGATCAATGGTACAAGCGCTGAGAATATGGAACAATTACTTATTGAGATGCAGAACTCCTTGAACGAGCAAAAGGCCGAATCCGTTAAGGCTTCGACCCAAATATCTGGTATTCATCAGTCCATGAAGAAGATGACATCGAACATCAAAGTTCGTCGCTACAATGCATTTAATGAAGGTGGTAGTGATCTCAGTTTCTCGTTGGCGATGCTGAACGAAGAGCAAGATGGTGTGATCATTACAGGAATACATAGTCGAGAGCAAATGTATGTATATGCGAAGCCGGTCGCAAAGGGGCAATCCAGTTACACGTTAAGCCCAGAAGAAAAGGAAACACTTACTCAAACTTTAAAGCAGTCGTAGCACTCGGTGCAAAGGATTGCGTCCGTCTGATCGAAGCGTAGAGGGCATCACCAATGACGGTAGCCATATTCATGACGAGGCTGAGCCGCGTATTTTGCAAGACGAAGTATTCCATGAAGCCGCCAACATTCACGATACCAGTTACATGAATATCACCAACAGGAGGCAGATCTTTATTGACACCGGCACCTGGCTTAAGTGGTCCATGCGCGACTTGAATGCAGCCGACACTGGCAACTTGCCCTAAACAAGCATCAACCGCGACGATGAAAGGGTTCTGAAATTGCTTGTGAATGGTTTCAACGGTTTCGGCTAAGTTCATCGCGTGGACAGGCTCATCCAAGGTACCAAACAAATGAAGATTGCGGAGTGTGGTCGTACGATTAAGATGGGAGCCAACGAGAGGACCGAGCGCATCCCCTGTAGAACGATCCGTTCCTACGCAAATGACGACGATAGGTTGATAGGTTGGTAGTTTACTAAAAATCGATTGCAAATGCTTGGCGAGCAGATGAGGTGTATTGGAATCGGTATGTTGAATTTTCAAAGGTTCTTGCACTGGGGTTTTATCGCCGTCGAATCCGAAATGGAATTTCATGATATCCCTCCAAAGTAGTAAATCTTTTTTACTAGTATATGGAGAGAGAGGTACATTTATACGTAGAGAGGAGAGCTTTCTCTGGAATTTTCTATCATGTTGCTAGCTTTCGATTCTACCCAACAAGCACTAAGAGCTGAGATGCTGCTAGAATACGCGGATATTGAGATCGATATCAGGCCTACGCCGAAAGAGATTACAGCAGGATGCGCTCTTTCTATTGAATTTCCAGGAGCAGATCTTGTGCGAGTTCAAGAGATTATAGAGAGCGAGAATGTTGAGATTAGAGGCATTTATTTTAAAAAAGAAGATGGATATGGTACCATAGTAGAAAAGTAAGGAGGCTTACTAGTGTCTTTTGAAACACAATATTTCGAAGATTTGATGCATTGGATTCGGGAGCATATCAGTAAACCTGAAATCATTGCCTCAATATTCTGGATCACTATCAAAATTGTACTTATCTATGTCATTGCTAGAGTTATTATCAAAATTGCTGACAAAACTATCGCTCACATGGTAATTGCGAGAGAGAAGTCACCACTTAAAATTGATAGACGAAGATCGAATACCATTTCAATTCTCGTACATAATCTTATTGCCTATACGGTAAATCTAGTTGCTATCATGTTGATCCTCGGTCAAGTAGGATTGAATTTAGGCCCCTTACTAGCGGGTGCAGGTGTTCTTGGATTGGCGATAGGTTTCGGAGCACAGAGTTTGGTGAAGGATGTCATTACAGGGTTCTTTATTATATTCGAAGATCAATTTGGTGTTGGTGATGTCATTCAAATTGACCAGTTCAAAGGGACCGTTGAGGAAATTGGTATTCGTGTGACTCGGATCAAAAGTTGGACCGGTGAGGTTCACATCATCCCTAACGGAAACATCAAGCAAGTGACGAACTTTTCCACCTATAATTCGATTGCTATCGTCGATGTATCTATCGCTTATGACGCTGACATTGATCGTGCGATGGTTTTATTAAATGAAGTTGTTGCTGAAGTGCATGAGCGCACAGAGAATATCGTTAAAGCGCCACAGGTGCTAGGTGTGCAAATGATTGGAAACACGGATTTGAAGATACGAGTTATTGCAGAATGTAAGCCGAACAAACAAGGGGAAGTCGGGCGAATTCTAAATGCAGAGATTAAGAAGTATTTAGATACCCATGGCATTAAACAGGAAAAGGTGGAGGGGAACTAAGATGGAGAAGAAGGAATACCAACTTGGCGACGTTGTACAGATGAAAAAGCCCCATCCATGCGGTACAAATGAAATGGAAATTATTCGAATGGGGATGGACATCCGGATTAAATGTGTGGGCTGTAAGCACAGCGTCTTAGTGCCGAGAACGAAGTTCGAAAGCAAGCTCAAAAAAATATTGCGCAGCAATGCGGCAGCAGAGGAAGAGTCCAATTAGCTTTTCCATAAATATTAGTAAAACACTTGCGAGAGACAGACTTTTTTGATACAATAAGTCCTGTTCTCATTTTCTTGGAAAGGTACCCAAGTGGTCCAAGGGGGCTGACTCGAAATCAGTTAGGCGTCGCGAGGCGTGCGTGGGTTCGACTCCCACTCTTTCCGTACTAGAACACACCAGATGAAAGCCGTTTATATCCTTCGGGGATATGGGCGGCTTTTTTATTGTCCTGTTTCGAGATCGTGATAATGGTTTATATGAAGAGAAGGGATAAAAAGTAAAGATCCGAAGCAACCTAACAGTTAGGTTATGGCAAATAGTTACGTAGGAGGACGAGATAAATGAATAAATGGATACTATCCCTAGCAATGCTTGCTGTAGTGGCCTCAGGCTGCTCTAAGAAGGATGATACGTCGACAGTTAGTCCATCAGCAGGTGTGACGGTACAGCCCTCAGCAGGGGCTTCAGCGACGCCTAGTGGGACGAGTGCAGGAGGCGCTGTAACAGCGACACCTACATCTACACCAAAGGGAACAACAGGTGGCGGAGCAGCAGAGACACCTTCCACGTTAACGAAGGAACAAGTGGAGAAAATCACGTTGACGAGTACCTACGATGATTTGGTTAAGCAGACGGGATCCAAAGGGAAGCTAGTGAAAGAGGAGAATGGCAAACGGACCTATGAATTTGCGATCTCTAATCAAGCAGGGTATTATGCGGAAATCGTCTATTTTAACGATKGGAAGATTTCAGAGAAGCGTGTGTTCCAGAAGTAGGGGATTTAAGTAGTAAAGATGACGATGTGGATGTAAAAGAATGTAGAAGAAAGGAACACCTCTCCATAAAGCTGGAGGGGTGTTCCTTTCTTTTCATATAGTAGACCTACATCCTCTTGCCGCCCTTTTTGTGCCATTTGCGATTATGATTGCTTGTTGCTGGAAAGGTGTCACCTTTGCGGAGGGTAACTGTCTTGGGATTGTTAATCCCCATATGGAAGGCGTTCTCGCCAATTTCCATATATTCACCGTCGTTAGGAACATGATCGCCTTCATTAAAATGTGTCCATTCACCCACGATTGAATCACCTCTTTGTAAGAATAACAATCATAATTAGAATGCCCGCAAGAGAGGGAAGCATGTACCTGATGAGCTTCCAGCTTCCACCTGTGCGAAGCGTGTGATAAAAACTTGTAATTTGCCGCATGATTTGCTATAGTATTCAGGTGCGAGTTTTGAATAAGAATCCTCGCTCCTTGCTCCTTCGCTTGCCTAGCAAGTTAGAATAGGAGCCGCTTAGTCCAAAAGGAGGTGAAATACATGCGCAAATATGAATTGATGTACATCATTCGTACTGACGTTGAGCAAGAAGTTGTTCAATCTACGGTAGAAAAATTTCAAGGCATCATCTCGAACGGTGGGGGAGAAATCTCCAAACATGACCTGATGGGTAAACGCCGTCTTGCGTATGAGATCAAGAAGTTCCGTGACGGGCACTACGTGCTTGTACACTTCAACGCAGAACCTGCTGTTGTAACTGAACTTGATCGCGTACTTAAGATTTCGGACGAAGTTATTCGTCACTTAATCGTAAACGACGTAGCTTAATCAATGCCAGTATTTTCGTCAGGAGGGTTATTCCATGTTGAACCGTGTCATTCTTATCGGTCGATTGACCAGAGATCCAGAACTTCGTTATACACCTGCTGGGGTAGCAGTTACCCAATTCACACTTGCTGTAGACCGTCCTTTCACGAGCGGTGGCTCGAAAGAACGTGAAGCGGACTTTATCAATATCGTCACGTGGAGGCAGCTTGCCGAAACATGCGCGAATTACTTGCGTAAGGGTCGTTTAACAGCAGTTGAAGGACGCATTCAAGTGCGTAACTACGACAACAATGAAGGAAAACGTGTTTACGTGACCGAAATTATTGCCGACAATGTACGTTTCCTTGAATCTAGCGGCGGCGGAAATCGCGAAGAGGGCGGATCATCTAATGCAAACGCGAATGCAGGCTACGGCGGCGGAAGCGGAAGCAGCAATCGTGGCGGTGGATCGCGCGAGCAGCAGGATCCTTTCATAGATGACGGGAAACCGATCGATATTTCCGATGATGATTTGCCATTTTAAACGTAGAAAGGACTGAAGAGACACAATGGCTTTCCAAAAAAGAGACAATAATGGTGATGATCGTGCTGATCGCAAATTTGCTCCTCGTGGCAAAGGCGGTAAAGGCAAACGCCGTAAGGTTTGTTACTTCACTGTAAACAAAATCAAGCATATTGATTATAAAGATATCGAGACTCTTAAAAAGTTCATCAGTGAGCGCGGGAAGATTCTTCCTAGACGTGTAACTGGAACTTCCGCTAAGTACCAACGTGCTTTGACGATCGCTATCAAGCGTTCCCGTACAATCGCGTTGCTTCCTTACACAACGGAATAGGTTTCGGAATAAAGAGCAATCGGGCAACCGGTTGCTCTTTTTATATTTATGTTGAGAAGCGAGCCCCCGCGGGCTCGCTTTTTTGGCGTTGGCTTTCTTTTGCCGCAGCCAGACCCAAGGACAACTAGATTAATAATAACTATAAATCAAGCTAATATTCTGCTTACATACAACCTGCATACTAAGGATAAGAACAAGCTTTCACCAATAGAAGGGAGATAGGAACCATGCAAACTGTACAGCTCGATGAAAAGAAGAACGTAACGATCTTTGAGGATCAGCAAGTGAACACAGAGAAACGCCCTTGGTTTGGGAGCATGCCTAGTCAACTGGGAGAAGACTTTTCGTTTGTTGTGATGGGGGACCGTTGCGGGATGGCGACGGAGAGGGTTTTTGAGAAGGCGCTGGACATGGTGAAGGATTTGAAGCCTGACTTTGTCTTGGCGGTTGGTGATTTGATCGAAGGCTATTGGAATAACGCCGCGGACACACATCAGGAATGGGATGACATTGACGGCAAAATTACAGCGATGGGACTACCTTTCTTTCCAGTAATCGGCAATCACGACTATGGCAATCTAACGATGGCAGAGGTATGGCGCGAGCGCAAAGGCTTGGACTACTACGCGTTTCGTGTAGGGGATACACTCTTCCTTTCTTTAAATACGGAGCATACACCGGATGAGTTCTCAGATGCATTTATCGACATCATCAAACGGGTAACAGCGGACGTGAAACGCGAACCTGAACGCGCCAATGAACACATGAGTGCTTTTGTTGATGAACTGAAAGGGCAACTTTCACCTGAGGAACTACAAGGTTTTGGCAAGATAAAACTGAGTCTTGGTGAGGAGCAACTTGCTTACTTTAGACGCGTATTGGCCAACAATGCAGATGTCAAATGGACGTTCGTCAACATGCATAAGCCAGGTTGGAAATCAGAAAGCGAAGAATATCAAGAGCTCATTCAAATGCTAGGGAATCGCTCATACACCATTTTTGCTGGGCATTTGCATGCGATGGAGTACACTCGGAAAGGTAAGGCAGAGTTCATACAGCTGGGTAGAACAGGTGGTCTTGCACATGGGGATGGCACGAATCCTAGTGACGAGAATGTCGTGTTATGGGTCACCATGCGCGGAGGAATGCCTACATATCGCGTTATTCATCTGGATGGTGTCAATGAATTAACAGCTTATCAGCCTCATCAACACGTTCACGGGGAGAGTGTCTAACATGACGACGAAGGAACCGATTTTCTTCATACAATTAACGGATATTCACATCAGCACACCAGGAAAGAAACCATTGTTCGGCCTAGAAATGTCAGATAAGTTTCGCACTGCTTGTGCTGAAATTCGCACCTTGGAGGCGAAACCATCCTTCGTAGTGATTAGTGGTGATTTGACGCACGATGGCAATTTGGAAGACTATCGTTTCCTCAAAAAGCTGATAGATGAACAAATAGAGCTTCTCGGAATTCCGATTCATGTCGCGCTGGGCAACCATGATTTCCGCGAGCCATTTCGCGAAGGTTTCCTAGAGGAAGAGCCATCGAACGAGTCCTATTACTATAGCTTTATGGCCGATGGCCTCCGTATCGTGATGTTAAATACACAAGTACCAGGAACCCATGGCGGTAGACTCGATGATGTACAACTCGCCTGGCTAAAGCAAGTGCTAGCTGAGCCGGCACCATCTGGAACGATTATTGTGCACCATCATCCGGTTGTGAAGACACCTACGGTAATAATGGATGATCATCTATTGGAAAACCCGCAGGACCTGGCAAACGTCATCGAAGGAACGGACGTGATTGGCTTATTGTCGGGGCACATTCATTATCATAATGTCGGTGTTTTTAATGGTATTTTGTGTGCAGCCGCAGATGGACTTGCCTTCGGTCTGGATCCTTCAGCTTCGACGAACATGCGATTCATCGATAGATCTGGTTACAACATGATCACGGTGAAGAACGGACAAATGATCGTACAACCCATGACCCTACCTGGTGAACAACGCTTGCTCTATGAAATGAATGTATCCAAGATTCATGCTGAGGCCTAATCCTACCCATAGATCGATAATAAGAAGGAGCTGTGACATGTCACGAACCAAAACAAAGATCATGATGTTGCTTTCATTAACTGCACTGGTAACAGCAGCCTGTGGAAATGGCAAGGAGAGTGCATCAACTGGGCCAGTTACGATTTCTTTCTATAGCTACAACTTAGCGATCGCTAGTCAAAAGGAAGGCACGCAGCAACTGATTACGGAATTCGAGGCAGCTCATCCGAACATTAAGATCGATGCGATTCCGGTTACTTCAACGGAAATTAATACGAAGGTACAAGCAGATATCGCGGCTGGTTCGCGACCTGACGTTGCCCAGCTCGTATTCGATGGGTTGGATTATGCCGTTCAGAACTACAACGCAAAGGCATTGGAAGATATTGTGCCTGCTGACGAGCTGAAGAAGAATTTCGAAGGCTTCTCACCGAATGGATTGAAATTGGGCCAATTGAAAGGCAAAACATATGGACTTCCTTTTACATTCAGTACACCGGTCTTATTTTATAATGCAAAGCTATTCAAGGATGCGGGTCTTGACCCAGAAAACCCTCCGAAAACGTGGGAGGAAGTGAAGACCTATGCCCTACAGATCGCAGCCAAAACGAAAGCTTCTGGTGTGCATTTAGGTGGTGCAGCCGGAGCGGACTGGATTGTTCAGGCCTTGATCGGCAGTAACGGCGGTAAGGTGCTATCAGATGACCGCAAAACGATCCAGTTCGGTGAACCTGCAGCGATTGGTGCAATCAAGATGTGGCAGGATCTCGTTCAAAGTGGCGCAAGCGACAAGATGAACGACACGGAAGTGATCCAAGCGTTCAGCGAATCGAAGGTTGGGATGCTGCTGTATACAAGCGCATTACAGAGCGCCTTGCTTAGCGCCTCTAAAGCTGGAGGCTGGGATCTGAAAGCTGTCCAGATGCCATCATTCGGAAGTAAACCTACAACACCAGTGAACTCAGGAAGTGCCTTGTTCGTGTTATCTGATGATAAAGCGAAACAGCAGGCAGCTTGGGAATTCCTCAAGTTTGTCACTAGTGAGCGGGGCTACACGATCATTACGTCCAAAATCGGGTACCTGCCGCTTCGCCCAGCTATTGTGGATGATCCGAAGTATTTGAAGGACTGGGTGGCAGCCAATCCGTTGGTGAAACCAAATCTAGACCAGCTTACTCGCTTGCAGCATTGGGTATCCTATCCAGGTTCGAAATGGAGCCAAATAGAGACGATCTTGCTTGAAGGCGTGCAGAAGTCGATTCAGAGTTCGGGAGATACCACGTCCATCATGCAGGATGCTCAGAAACGTGCACAATCACTAATGCCATAATGGGTGTGAAGACAGGAGGTAGTCATTTCCTTCTGTCTTCTGCCATGAATCGGTCATTCGATGATCGCCGAGAGACCGTTCTAGACATTCAGGAGGGATACCATGAATAGCAATGCAATCACGAGGACAGTTTCTAAGGCTCGTCCGAAGTCGGTGCAGAAGGTAAAAAGACCGTTCCCCTATAAAAAGTTGATCCCTTATTTATATTTGTTGCCGGTGATGATTTCGATTGGCTTCTGGATCTATCGTCCTTTAATCGAGACATTTCAGCTCAGCTTCTACGAGTGGAACATGCTGCCGACATCCCCGAAGGAATTCATGGGATTGGATAACTTTGAGAAGCTGGTTACGCTGCCCGAAAYGAGTAGAGCTTTATTGAACACCTTGTTTTACACAGTGGGCGTTATGCCATTTTCGCTACTTTTGCCGCTACTGATTGCGATTGCCACGGACAACATTGGGCAGCGTACCCGCAATGCGTACCGTGCGTTAATTTTCGTACCCATGATCATGGCACCTGTTGCGGTATCGGCTGTGTGGAACTGGATTATGAACCCAATGGGCGGTATTCTCAATAAAACGTTGCAGGCTGTACTGCATATTCAGGAACCGATACGCTTCTTCTCCGATGAGCGGTGGGCGATCTGGTCGATAACGTTCATCACGGGTTGGAAGCTGCTCAGCTTCAGTACGTTTATTTTTTCGGCAGCGATGACGGGGATCAATAAAGATTATATAGAAGCCGCTAGAATCGATCGAGCGAATCGGTGGCAGATCATTTGGCACGTGCTGCTGCCATTGTTGTCGCCTACGATTATGTTTATGGCGATGCTCAGTACGTTGTTTGCTGCAGAGTGGAGCTTCTCCTATGTCAATGTATTGACGCAGGGAGGGCCATTAAATTCAACAACAAACATTTATTACTTGCTATGGACGTACGGGTTTAAAACGTTCTCCGTAGGTTGGAGCTCAGCAGCCGCTGTGTGCGTGTTTATTGGTTCTGGACTTATTTCATTAGGCTTCATGAAACTCTCGAAAAAGCTCTCGTTTTACGACAACTAAAGGAGGATCAGCATGAAGAATCCGCGATTGAATGGATCCCGCAGCGCAACCGTCGGTAAGCATACCGTGTTGATATTGCTTAGCTTTCTTGCGATTTTCCCATTCTACTGGATGTTAAACACATCCTTTAAACCAGCAGGTGAAGTGTACTCCACGTCACTGCTTCCCACGCACTGGACGTTCGATAACTACGTGCAGGCATGGCACGCCATTCCTATGGCCCGTATGATGACGAACTCGATTATTGTTGCTGTTAGTCAAACAGCAGCCCAATTGCTCACAAGCATTCTGGCGGCTTATGCGTTCACGCGCTGGGATTTTCGCGGCAAAGGTTTCTTCTACGGCTTAATTTCATTGACATGGCTGGTTCCGTTTCAGGTCATCATGATTCCTAACTATGTGGTCATTAGCGGTTGGGGGCTGCGAAATTCCTTGATGGGGTTAATCATCCCTAACATTGTGTCAGCATTCGCGGTGCTCCAGCTGTACAACACCTTCAAATCGTTCCCGCGAACGTTAATTGAAGCAGCTCATTTGGACGGGGCATCCGACTGGAGCGTGTTGTGGCGGACGATTTTCCCGAATTTACGTGCATCGATTGCCTCTATAGGCGTACTACTATTCATTTCCTCATGGAATGACTACTTCTGGCCGTTACTGGTCACAAACAAACCGGAGCATGCCACGCTCCAAATCGGGTTGCAGTCGTTTATGTCCACAGACGCTAATCTGTGGGGCCCGATGATGGCGGCGACAACCATGGCAAGCTTGCCGATTCTTCTGCTTTATTTTATTCTACAGCGTCAAATTATCGATTCGTTCGTCAAAGGCGGTTTGCGTTAATGAGTTCATTATTTACACAGCAACGACATCTTCTTCAAACAAAAAGCGAGGCCAAACCATCGCTAGAAAAGAAAGCCTACCAAGAAATTCGGAATCACATTATTCATGCGAATTATTTGCCTGGCACCCTTTTATCAGAGAATGAATTGGCGGATCAACTGAACATGAGTCGAACGCCGATTCGGGCGGCTATTTCCTTACTGGAGCAAGAAGGATTCGTGGAGTCGATAAGGGGCCGGGGCGTTTTTGTTAAAAATATTTCGTTCAAAGAGTTTTGTGACATGTTTGAAGTATTGGTTTCTATGCAGATTTATGCATTCGATGTTGCTGATAAGCGAGGACTTTCCTTCGATTTGACGTCGTTACGAGGCCATCTGGATCGTCAAATTCAAGCGGCGGATGACGGTGATCACTGGCTCTATTATGAAAGTTCGCTGCTATTTATTGAGACGATTCTAACTACAGTTCACAATCAGAACATGATGCAGATTCTGGAACAAATAAAAGGTAAATATATGTGCAAAGTTGTTTCCTATCGAACAATGAATCCGCAGTCTCTATCCAATCCGAGACAGGGGAGAAGGATCAACTCCCGCATCTATGAGGCTTTTAAGCAAGGGAACATCCAAGATGCGAAAGAAGCGATCTATGAAGCGAATGAGATTTTGCATCAGCAATTGAAGCAATTCGATATTTGACTTACACCAAATTTGAATAGAGGCGGATGAATAACCATGACAACACATATGGCCAATGAGCAGCGCGTTCTACAGGTTGAAGGCGCATATAACTTGCGTGATCTAGGAGGGTACAAGACGAAGGACGGGCGAATGACGCGTTGGGGCGTACTGTTTCGAGCGGATGGCTTGCACAAACTTAGTACGGATAGCCAACAAGATTTAGTGAACAGAGGTGTACGGACGATTATTGATTTGCGAAATGCGCATGAGCTTGTGGAGAGTAAGAACGTGTTCGCAGATTCCGAGCAAGTGAGCTATCATAATGTAAGTTTGATCAATCCAGCGACATCAAGTCTGACACAAATTCGCAATCTAGGTGATTTATATATTAACTTGCTTGAAACTTCGCAAGCCGAATTGTTACGTGTTTTCAGTTTGATTGCTGAGGGAGCCATACACGGAAGTCTCTTCCATTGCGCGGCAGGTAAAGACCGTACTGGTGTCGTTTCAGCCCTCTTGTTAGACCTTGCAAATGTTCCACATGGAACAATTTTGGAAGACTATGTGCTAACGAATGCCTGTATTACGCCGATCATGGATGAATTGCGTAAGGGGAAACCGGTGAATGTGCCTGATGAAGTGTACGAGAGCTTCTTAGGTTGTGACCCCGCTTATATGGCGGCACTGCTATCCCACTTGGAGCTTCGGTACGGCAATGCGGAGCGCTATTTACTAACGATTGGTATAACGGAAGGGCAGATTCTAGCGTTGAAGGAGCAGTTAATTACAAATTAAGGGAGTAATTTAGATTCCCAATCTCGAGGTATTTTTCCTAAAAGAATACAATTCCCCAACAAGGCAGCTGTCCAGATCAGCTGTCTTTTTCTATGGCATCGGAGGGCTCGATTAGAGGCTTTCTTTTCTAGTACCTATTTGTGGTATAATTGATCAATATCGTTTCTGCTGATATGAGGAGTGATGACGGTTGCTGAATAGGGATAAAGAAGTTGACCTAGCCAGACGGGCCAAAGTCATTGAGTGGCTCAAAACAGAAGTCGTAGATCATGTAGCTCACTTGCTTAAAGGCATGTGGGAAGGTAGTCATGTAAAAATGGTCGATGGATTAGCCAGTTTGATTTCGAGTGGCTATATTTTAGGCCGAAGACTGGGGATTTCTTATCGCAGTTTGGACGAAGCTATTATTGAGAAAATGAAGAAGCACCGCCAAGAGGGCCATCAACTTGAGGACTGGTACGGCGACATTTCATCGCTCGAAGAACATTTACGTAAGAGGTGAGCCCGGTTGGGGAATCGAAGTTGGCAGAGTGTCATTTGGAGCGTTGTTATGATTATTTCATTGCTATCGCTGATGACACCATTTATTATTTTTACATGTAGTTTTCTGTTGGTACCCGTTCTAATGCTTTACGTCAAAACAAGTACGAAGCGCTTCGTCATAAGTTATGTACTCAGTCTACTCGTTGTCTACATACTTACCCAGTGGATAGGTCTTTATTTAATAACGATTGCGTTGTTCATATTACCACCAGTGTTAGTGATGGGGAACCTGTACAAACGCAAAGCGGCAGCAAGATCCGTATTAACTGCGGGTATCGTTACCGTCTTGGCTGAGTCATTATTAAGCCTGCTTCTAGGCTTTGCTTTAGGTCTTGACCCGGTGACTAAGTTCAAGCAATTCATGATAGATAGTATTGCAACGATGCCGAGTAGCATTCAGGAGATTTTACCTAAAGATCAGGACTGGTACGTTGGATTCATCGTGCAAGTGATACCGTTGTATTTGATTTTCGTGGCGTTGTTTATTACCTTTGTGACACATGGCGTAACGCGGTGGTTCTTGAACAAAACAGGAGAAGGTATTCCTGGATTGCGCCCAATGCGAGAGTGGAAGCTGCAAAGATCACTTGTCTGGATTTATTTAGTGGCTTTTGTTTTAGATTTATTCTCAAAGCCTGATTCAAGTTCACTCATTTCAACACTGCTGATGAATGCGATGCCGTTGTTAATGCTCGTATTTGCAGTTCAAGCGATAGGCTTTCTGTTCTTTGTGGCGCATGCGAATAAGTGGAAACCGATCCTGCCAATTGTGGCCATTATCATCCTCATCTTTATGCCGCCACTATTTATTGTGTATAGCTTATTAGGGGTATTTGATGTTGCGTTTCCAATCCGTGAACGGTTCAAGAAAAATTTATAGGATTAGGAGCTAGTTCGAATGCCGAAGTTCCTTTTGAAGCGGTGGCACGGTCAACATATTGTGTGGATGTTCGTTCTGCTCATCGCCTTGACAGCCATTATCTATATGTTCAAATGGTGGCTTGGCCTAACGGCTCTCTTACTCTGCGGAGTAATGGCGTATTTCACGCTGCAAGCGGAGACAGCTTTTCGTCGAGAATTGAATACGTATGTCGGAACGATAACTCATCGGGTGAAAAAAGCCGGCAATGAAGTCATGAGCGGGCTGCCCATCGGCATTATTTTATATAATGAAGAGAAGCGCATAGAGTGGCACAATCCTTTTGTAGCGAAAATGCTAGGGCAAGACTCGGTGATTGGTGAGTCGCTCTTTGATTATTTCCCCGATCTCAAGAATAAGAAAGACAAGGCCGAAACACTCGAGCTTAAAGTTGGCCAATTTATTTATCAAGTCTGGTCCAAACCCGAGGAGAGACTCCTCTATCTGCGTGAAATTACGGAGCAAGCCATGCTAGCGAAGAAATACGAAGATAGTAAAACGGCGATTGGTATCGTTATGATGGATAATTTGGAAGAGGCGACACAGGGACTGGATGATCAGACACGCAGCCTTATGCTGGCAAAGGTCACTGGTGAAATTACCGAGTGGGCTCAGAAGAATCAGCTGTACTTACGTCGGACTTCATCAGACCGCTTCCTAATCTTGATGGATCAGAAGGCATTACGCCAGTTAGAACAAACACGTTTTGAACTTCTAGACGATGTTCGTGATCTTACGATTGAGAATAAGCTGCCTCTAACGCTTAGTATCGGGATTGCATCAGGGGCTGAACAGCTCACTGAACTTGGTCAAATGGCACAAATGGGGCTGGACATGTCGCTCGGCCGCGGTGGTGACCAGGTAACAGTGAAGGTTGGACAGCGATTGTCTTTCTACGGTGGGAGAACGAACGCGGTCGAGAAACGTACACGAGTTAGAGCTCGGGTGATCTCGCATGCACTGCGTGATCTGATGAAAGATAGTGATAAAGTCATCATCATGGGTCATCGATTTGCAGATATGGATTCCATCGGCGCGGCGATTGGTGTGCTCAAGGCTGTCCAAGTCGTCGGCAAAGAAGGCTATATTGTACTGGAAGGCGTGAATCCAGCCATTCAGAAGGTGATGGAGACGATTTCCGCTGATGAGCGGTTGCATCGTTGGTTCATTACGCCTGAGCAGGGCATGCAGATTACGACGCAGCGTACACTTGCTGTCGTCGTGGATACGCACAAGGCATCCATGGTCGCTGAGCCTAAGCTGCTACAGCTGACACACAGGGTCGTGGTGGTCGATCATCACCGTAGAAGTGAGGAGTTCATCCATGATGCTACACTCGTCTATATGGAGCCCTACGCGTCCTCTACGTGTGAGCTAGTGACCGAGCTGCTGCAGTACATCAACGAGAAGCTATCGATGGAGGTTCTAGAGGCCACGATGCTGCTCGCAGGAATTGTTGTAGATACGAAGAGCTTTAGTCTTCGGACTGGGGCAAGAACCTTCGAAGCCGCGTCGTACCTGCGACGCAATGGGGCAGATTCGGCTCTCATTCAGAAGTTGATGAAGGAAGATTTGGATTCTTATATTGAGCGTTCCGAGATTATTAAGCACACCGAAACCATCTATGAACACGTGGCTCTGGCAGTTGCTGAGCCATCACGTAAATATTCTCAGTTGATGATCGCGCAAGTTGCTGATACATTGTTAAATATGACGAATATTATGGCTTCCTTCGTAATTGCCGAACGACCGGATGGATTAATTGGGATCAGCGCGAGATCGCTCGGCCAAATGAACGTCCAAGTCGTGATGGAGCGTCTAGGCGGCGGCGGGCATTTAACCAATGCTGCGACGCAAACAGAGGGCACATTAGAAGAAGCAACGAACCGCTTAAAACAAGTACTAGCCGATATGCAGGAAGAGGAGGGACTTTTCGAATGAAAGTAATTTTACTCAAAGACGTTAAAGGCCAAGGTAAGAAGGGCGAAGTGAAAGAAGTATCCGAAGGGTACGCACAGAATTTCCTAATCGCACAAGGACTTGCAGCTCCAGCTACTCAGGGCACAGTCAAAGTGTTAGATAATCAAAAGAAAGCCGAGCAGCGCCGCAAAGATCAAGAAAAGGCAGATGCGCAGGCGTTAGGCGAGAAGCTTAGTGAAATGACCGTTCAAATTAAAGCGAAGTCTGGTGAAGGCGGCCGTTTGTTCGGAGCCATTCCTAGTAAGCAGATTGCAGAAGTACTTGAGAAGCAGTATAAAATCGTAATTGATAAGCGTAAAATCGTGCTGGAAGAGCCGATTCGTACCCTAGGCGTAACGAAAGTTCCAGTTAAGCTACATGCAGAAGTAACAGCTAGTTTGAACGTTCAAGTAACGGAAGAAAAGTAAGTTTCAGCCACATAGGATATGAAGATTTGAATAGCAAGCAGTAGAACGAGAGTCCCTGATGGGGCTCTTCTCTCTTGTAGACATAAACCAGCTAGTAAACTATCAATTGTGAAAATGAAAGGCGGGCACAGTAGCATGAGCAACGGAGATAATATGTTTGTGGATCGTGTTCCGCCTCAAAATATAGAAGCTGAGCAAGCCGTCCTCGGTGCGATTCTGATTAATGCGGATGCCTTGATCACTGCGATGGAGCGGATAACTAGCGATGATTTCTATCGCGGCGCTCATCAGCGCATTTTCGAAGCGATCGTTGAGCTCGCAGAGGATCAAGAGCCTGTCGATCTTATTACACTAACAGCGCTTCTCCAAAACAAGCAGCAGCTTGAGGAGATCGGCGGTGTTACGTATTTATCGGAGCTGGCGAATGCAGTGCCAACCGCTGCTAACATCGACTACTACGCGGCGATTGTCGAGGAGAAGTCGATGCTTCGTCGTTTGATCCGGACCGCGACGCAGATCGTCACCAATGGATATGCCAATGAGGATAATGTTGGGGCGATGCTCAGTGAGGCGGAGGCGAAGATCCTCGAAATTTCGCAGCGTCGCAGTTCCAGCGGTTTCGTCGTTATTCGCGACGTGCTGATGGAAGTGTTCGAGAAGGTTGAAAACCTCTACTCGAACAAGGGCGGGTCAACGGGAATCCCTTCGGGCTTCATTGACCTCGACAAGATGACGTCTGGCTTCCAGCGTTCAGACTTAGTCATTCTGGCCGCCCGACCTTCTGTTGGTAAAACCGCGTTTGCCCTGAACGTGGCGCAGAATGTCGGCGTTCGGGCCAAAGAGACCGTCGCGATCTTCTCGCTCGAGATGGGTGCCGCGCAGCTCGTACAACGTATGATCTGCGCCGAGGCCAACGTCGACGCGAACCGCATGCGGACGGGTTATCTCGAAGGCGACGACTGGGAGAAGCTGACGATGGCGATTGGTGCCTTGTCAGAGGCGAATATTTATATCGACGATACCCCGACGATTACGGTCGCGGATATTCGTGCAAAATGCCGTCGTTTGCAGCAGGAGAAGGGGCTCGGCATGATCCTCATCGACTATTTGCAGCTGATTGCCGGCCGGGGCGGTAAGGGTGGCGACAACCGTCAGCAGGAGGTCTCTGAGATCTCCCGTACGCTGAAGCAGATTGCCCGTGAGCTGAATGTACCGGTCATCGCGCTCTCGCAGCTGAGCCGGGGCGTTGAGCAGCGTCAGGACAAGCGTCCGATGATGTCTGACCTTCGGGAATCCGGTTCCATTGAGCAAGATGCCGACATCGTAGCGTTCCTCTACCGGGACGATTACTACGATAAGGAGTCCGAGAAGAAGAACATTATCGAGATTATTATTGCCAAGCAGCGGAATGGTCCCGTAGGTACCGTCGAGCTGGCCTTTCTGAAGCAATTCAATAAATTCGTTAATATGGATCGAAGTCATCAAGAAGCAGCAGCCGCGCAGTATTAACGGCTGTTTTTTGTTGTTAGAGGGTGGTATTCCGGCGGATGAGCAATTCCACTTCCACTTCCTCTCCCATCTCTCAAAAATGCAAAAAGACAACCTTTTTCACTGATTTATGGTTGGTAATGGTAAATGCGTGCAAATAGGCAACCTTTTTAACATAGTTCAAGATAATCTCTTGAAATTGATGAAAATTGATGCCTATTTGCATCAATTTCCATTATCGGAGGGGGAATCCATTCGAAAAGTGCTCTTTTGCATGTTTGACAGGGGTAGAGGACTTGAACAAGAGTTCATAGAAAATCAACAACCTTGCTCCATCGAGCAATACATTTGTTGCCTCCACTAGCTCGCTACATTACTCCACAGTCTCCTCCTTTATATTACCCCACTTTTCCGCACGTTTTTCTCGTTATCCGCACTACTCTCCAGTTACAATCCATAACACTCATAACTCTCCAATTACACTCATTACTGTCCTATTACTCACTACTCATATTATTGKGGGGGGAGTGTCGGGGCAGGGGAGCGTTCGATGCGCTGTAAGGATGAAAAACATCACTACAGTAGGAGTTACGCGGCAATAGTGATGAAAAATATCGCTACAGCTGAGTTTCAGGTCGGATTTGTCGGTTACGTAGGCAGTAAGCATGAAAACCATCACTACTGCAGACGAAATCCGAGAAATTGTCACAATAGTGATGAAAAACATCGTTACATCTGAGTTTCAGGTAGGATTTGTCGGTTACGTAGGCAGTAAGCGTGAAAAACATCACTAAAGTCGGCGGAATCCGAGAAAGCACCGCAATAATGATGAAAAACATCGTTACAGCTGAGTATCAGGTCGAATGCGTCGGTTACAGACACTGTAAGATTGAAAATGGACCTCTGTCAAGAAAGTAGACACCTGTTAAGTGAATTAACTAACTTTTTTGTAATAGTTTTCTTCAAATTTAACTGGTGAAAGGTAACCTAAAGAACCATGGATTCTTTTACGATTGTAAAAAAGTTCAATGTACTCGAACATATCTTGTTGTGCTTGGACTTTGGTCAAAAATCTCGTACAGTAAATAAACTCTTTCTTTAGCACGCTGTGAAAAGATTCGATGCAAGCATTGTCATAACAGTTGCCTTTCCGACTCATGCTAGCTCGCATATGGTATTTCTTAAGTCTTGCGCGGTATTCTTCTGATGCATATTGTGAACCACGATCGGAGTGATGCAGCAGTCCCTTAGGCGGTTTTTGAGCCTCATAGGCTTGATCTAAGGCAGCCAAAACTAAGTCGGTCGTCATACGGTCTCCGAGCTTCCAACCTACAATTTTACGTGTATATATGTCTAAAACACTAGCAAGATACAAACGGCCTTGACGGCACGGAACGTAGGTAATATCCGTGACCCAGACTTTGTTTGGCGCCGTTGTTTGGAAGTTTTGATTCAGCACGTTAGGCGCAATGGGAGAATCGTGCTTGGAATCAGTTGTTTGAACTCGAAACTTCCTGGATACACAGGAGCGAAGTCCAGCAGCTTTCATGAGTTTTCCTACCAAACGCTCTGATACCGTCCAGCCTTCACGCTGCAAAGTCTCTGTGATTTTAGGACTTCCATACCGTCCAAAATGGTCATGGAAGATGAATGTAATTCGTGCTAATAGAGCTGCTCTGCGCTTCTGGTAGCTGTTCATTAAGGCTTTTCCGTGCAACCATTTGTAATAACCACTCCGGGACACCTCAAGTGTCTGGCACATCTTCTCCACTGAAAATTCAGAGCGATGATCTTCAATGAACTGGAACCTTAGTTCCTTGGTCTGCTGAAGATGTGCACGGCCTTTTTTACAATCGCTAGTTCTTCTTCAGCTTCAGTTATCCGGCGATCTTTCTCTGCGAGTTCACGTTCCTTCTCCTTTAAGAGCTGCTCCAATTGACGAATTTTCTCTGGACTCGCAAGGGACTCACTTTCAAATTGACGGTACTTCGCTACCCATTGATGAAGAGTTCCCGCTGGAATGTTTAGCTCCTCAGCGATTTCCGCCACCGTTTTCGTTTGTTCTTGGATAAATCTCACCGTTTGTTGTTTAAATTCATCATTGTACCTTTGCCGTTGTTCACCCATTGTGAACACCTCCTCGTTATGTCTATTATCTTAAATTTGTTAACGAGGTGTCCACTTTTTATTCTAGTTGCAAAATCATCACTACAGTAAGCGGAATCCGAGAAAGCACCGCAATAGTGATGAAAAACACCGTTACAGCTGAGGTCTGCGTTTTTCTCCAGCAACAGACATAAAAAATGCCCTCAAGAGGAATCTTATGGGGAACAGAATGCATGTGAAACTGGCAAAGACAGAGGTTTCCCTTCTTTAAGCGGCAGCAATGAAATAGTTTGCGTAAATTCCGAACAATTATACAGACACCCCTATAATCGTTCGTTTTTCATTGACTTTGGCAAGGGGGACTGCTAAACTAAAGACGGTGAAAAAACCTTGATCGACAAGCCGGCCCCAGGCAGGTAACTCGAAATAAGGTCGTTTTTTCATGCCGAAGGGTAGGTTTCCTTCCTGCAGATCACTGCCGAAAGAGACCCAGTATTCCTTTGCGGTGAGTAAGTGAGAGTTAGCTCTCTTGTCTGTTGCCGCGTGTAGCAGTGAATAGAGGTAGTTGCATCACCAGAATCGCCAGAGAGAAAGTGCAATGGACGCTGAACGCTTTAGCGCTTTAATGAAGTCCAACTTTCCTCTGTGGTCTTACAGCCATAACGGCTCATTATGGGTGACTAGTCACCGTACGGAGGTAAGTGCATATGTCAACGGTTGTTGTTGTCGGTACGCAATGGGGAGATGAAGGGAAAGGTAAAATCACGGATTTCTTAGCGGAATCTGCTGAGGTTGTTGCGCGTTACCAAGGTGGTAACAATGCAGGCCATACGATCATTATCAGCGGGAAAAAGTACAAGCTGACGATGATTCCTTCCGGTATTTTTTACAGAGATAAAGCTTGTGTGATCGGGAATGGGATGGTTATTAATCCGGCTGCACTCATTGAAGAAATTAATTACATTCATGATAATGGTTTTACAACAACGAACCTGAATATCAGTGATCGCGCGCATGTCATTATGCCGTATCATTTGGTGCTTGATGGTCTGGAAGAAGATCGCAAAGGTGATAGCAAAATCGGTACGACCCGCAAAGGGATCGGCCCTTGTTATATGGATAAAGCAGCACGTAACGGGATTCGTATCGCGGATTTGATGGATGCAGAAGAGTTCGAATTGAAGCTTCGTCGTATCGTTGCTGAGAAAAACGTATTGATCGAGCAAGTCTACGGTTCGACAGGTCTTGATGTGGAGCCAATCCTCAGAGAGTACCTTGCGTATGCAGAAATCATTCGTCCATACGTGAAGGATACGTCCGTTATCTTGAACGAATATATCGACCAAGGTCGCAGAGTGTTGTTCGAAGGCGCGCAAGGCGTTATGTTGGATATCGACCAAGGGACATACCCGTATGTTACTTCTTCCAACCCAACAGCTGGCGGTGTGTGTATCGGTTCAGGCGTAGGCCCAACGAAGATTCACAACATCATCGGTGTGGCTAAAGCCTATACGACACGTGTCGGAGACGGTCCTTTCCCAACGGAATTGGACAATGAAATCGGTGCTTGGATTCGTGAAAAAGGCTTCGAATACGGTACAGTAACGGGTCGCCCTCGTCGTGTTGGCTGGTTCGACAGTGTTGTTGTGCGTCACGCAAGACGCGTTAGCGGCATCACGGGCTTGTCCTTGAACTCCATTGACGTTCTGACAGGTCTAGAAACGGTCAAAATTTGCACAGGCTACATGTACCGCGGTGAGTTGATTGAGCACTACCCAGCGAGCTTGAAAGCTATCTCCGAGTGTGAAGCGGTATACGAAGAGCTTCCAGGTTGGACAGAAGATGTTTCTGAAGCTCGTACGTTGAGTGATTTGCCAGAGAACGCAAGACACTATGTAGAGCGTGTATCTCAGCTTACAGGCATCCCGATCGCGATCTTCTCCGTAGGCCGTAACCGTGAACAAACGAATTTGGTTCGTCCTATCTACGCTTAAATCATAGATAACCTAAACAATCCTCTAGGCTGCTCTCGCAGCTTAGGGGATTTTTCTTTTTGCCTACAGGGATATAATGGCAGGGTTTTCGTCCATACTGGGAGGAGAAGGATATCTAGCTGTAAGCAATGTTAGGAGTGATATAAATCGTATGAAACTATTAACTTGGTTAAGTAAAATCGTCATAAGTACCGTCCTTATTACATCAATTACGATGTTTACAACATGGTACGTGGTGAACATGTACGTGGAGGATATATTTCGACAATATCAGCTACCAGCGATGGGTAAAAAGATTCAATTTGGTGAATTTGCGTCAAGATTGGCGGGAGAGCTGAATATAGTTAAGGGGAAAGACGAGGGGAAGAAGGCTGCAGTAGAAGTAACCCCAACAACGAAGCCTTCGCCAACTCCTAGTCGGGGCTCGTCAGGGGCCTTTCCAAGCCCGAGTTCAAGTCCAAATCCGAATGATCAACAACCTGTGGGCGGAATTAGTTCGTCAAGCCGCGGTGTAGACACATCGACTGTGAATCAAGACGATGCGGTAGCCGTGATGGGAAGCGCTCGAACGGAGGAGAGCGAGAAGAAGGATCTTGTTATGTCCACAGAGGATTTTGCGAAAAAGAAAGAAGCCCTCTCAAGCGATGATAAAATGAAAATATTTTCACTTGTTGTCGCTAAGCTCCCGCAGACCGAGGTGCAGACACTATCCGCGATCCTGGAAGATGGGATTACTACGCAAGAACTTGATGAAGTAAACGCGACACTTAAGAAGTATTTGAGTGACAAAGAGCTATCACAATTAACAGATATATTAAATAAGTACTAGGCTCAGGGGAAGTTGCTGACCAATGGATCTCAATCCGTAGCTTCCCTTCTAAGTTTCATGCCTTTTCGTCATTTCTCTTAACTTGCAGGCAAAACAGTTGGGATTTCGAACAAAAAAATAGACTTTTAGCGACTTCTTTTGGTGGTGGACACGAATCTATCACATGGTGATCGAGTATTTTGTTGAAATAGGCACGGAAAGTGTGTTAAATTTAACAAAAGAAAGATAGCATAATGGATATTATGTCTAATCAAGGTTTATTTATGTATCTACGAGTGTTTACTCTAGGGATGCAAAACCGTTCAAAGGGAGAAGATCATGACAGGTTTCAGGGGAATGCGTTTTGTCATGGATCTCGTTAAGAGATTCACGCCTAAGCGAGAAAGCTTGACCGGAAATGAATCATTATCAGACAAGCAGCTAGAGGAAGTTCAACCAGCCGATGTTCAGACATCCACGACACTAACGGTAATCAAACGACATAAATGGTCTCTTGCAGTAGGCGTAGGTGTTATTGCACTTACGGGAGCGATTACGTTCACCGGACATCAGTATGTAGAAGCTGGCATGGATGAAGTGTATCATGTGATGCTTAACAACCAAGAAGTGGGTATCGTAAGCGATAATAAGATAATTGATGAATATAAGAAGAACAAACCGTTAGATGTTCAGAAGAATTTCCCAGATGTTCATGTCGTACTCAAAACAGACGGAATCACCTACACGTCTGAAAGGGCTTACAATATGAAAACGGACGATTCTGCTGTTATTTCCTCGTTGGATCAATTACTCATACCGCAACCTGTGGGTGTGGCACTGAAAGTGGATGGCAAGACGATAGCGATTGTGAAGGATCAGGCAACAGCCGATCAAATTCTAAATCAAGTCAGCGAACCATTTACACCTAAAGGGAAAAATAGCGAAAAAGTAGCTGCCTTATCTACCGGTCTAGGTGAGGATATCTCAACAGCACCATCTGAGCTTGAAAAGGTGGAATTCGTTCAAAAGGTCGAAAAAGAGGAAGTGCCTATCGATCCAACGGATTTAGCTAAGCCAGAGGATGTCGTGAAGACCCTGCAAACTGGGGATGTTGCACCAGCGAAGTACACCGTTGTTGAAGGTGACTGCGTTTCTTGTATTGCGAAGAAATTAGGCATCACCAAGCAATTTATTTATGATAATAACCCAGGGCTTCAAGATGATAAGCTTAAAATTGGGAATCAGTTGGAAGTTACCGTGCTGAAGCCAACGCTTTCTGTGAAAACGACGGAGAAAATCGTAAAGAATCAAGAGATTCAGTATGATACCGAGTATGTGAAAGACGATTCGATGCGCTTAGGCGTCGTCCAACCGATTTCGCCAGGAAAGAATGGGCTTAAGAAAGTAACCATTCAAGTAACGAAGGTCGATGGTTTAATGACCGAAGAGCAAGTCGTAAATGAAGAAATCATTGATCAGCCCGTCACTGCCAAGGTGAAAAAAGGGACAAAAGTTATTAAAGGTGAAGGTACAGGGAAGTTCGCATGGCCTGTTATTTCTCCTAGTATCTCAAGTACATTCGGTTATCGTTGGGGCAAATTACATAAGGGCATCGACATCACAGGTAACAGAAATATTATGGCAGCAGATAACGGCAAAGTCATCGAAACGGGCTACAAGTCAGATTACGGCAATTATATTATTATTAACCACTTGAATGGATATGAAACACTATATGGACATTTAAGCCAAATTACTACGAAGTCAGGCACCATCGTCGAAAAGGGCGAAAAAATTGGAATTATGGGGAGCACAGGCGACTCTACTGGTGTGCATTTGCATTTTGAAATACACAGCAGCGGTAACTTGGAAAATCCTTTGAAATATTTGAACCGTTAAGATGAGATAAGAGGCAAGGTCGATCCGAACAACTCGGGGGGCCTTGTCTCTTTTTCAATCAATGTATGTTAAAATGAAGAAGAGTATGTAGGAAATTACTGTCTGAAAAACGGATCTAACTCTGGCAGTTGCACGCGTTCAGGCGTGTCAGCGTCAGTTACTTTATAGTAGGCGGTGGTCGTATGTTTGGGAAAATTCTCGTGGTGGATGACGAACAACCAATTGCAGATATTTTGAAGTTTAACCTAGAGAAAGAGGGCTATCAGGTCATCTGTGCGTACGATGGTGGAAGCGCTGTAGAGCTTGCGTTCTCGGAACAGCCGGATCTCATCCTGCTCGATCTCATGCTGCCTGTGAAGGATGGCATGGATGTATGCCGTGAGGTGCGCTCTAAGCTCAATACGCCGATTATTATGCTGACAGCGAAGGATACAGAGCTGGACAAGGTCTTGGGCTTAGAGATGGGCGCAGACGACTATGTGACGAAGCCATTCGGCACCAGGGAGCTGCTCGCCCGTGTGAAGGCGCATCTGCGCAGACAGACGAAGGTGCAAACGGCACCGAACGAGCCGGAGGCACAGCGGAATGGGATGCGCATTCATGCGCTTTTTATCGATAACGACATGTACATGGTTTACAAGGATGGAACACCCCTTGATCTGACACATCGGGAGTTCGAGCTCATTCAATATTTGGCCAAAAACTCCGGCAAAGTAATGACTCGTGAGCACCTGCTGCAAGCGGTGTGGGGCTTTGAATATTTCGGCGACGTACGAACTGTCGATGTGACGATTCGCCGCCTGCGCGAGAAGCTGGAGACGGATCCAAGTCGTCCAGAATATATCATGACGCGCAGGGGTCTCGGCTATTTGATGCGCAGTCCGAAAGCCGGAGGCTTCTAAACATGAAGGGCATCCGCTTCTTTCAATCGATTCAAGCGAAGCTAATTATTATTTATGTTCTGCTGATTCTGATCGCGATGCAGCTCATTGGGGTGTATTTCTATAAGACGGTAGAAACATATTTTAAGAATGATTTCCTAGCATCCCGCAATAGTCAGGTCACGCTGCTTGCTGGCTTCGTTGAATCGTATTTGACGGGGGATCAGGAGAGCAAGAATGYGACAGAGGGTAAGAAAACCTACGCGGATTTGAATGAATTCGTGAGCAATCTTTTTTCCATTAATAATGCGGAAATTCAAATCATTGATGCGAATGGTAACGTGATTAGCACGTCGGTCGCGAGTCATTTGAAGCAAAAAAATACACAGCCAGAAGTCATTCGTGCCTTGCAAGGGATTAAGGATAATCAACGGATCTTCACGGACGAGGATGGGTATCGGAAGGTTATTATCGCAAAGCCAGTCGGCAGCGGGGCCCGTGTCTTAGGGGCGGTGTACATCATCGCCTCCATGGAAGATGTGTACAAGACGATTCGTTCGATTAACCGAATTCTCATTTCGGCGACGTTGATTGCGCTGGGGTTAACTGCTTTATTAGGTGTTCTCTTAACGAGCACGATTACGAACCCTATTAAAGAGATTACGAAGCAGGCAACAGCTGTAGCTGAGGGGAATTTTGATCAACAGGTCATCATTCAAGGGACCGACGAGATCGGTCAGCTGGGGCAGACCTTTAATTTCATGATGAATCGACTGAAAGAGGCGCTCTCGCTCAATGAAGAAGAGAAGGAGAAGCTAGCGTCCATTCTAACGAATATGAATGACGGCGTTATTGCTACGGATGATAGAGGACAAGTAATCGTATTGAATCGCCGGGCGAAGCAGATCTTGCAAGTGGAAGAGGAAACAACGCTGGGATTGGATATATCCGAAGTCATCGGGATTCCGATAGATACGATCCGCGGCTTAGTGACGGGGCAAGTCAATACGACGCTGCTGGATATTCAGCTGCCAGATGACGAGGATGAAAAGCTGTCGGTTCGTATTACGTTTACGCCGATTCATAAGCGTGGTGAGGGCCAGCACGGGATCATTGCGGTGCTGCAGGACGTAACGGATCAGGAGAAGCTGGAGCAAGCCAGACGAGAGTTCGTGGCTAACGTCTCTCATGAGCTGCGCACGCCGCTGACGACGATCAAGAGCTACCTCGAGGCGCTCGATGACGGAGCGATTGAAGAGCCGCAGCTGGCGTCACGCTTCATCAGCGTGACGCGCAGCGAAACCGAGCGGATGATCCGCTTGGTGACGGATCTCTTGCATCTCTCGCGACTAGATTCGAAACAGTCGATGATGAGCAAGTCCTCGACGCTCGTCAGCGAGATGCTGGAGGAGGTCGCGGACCGGTTTTCTTTTCAGCTGCAGCAACGGAAAATTCAAATTATGTTACACGTGGAATATGGCGTAACGAGTCTCTTGCTTGATCGTGATAAAATTGATCAGGTGCTCGATAATTTGGTATCCAATGCGATTAAATATACCGGCGACGAAGGTACGATTCGCTTGGAAGCTCGCAAGATTGATAAAGAGATACTGGAAATATCCGTACAAGATAACGGAATGGGGATTCCGAAGAAAGACCTTTCGCGGATTTTCGATCGTTTCTATCGCGTAGATAAAGCACGCTCTCGCAACATGGGAGGCACAGGATTAGGTCTGTCCATTGCCCGGGAAATAGTGAAAGCACATGGTGGAACAATTGCATTAGAGTCAGAGTTGGGTCAAGGAACACGCGTCCTATTTACATTGCCAATTAGGCAGGAAGAGGAGGGGGAAGTATGATAGAGAGTCTGAAATCGGTCTTGCTCGTTCTATTGATTGGAACAAGCTTGTATCAGAGCTTTATCCTAGCTTCATATAGTCCTCCGAAGATTGAGCCCATTAAGCAAAGCAACTATGTGCAGACAGAAACGCTCGGTAAGCAAGCGGAGCTAGCTGATATGCTATTTCCTGATCAACTCATCATTCACCTAGGAAATCAACAGCATTCCGTGTTGTACCCAAGCAATTACTACTACACCAGATTGCTGGATAATATTAAGCAACGTAGCTTCAGAGGCTTCCGTAAGACGTCCATGTATCTCGTCAATGTGAATTGGGAAGAAGTTCGGACCAAGCAGCTGGGCGTGGAGATTCGATTCAGGGAAGGAATTCCCTTCACCATTCTTCAGCAGCTGTTCCGAATTGAAGGTGAAATTCCCGTTGAGAATGATAAAATTACGAAGATTTGGATCTACTCCAAGGGGACAAATGATGAGGTTCGTGCGTTCTTCTTCACGGATTCGCCAGGTGTTGGTTATGAAGTCATTGGAGCGGATTTCACGAGCAAGGACGTTGAGAATTTCGTGGCCTACGGGGAACCAAGCAATTTATATAAGACCACGAATAGCGGAGATTATTATCTACCGTTGAAGACGCTGCATCTACCTAGCTATACATTTACTTATACGCAGCTTACGGCGGATCAATTGAAGCAAAGCTTGTTCGTAGACCCCGGCATTACACGCTATCTGAAAGAACGGGATGGCTCGGAGATCTACACGGATAGCAAGCGCGGTTTCCAACTGAATCGAGACCAGCGGTGGGTGACGTATTTCGATCCGGTAGCACCAGCGGCTAGTAAAACCGAGGTGTTGGAAGATTTGATGGCTGGCATTAAATTTATCAATCAACATATTGGTTGGGATGGGAAATATATGGTAGCCCGCACGCCAGAAAAGCAGTTGGACAACCAGACCTTCATATTCCGCCAGTACTATGAATCACTTCCGATTGTGACCGCACAGCCAGAAGGCTTTGGAACGATGAATATGCAAGTACAGAAAGGTGTTATTTCAGGATTCGAACGATCGATGGTGATTCCCGATTTGAAGTCGGGGCAACGCAAAGAGAATGAGTTGATGTCGGGCGAAGCCATAGAGCAACGATTACAGTATTATCAACGTCGATCCAGCATCGTTTCTATATTCCCAGCGTATCGTCCGGTTATTATGGAGAAGACATTAACATTAACGAGTACGTGGGCAATCGAGCTGCGTGACGGAACCTATGATTTTATTGAATAGACAGGATGACAAGGAAGGGTTGGTGAGATTATGAATTGGAGTAGGGCAAAGTCGATTTTGATCGCTTCATTTTTACTGTTGAATATGATTCTCGGCTTCCAGCTGTGGTCCACCAATCGTTCCAATCAGACTGGCGTATCCTTGGATCCATCTAGTACTGTGGAGGATTTGAACCGTGCGCTCCGCAACAAAAATATTCGGCTTGCGGACGAGCTTCCAACTGATCCGCCTAAGTTGAAAGTCATCACGGTGAAATATGATGATAGTATTAAGCCAGGCGAGGAGAGAACGCTCAAAACGCCACTTTACATGAGCGCACTGCTCGGTAAAGGCGCAAGCAAAGAGGTTCAGTCGCTGTCGGAGATTCCAAACTTTACGATGTATCAGCTAGACTCAGCGATTAGTCGAGACGGAATCTATGTATTTTCCCAATTGTATAGCAAGATTCCACTATTTGATGTGATGGTCGAGCTGAATGAGAAAAATGGAGAAATTACCAGTTACCGTCAAGCTTTCGTTGAAGTAGAATCAGAGGTAGAACAGACGGAGCAGAAGATGATTTCGGCCCAATTAGCGGTCCGCAGCTTAGTGGACAATTATTTAAGCGATGGCTCTATTATTACCGAGGTTCGGTTGGGGTATCACGGACAACCTTATAACTCGCAAACACAGCCGATGTATCCGCACTGGCGCATAACGATTGATAACGGAGATATTTATTATTTACAAGCTTTCAATGGCGCGGTGGAGAAGGGGGCAGCACTTACCCCATTTGGCTTGAAGGTTGATGGAGAGACATCCACTGGTTCTCCAGCTCCAGGTGCAAAGAACACACCGAAGAAGTAACACTAGCAAGGAATAACCAACTGGCACACAGGTAGGCATAGAGGAGTAGGGAAGATGGGAATTCGATTTACGGTGTTATCAAGTGGTTCAACGGGGAATGCAACAGTTGTCGATAACGGTGAAGTTAAGCTGCTGATTGACGTAGGCTTCAGTGCGAAGAAGATGGAGCTGCTCATGAAGGAGCGGGAGCTCGCCGCGAGTAGTATTGACGGTATTCTCGTCACGCACGAGCATTCTGATCATATTAAGGGACTCGGTGCGTTCGCTCGGAAATATGATGTGCCGATATACGCCAATGAAAAGACGTGGGTTGAGTTAGATCGCCAAATTGGCGTGATCGCCGAAGGCAACAAGCGTGTGATGGATACAGGCGGCGTAGAGGAGTTCGGCTCATTGAAGGTGGAATCCTTCGGGATATCTCATGATGCGGCGGAGCCGGTGGGTTACGTCTTTTATGAAGGCGAACAGAAATTAAGTGTCGTAACGGATCTCGGGTATATGAGCGAAAAAGTGAAAGAAAAGATCTCGGATTCGGATGCCTTGGTTCTCGAAACCAATCATGATGTGGACATGCTGCGCGTGGGGCATTATCCATGGAGCATTAAGCGACGTATTCTCGGAGACAAGGGACATTTATCCAACGAAGCCGCAGGGGAAGCGCTCTGTGATATCATGACGAATAAGACGAAATCTGTCTATATGGCGCACCTTAGCCGTGATCATAACTTAATGGATTTGGCCAGGCTAACCGTGAATAACATAGTACAGGAGCGAGCGCCTGAGGCGAAACAGCTGCGGCTGATGGATACATATTTTGACCGTTCTACGAAATGGGATGTATTGGATTCGGAGTAAGTGCAGCGTCGAGTTCCTGGGACTTGAGCTGGATTTCTTGCGCGGTAATAAGACCTTTATCAATCAAGACCTGAATAAGAGATGAGAGAACGAGCGATTGGTGATAGTGGCTTTCCTTAAGGTCAGCAAGCTTGCCGATCATATTAATTTCTTCAAAATGGGATGGAATACGGTTCATAGTGGCATTCTCCTTTAAATAAGGTCTAGTGAGAAAAATTTCTATCGAAGCCTATGTGGAAAAATTTCGTAACACTCTAGTAATTCGGTGAGAGATTTGGTTTACTATTATTGTAGGCAAGAAGCGAGCGAAACATTCCTATATTTTGTGAAAAAACAATCGCAGGGTGATGTCTTCGTGACCCCATCCATGGATTGAAATAAAGCAAGGCGAGTGAGCTTCAAACCCCGTCAGCGAGGAGGGACCTGAAATGAGTTTGTTTGATGATGATTTTTATTCGACCAAAAGGTCCAGAAGGCGCGAGCCGGTCTGGCGTCCCAAAGGGACAGGGAATTTCACGAGTTTCACAAGCTTCGCTGGTCGAAGACGGTATGTAGCCCTCATCGCAGGACTCATTGGGGCACTAGGCATGCTCATCATGGTAGGAATTGTCCACGCTATTGGAGGAAGTAACTCATCAGGAAACGCACTTGCGATTCCTGTGGTAGCCAAAGCGGATGTGCATCCGATGAATAGCAATGACTCGGTTGTTGCAGCGACGGAGAGAATAAAACCAGCCGTAGTCAGTGTCATCTCTTCGAAGAAGGACGATGCGGGGCAGGAAACAGGCATTGGTATCGGGTCAGGTGTCATGTTCGCACGCAGCGGTGATAAAGTTCGCATTGTGACGAATAGCCATGTTGTGGAGAATGGAAACCAGTTCGAAATCGTGAACTTCGAAGGCGAGCATCGCAAAGCTACGTTGGTTGGCCGCGATCGGATTACCGATTTGGCTGTACTAGAGGCAGATGGCAAAGATGTGAAAATACTTGCTGAGTTTGGCGATTCCGATAAGCTAAGAGCGGGCGAGATGGCGATAGCCGTGGGTAATCCGCTAGGCCTTGGCTTCTCACCAACCGTGACGCAAGGCATCGTTTCTTCACCGAAGCGGACGATACCTGTCTCACTTTCACGCGAAGGTACCGACTATGACTGGGAAATGGACGTCATCCAAACGGATGCCGCGATTAATCAAGGCAACAGCGGAGGACCGCTGGTCAATATCGAAGGCAAAGTGATCGGCATCAATTCGATGAAGATTTCGGACACAGGCGTTGAAGGTTTAGGCTTTGCGATTCCCATTAATAGTGTGACACCGATTATTGATAGTCTCATCAAGGACCACAAGGTGAAACGACCGTTGATTGGGGTGTCGACGCAGGAGCTGCAAGCTTTTAAGGGGACGGATGTATTAAAGCTGCCTGCGGATGTCAAAACTGGAGTTATTGTCTTCGACGTCTCTGGCCCTGCGAAAGAAGCGGGACTGAAGGCTCAGGATGTTATCGTGCAGCTGGACGATCGCAAGATTGAGAGCACGATTGGGCTGAGGAAGTACCTTTACAATGAAAAGAAAATCGGCGATAAGATCAACGTGGTGTACTATCGCGGCGGGAAGAAGCTGACGACGGTGCTGACGCTGGTTGAGGCGACGGATAAGTAGTGGAAGTGTAAGTGCAAGAACTAGTGCAAGAACTAGTGCAAGAACTAGTGATAGATTAGAAATCTACAGAACCGTTGCGGATGAGAGGTACTAAACATGCATGTCGTTTGTAAAGATCATGTGGAAATAGCCATAGATGAATTTGTTGATGAGTATGAGGAAGCGCCAGACGTGGTGGATTTGCAGAAAACCCACTTCGCCCACTGGGCACCGCCTGAGCACTGCGAGCATTGCCAGTCATTATCACGTTTTCTTATCGTGTGAGGGAGGCCTAAGGGCCTCTTTTTTCTGTGCAGAATTTATAAGTTGTGGGGTATGTGGGAGGGGAAGTCGGAACCGCCCCAAATAAACACACTAATGTTATTGGTTTTCTTGCATAAGCTCGATAAAATGCTGGGCTGCTTTGGATACATGGCGATCCTTCAGCCATATTAATCCGGTTGCTAATTTGAGCTGACTATCTGCGATTTCATAAGCTTGGAACGCATATTCGCGATGCAATTTAATAATGGACTCGGGTACAATCGTTGTTGCATCTCCAGAGGATACCCAGTCCAATAGCGTGACCATATCGGAACATTCCCCGATTACGTTAGGCTGCAAACCGCGTTCGTTGAATCGATCGATGATACTATGATACAACCCAAGACCCTCTGTACTAGGCAAAATGAGCGGATAACGTTGAATATCAGCGTAAGTGAATGCCTGTGATTCCGACGCGAAGGATTTAGCTGTAACGAAATAAAAAGGTTCAGATTGCAGCTGGATGACTTCAAAATCACTTAATTCCATCGGGAGCCGGATGATAGCAAGCTCGATGGTATGTTCTCGAATAAGCCGGAGCAGCTGTGCGGATTCATTCTGTTGTATTTTATACGTAACCTCTGGGTAGCGGGTTTTGAAAATACGTAGCAATTGCGGCAGTTGGGCCGAGGACAGTGTGTTAACGCCTATTCGTAACTTGCCGCGCGTACCCTTGCCGATCTCTTTTACATCATTCTCGGCTTCCTCTATAAGCTTCGTCAAATATAGGGCGTGTTTATATAACGCCTGTCCGGCTTCGGTCAGTTCGATGACTTTACCTGTTCGTAGAATGAGCTCGACACCCAACTCTTGCTCCATGAGCTTCAATTGTTGTCCTAGCGGGGGCTGCGTCATGTGCAGTCTTTGGGCGGCAGCCGTAATTTGCTTCTCTTCAGCGATTGCGATGAAATAACGAAGTTGGCGAATATCCATCGTAGTGACGATTCCTTTCCAAACGATAAAAGTATGAAAACCAAAGGATATAGATATTTTTCGTATACTTAACGATATGATACCATAGAAACCGACAGAAAAGGGGGAGCCTTTATGCTTCGGAAGTATCATTCCAATCCGTATCTACATGTTCTACAATGGTTTATTTTTATGACCGCTAGTTCCGTGGCACTTCCTATCGTAATTGGTGGTCTTTTTCATTTGTCTCAGGACGAAATTGCCTCGTTGATGCAGCGTACATTTTTCGTAGTTGGACTTAGTTCAATGCTGCAAGCAGCACTCGGGCATCGATTCCCGATCGTGGATGGTCCAGCGGGTTCATGGGTAAGCGTGTTTGTCATGATGGCCGGTATCTCCGCGAACCAAGGTCACACGGCCAAAGAAGCACTGCAAGTTCTAGAAGGCGGACTGCTAATGGCCGGTGTGCTGTTGTTTTTACTGGGCATAACAGGCCTCTTTTATAAACTCCTTAATCTATTTACACCACTCGTGACGAATTTATTCTTGTTCATCTTGTCTTTGCAGCTGAGTGGTGTGTTTCTGAAAGGCATGTTCGGCTTGAAAGCAGGGCAAGGGGCCGTAGATTATGGAACGATTCTGATCTCGTTAGCGGTGTTCGGTGGCGTGGTGTTCCTGAATGTAAAAGGGAAAGGATGGACGCGCAACTACGCCGTACTGCTAGGGATTACCGGCGGTTGGGTGCTTCAAGCATTGGCCGTCGGAGGGGTCTCTACTTCTGGCTCGGCTTCCGGTGCATGGATCAAGCTTCCCGATATTTGGGCATGGGGATTACCCCAGTTGAATCCAGGCATGGCTCTAACGGCCGCGCTATTTACGCTGATCCTTGTTTCAAATCTTGTTGCCGCTATTACAGCGGCTCAGCAGGCTGTCCCGCGGAAGGAGCTTCCTGGCAAGAATGTCTACAACCGGGCTAGCCTCATTGCAGGCGTATCTCACGGACTTTCGGCTTTGTTTTCCGCTGTCGGTGTCGTTTCGCTTCCGGTTACGGCGAGTTTTATCAGAATGACGGGGCAAACGAGAAGAATGCCGTTCCTCATCGCCTGCGTGGCGCTCTCGGCCATTGCTCTTGTCCCTTCGATCGTTCATTTCCTTGCTCAGCTGCCTACGTCCGTAGCTAGTGCGGTCTCGTTAGCGACTTTCGTGCAAATGACCAGTAACTCATTCTCTTCCTTATCGCGCGTCGTTCAAACACAGCGCCAGTTGACGATTCTGGGAATCGGAATTCTGGTCGGTGCCGGATTCACCCTCATCGCGGCTTCACCAATGCCTGAGCTTCCTGTAGTCATGCAGTATGCGTTTGGTAACGGGCTATTAGTTGCCACTGTAGTGGTCATGGCCCTTGAGCGGTTCTGGCAGACGGACCCGAAATTGATCGTTTCGAACTAAAAGAAAGAGCCAAGTTCCTCTAGGGAGGAAACTGGCTCTTTGTTCTGTTTATCGAGCTTTCAGGTAATCAATCAGAATGTTCTTGAGAATAGTCAACTGCTGCTCGTTGTCCAGATCGGACTCCAGTAGGAGAATGTTTTTCTGCAGTGACAGTTTTTTGGAAAAGAGACCGAACGTGTTAATGATCGTAGTCAAGGTCTCCTTGACCGGAAGGTCTGATCGAATTGACCCGTCTTCGATGCCATTTTGAATAATCCTGCCATACTCACGTGAGATCTTCCGGTTTAAGGCATTGAAGTCGAGAATACCCTCCAACGGTTCCAGTGAGTGCGACGCGTAGCTTTCAAAATCGACCATGAATTTGATGCTCGAATCGTTCTGATCTTCGATAAAGGCATCGAATAAACGTTCAAGCTTATCAAGACAAGACAGGGGCTGGTCAGCGACATATTGAAAACGATGAAGCATCGGTTCAAGCAATTTGGTAGCTACGGCAACGATCAGTTTTTCTTTTTTGGGAAAATACCGAAATAAGGTTGCGATGCCGATATTCGCGTCACTGGCGATATCCTGCATGGTGGTTTTTTCGATTCCCTTCAGCGTAAATACACGCTCAGCTGCGTCGAGAATCAGATATAGTCGTTGCTGCTTGCCGTCAAATCGTTCTTTCTCGTATCTTGCTTTCGGATCCATGAGGGTTATTAACCTTTCAACTGAGGTATTTCAATACAAGTATTATATCGACTGGGTATTCTTTCAGCAAGTGGAAGTTGAGTTCATAATACCGTGGTGATATAATAAATATTGTAGTGATAGTAATACTATCATTTATGTAATAATTTAAAAATTTCATTTCATAAAAGGAGAGATCGCAATGACTCGTCTTACTAATAAAGTTGCCATCATTACCGGAGCAGGCAGTGGTATGGGCCGTGAAGAAGCACTATTATTTGCCAAAGAAGGGGCTATGGTGGTAGCAACAGACATTAACGAAGCTGCTGTACAAGCTGTTGTGAAGGAGATTGAAGCTGCCGGAGGTCAAGCCATAGCTTATGCACACAATGTTGTTTCTGAAGAAGAATGGATCAAAGTAGTCGAGGGAGCTGTTGCGACTTACGGCAAAGTGGACGTCTTGGTCAATAATGCGGGTATTTCCCTTGCAGTTGGATTGCTGGATACGACCATTGAACAATGGAATAAAGTCATGAATATTAACCTGACGAGTACGTTCTTGGGCATGAAGCACGTTATTCCACATATGCAAGTGAATAAGGGTGGGTCCATCGTCAATATTTCCTCTATCGCAGGACTAACTGGCAGCAGTGGAGCGGGTGCGTACACGGCTTCCAAAGGTGGCGTCCGCATGCTAAGCAAAGCGGCTGCTGTGGATTTTGGCAAGGATCACATTCGTGTCAATTCAGTTCATCCTGGCTTTATCGAAACGCCGATGAGCTCTGAATTTGTAAATAATAAGCAGATGCTGCAATGGTTCTTGTCTCAGACTGCATTGCCAAGAGTCGGGCGCGCATCTGAGGTAGCCGAAGCTGTATTATTCCTGGCTTCTGATGAGTCAGCCTATATTACAGGTGTTGAACTGCCTGTCGATGGCGGCGTTACAGCTAAATAAAGATTCGTATGCGATCAACGAAGGGGGATTCGATATGAGACGCCTGGAAGGCAAAGTAGCGTTAATAACGGGAGGAGCCTCCGGTATTGGCTTATCATCAGCCACTTTAATGGCCAGAGAAGGTGCCAAATTCGTTATTACCGATTTCAATGTCGATGCTGCGAAAGAAGCAGCAAGAGAAGATCATTAACGAGGGTGGAGAAGCCGTCGGCATATTCTTGGATGCCTCTAATGAGGACTCGATCAAACATGCGGTCGATTTTACGGTTACACAGTATAGTACCTTAACAGAATCCGAGCATAGCGGACTTTAATCAGTTTTTGGCGCAAGTTTAATTTAAATAGTGAGTAAAGAAGGCCTAGAGTTGGTATAACTCTGGGCTTTTTGGTATGAATGAGAGCTATTGGTACGTATATGCATCGAATGGTATGATGGGAGGAATGAATGGTTACATGAGAGAAAAGAATGAATATTTGATTGAATGGGACAAAAATGATTGAGATAAGTGAAGGGGTACGTTATGCATATACAGATACTGACCGTTGGAAAATTAAAAGAGCGCTATCTCGTGGATGGGATCGCGGAGTATGTGAAGCGTCTTGGCCCGTATGCCAAGATGCAGATGATTGAGGTGCCGGATGAGAAGGCACCTGAGAACATGAGCCCTGCTGAGGAGCAGCAGGTGCGGGATCGTGAGGGCGCACGGCTGCTGGCTGCGCTGCGCCCGGATGTGTACGTCGTGGCGCTGGCCATCGACGGCGAGATGTGGTCGAGCGAGCAGCTGGCGAGCTCGCTCGATAAGTTGGCCACCTATGGGCGGAGCCAGGTGGCCTTCGTTATAGGCGGCTCGCTGGGACTGTCCAGCGAGCTGCTGCGCCGTGCGGATATGCGGCTGAGTTTTGGCCGCATGACGCTGCCTCACCAGCTGATGCGGCTGGTGCTGGTGGAGCAGATTTATCGCGCGATGCGGATAAATCGGGGGGAACCTTACCATAAGTGACGGCGAAAATAAGCCTTTAGGCGAGCGGCTAGAAGCTATTGAATTAATGGACAGGTGTGGTTTCACTGACTACATGAGGATGACTGCAAGGTTTGTTGCCCCATTTTATACGTAGGGCAGTTGCTTCACTGGTATCCATATTATCGCTCCTTATCGACATTCTCCCCATAACTATACATTTAATGTTCGAATTTAGCATGGATATCCGGTATCCTGTTATAAATTTATAAGCTAATTAAGAAATTGAGGGAGAGGGAGCTTAACTATGACTATGCCCACAAAAGCTCAGATTTTCGAACATTGGATGGACTGGTTAGATAGAAGTGGATTCGACTGGGGCGAGCCATGTTGCTGGGCCTGTAAGCGCCATTTCGATACTAAACATGATTTGAAAAAGGCTAGTGCTAACCGTTTAGAAATTATAAAAAACTGGGAAAAGGCACCTCTCCAACGTTGCCATATTATTGCACGTCAATTTGGCGGAGAGGACATCCCGGAAAATCTATTTCTGATGTGTAAAAGCTGTCATGATCGGGCTCCAAAAACAAAATCTCGTGAGGCATTTTTAAATTGGGTTGAAAGACAAGATTACACAACACTGATTCAAGAAGATATATTGAGAGAGCTGAGGAGTTTTGAACTCTTAGACCGAATTGATGATGTAAATGAAATACTGACAGATAAAGCTTTAATGAAACGCTTCTTTAGTAATTCTGGCGTTCATATGAATCAAACTAAGGGCGGATCGGAAATTACCCTTTCAAGCATATTTGTTCAGATAGCTGAGGAACTGAATAGACGCAGCTAGACACACATTTTCCATTAGCTTGTCTTGCTTGTGTTCATCGTAATCCGCTTGATATACATGTGCAGCAACGTTTTTCGCTGTTCGTATGAAGCGGTGGTGAGTCCCTTGCTCCGGGTACGGCAAGCAACCATCGCTGCGACACACTTCGGACAGCGGATCAGCCCGGACAGCAGGAACTCACCGTCAAAGAAGCGAGATGGCGTGAACGACTTCTTCTGGAGAAGGAACTGGACTCTCTCCCATAATGTATGTATCGTGGATAATGGCTTCATGTTCTCCATCGGATATAATCGGCTCATCACTCTTGCCTCGTCTGCGCTTGTTGCTCCAGTTCTCATAGCGGTTATATCGAAGGCTTCTTTAAATTTCTTTTGCATATTCAGTATTTTCAAATGCCATCGTAAGACGCGGCAAAGGTATGCTTACCTTTTTTGCTTCTCTCACAACTTCAAGTACCGCAAAACCTGCTTTACTATTGTTGTATTCCACAAAAAGTCGCGGTAAGCTGCCTTTTGCAAAAATAATCTTGTTAAAAAGTGTGCCGAGAAGTCCCGGTGGAATTTTAGTCAGCAGGAGAGAAATGGTATCAAGCTTTGCACCTCTTGCTTTAAGTACAGGAATCATTTCCCTCATATTCAACCCAAGATTGGAAAATGAGTCACTATGGTTCATGAGCGCTGGAAAACTTCCCCGTTTTAACACCTCGGCTTCCATCGCTGCATTCATGGCAAAGTGATTCCATAGCCAGTTTTGCATATCCTTTACCCAGCTAATTTTAAAATGGGCACTTTCAAAACATTCCTTGACCAATTGGTTAATAGGTTCAGTGCCTGTCCGTGGTTTTTCTAGAAATACCATTTTCAAAAAGCCGCCTCTAAGCTTATTGTCCGCTATGCCGCCTCCTGCTCCGGGGAAGCCAAAGACAACATTGTTCATAGACAATGGTGCGATCGATGACTTTAGGTCTTGCCAAATGTTATTGAATATGAGGATAGGGGTATTTCCTGCGGCAGTTGATAGGAATTGTGCTACTTCTGGGAGTTGTTCCGTGTTGACGCTCACAATAATGAGATCATTATTTCGAAGGATCTCCTCATGTAGTTTGACGTTCCAGCTTTCTTTTATTAGCTTTTTCCCTTTTCGTGCGTCCCACATTTCAAGCTCGATACTGCTTCCGAAGGTTTCTTTCCTCCCCTTTCTAACGTAAAACTCAACTGTATGACCTGCCTGTTCGAAAGCCCACGCATATTGGGTCGATATTACACCTCTACCGAAGAATAAAATTTTCATGTTAGACTCCCCCAAAGAGTTGATATTCCTTATTGATGATCAAACAACGTGTTGTATAATAATATTGTATGGATTCACTATACGGACATCAACCATCAGATTTTCAATATCTGTCGGATCATCTATTGAACCGGAAATGGAGACAAAGCATGAACAAGCAACCTGAAATTACGGACAAAACCAGGCAGACCTTTATAAATGTGTTCTGTGATTTATATAGCCAAAAGCCAATTGAAAAAATATCTATTCAAGAGATTGCCAACAAGTCAGGATATAACCGCAGTACATTTTATCAATACTTTACAGATATTTATGAGTTGTTGGACTATGTTGAAGAGAAGGTTTTGAAATCCATTAACGAGGAAATGGCAAACAGGGAGCTTTCAACGCATACTTTCCAAGATGCGCTTCAATGCTTGGAAAGTACAGAAGATATTTCTGTCCTAAAAGCCCTCCTGGGTGACTATGGTTCTGTTCATTTCGTTGAACGCCTGAAAAGAGAAATTCCCTTTGAGAGATTGATTGTGAATCTTCCAACAAATGATATCTTAGCGCCATACCTGATTGAGTTTTATATATCAACATTGCTATCTTTGTTTCGCCTTTGGATACGCAACGGCAAAGATTTATCGTCGGAAGAATTGGTCAAGCTGATAGATAGCCTATTCGCAAATGGGATAACGCCGTTTCATATCTTTGGCACGGTCAAGAAAGAGTAAAATGTCAAAAGATAACCAAGCTCGTCCTCCCGTTGGCTCGATCAGAGAAGATGGTTGTTATCCCATCGACCTGACAGTCCGGGCAGTCTATCGGTTGGGCCGTCGCAGCTGGGGAAGAAGGCTGACCTTCATGTTGCGCCTGATGCGAAAATCGATTGGACCGTATTCGATGCCTTTTCTACGCCGGCGGGTTCACTCTGGCCACGATATCTGCATTATACGGGAAGTGACGCAGGCGGGCGATTAACCCTGAAGCTTCCGAAGCGATGTTTCCTTCTGGGCGTGTCCGGCAATTTATCACGTTTCTCGGGCACAGGCGATATGCCATCTTCTCTGACACTGGCGCCGCGTACCGGTAGACGCAAGAATGACACCCCATTCTTGATGCCCGACCTGGGTGAGCTGCACCAAGTGACGAGCCTTGCCTTACATAATGCACCGCTGGGGCAGCCCATCTCGCTAGCATTTCTGAGCCGCTTCCCAAACCTAAACTCACTACATTTCAATTGCGGAAGCCTGAATGGTGGGCTGCCGAGTTCGGACGCCCGTTCTCGTCCTGGCCTAAACATCTGGCCAAGCTGGCTAACGAAGCTTACATCGTTGCCCTGGCAAACCTAGCACAGGCCGGCAGCTTTGCCGAAGCCGAGGCGGCAATTACTGCGTTCACCATGCGTTTCAACACGCTCAAAGGCATCGAAACCACCGAACGAGAGGACCTTGGTGAAGCCGTTTGGCAGCTCAGCCAGGCTGATCACCTGATTAGCCAGCCTATAACGGAAGATATGGCTCTACGCTGGTTCGATTTAGCGCGCAAATACTGATTTATATGAGAACAATGTGGTCGGATATCACAGTACGGTCGCTAAACCGCCGGAAAAGGAGGAGGCCGAATGGATAAAAAAGCCCAAAAGATATTGCTGAATACCTTCTGGTCTTCAAGGGGGTGGAAAGACGGACCGTATGCCTTTGCTGGCGAGGACTTCAACTATGCCAAGAGCAAAGGGCTTATGTTCGATCCTATAACGATCCATCATGATGATCTCATTAAGCGATTGCACGAATTGCATCAGGAGATTACTAAGGAACGGGTAGCCGCTGCGTTCCTGCACAGTCTGTCTACGAGAAAAGTCTATCTGAGGAGCTCCCTTTCAAGCTGGGCTCTGACTTCCGGATTGCCTTTGCATACCTATGAATAGCGGAGCTCGGTGGGGACAAATACCAGCAGCTGCGGGGATTGTAATTATCATCAACTCATGGCGGATCGGGAATATGTGGAGGAGGATTTAAATGTGCTGAATTTCGAGCGGGTCAAATGGGGGGGCGTCCGTTTGAACGATCTTCTGTATTGTTGGCTGGACCTCGAACTACTCAGTAGAGAGGAAACAATGGAATGTACGGACGAGGATGTGGCCATCCTTTACAACATGCTCGAAGCGATTCGGAGCTGTGCGGACAATGAGAGCGCCCGGATGTTGGAGAAGCGTTGGAAGAATGCGATGGTTTGTAGCAAACAAGAACGGGATGTGGTGATGGAAGTATGGGGATATGCCGGATTGCTGACGCGGTGTGATACGCCCCATAAACATAGAGGTGCAGGTCATGATTTTAACTCCGTTTCGAAGTGGCAGGGGGATGATACTCCGAAGAAGCGCTTGACTATTACTTCGGGGCTTACGCTCTTTAGACGATACGGAGAGCCGTATCATCCACCGGAAATCCGGGGCTCGGGCTCTGTTCCATCCGCCGTTCCTGGGGAGGGTGGGTAATGTTATACTTGTTGAGGGGGTGTATAAAAACAGAATAAAAGTAAGTTTTGCCTCATTAAATTTTCGGCTAAGGTTCTGTATGATCTTCTTATCCGATGTCAATTTGCGGATCGATCGTTGAGGCTTTCATTTTGAGAGCGCTTTATTTGCACCGAAGGGCGCTAAACGACGCTCAAGGAGTTAGCCAATTTACGATGGGGGCATTCCCTATTCGCAATACCGAGCGATAAAGGGAAACTACCGGGAGCGGGAAGGAGGAAAAACAATCTTTGCGTTGAACAGGCCGATTTCCATACGAGCGATGCTGCTAACCGTTTTTTTGCTTCTTATGCTGTTTCCTTTGGTCGTCATCACCTATATCACGTACGAGAAACAAAACGGGATTTTTCAAAAGCAGGTCAGCCAATATTTGCTGCAGACCGTCAGTCAGACCCAGCGAGCGTTGGAAGCGGATCTTACGGAGATCGACCGGCTTACGTGGCCCTTGCTGTATCAGCGCCCGCTCGATTTTCTGGACAAGCCCATCAATACCCCGTACTTGCTGCAGGAAGCGAATCAGAAGTTCAAAGAGTTGATGTATTCGGACCTGCTGCGGGGCCGGCTGGATCATATCCGCGCCGTTTATTTGATCACCCMGAACCGAACGGTGCTGTCCACGGACAACGCCTTTCAATCTTACGAACAGTTGGATGTCGGAAATTTCAACTATATTGTCGAACAGATTCAGATGAAGCCGCTTAAAATGAGTTGGTTCAGCGACAAGTGGGCGATTTATCGGGCCAAGGACGGCTTTAAGACCCCGGTGCGCGATTCCGTGACGGCGGCGAGGCAACTCATCGACAGCAATACGTCCGAACTGAGAGGGTATCTGTTCATCCAATTGAACGATCGCTTTATCGACGATAGTCTAGCCCCAGTCCGAATCGGCTCGACCGGGGCTCTCATGTTGTCCGACGCGGCGGGGGACGACATTTATCGGCAGCAGTCGGCCTTGTTCGATGAGCCGGGCATTGAGGGTTTGGTGAAATCGCTGTCGCATCCCGCAGAGGCAGTCGGTAAATTCGCAGGAAGATGGTTGACGGCCCACGAAACGTCTGCAGTAAGCGGCTGGAGAATGACAGCGGTTGTTCCGTTAAACGAGCTCATGAGCCCGAATCAGAAAATTTTGAAATACTTGCTCGTCATGGCGGGTTTGGGCGCGGTCATCTTCACCATTGTGTCCGTTCTCATGGCAACCGCGATATCCAAGCCGGTCATCAATTTGGCCAAGCTGATGTCGTCACCTTCAATCGACCAGCTGCAGGTGCGTGAAATTCAGGGTTCCGTTCAGGAAATTGGCGTCCTGCAGCGCAATTTCAACCGATTGATGCAGCGGATTCAACAGCTGATCCAAGAGAACGAGCAGCAGGAGAAGGAGAAGCGGAAGGCGCTTCTTCAAGCGCTCCAAATGCAAATCAAGCCGCATTTTCTGTACAATACGCTCGACACGATCTACTGGATGTCGAAGAAGCACAAGGCGGAACCGATCAGCAAGCTCGTGACCGCGCTGGGCAAGTTTTTCCGGTTCACCTTGAACGCGGAGCAGGAATGGACCACTTTGCAGATGGAGCTCGAGCATATCGAAAACTATTTGCAAATTCAATCATTCCGCTACCGGGATCGGCTTCAATATGAAATCGTCGCCGATCCGGATACAAAGGATACGAGAATTATGCCTCTTCTCCTGCAGCCGATTGTCGAGAACGCACTCGAACACGGTATATCCAAGGTTGGCGGGGGCGGCAAAGTCACGATCCGCGCCTTCAAGAAGGGCGAATGCGTAAACATCGTCATCCACAATACCGGGCGGAAAGTCGATATGGAGCGGGTCAGCCTTCTTTTGCAGGAATCGTCCAATGAGCATCTGGGGCTTCGCAACGTCCAGCAGCGCATTTCCCTGGCATTCGGCCAAGATTACGGCATCCGTCTGGAAGCGGGCGAAGCGGAAGGGACGGCGGTAACGGTTTGCATTCCCCACAACGAATTGAATTAGATAACGGCGCTGAGGAGGGGACGGCTTGAATCGCAGGAAATACAACGGGTTGATCATCGTTTCTTTCGTCTTGCTGCTCGTCTGGGCAATGAGCGGAACCATGCTGCTGAATCTCGAGACTGCGGATTCGCCGGCTGCTTCGGAGCCGGTTCGCAAAATCAAGGTACTGATCCGGACGGGAACCGAGTCTGCAGCGTTGCGACAGCTGCTGGCACCATTTGAAAACGATACGGGGATCAAGGTCGAATTCATTGAGATCGGTCGCGACGGTTACTTTACAGCTGTAGGTACGCAACTGCTCGCCGGTTCGAACACGTTCGATATCGTCTTCGTCCCGAACACGTCTATCGCCCAGTTTGCTTCGGCGAAAGCGATCGCGCCTTTGGACGGTTACATAAGCAGTGCGCAATCATCCGATCCCGAAGGGTTCGATCTCGACGATTTTCTGACGGTGTATCGCTACAAAGGTTCGATCTATGCTTTGCCCACGGACATCAGTACGCATTTTCTGTACTACCGCAGCGATTTGATTCCGAGTCCGCCCGATACCTGGGAGGAAGTGTACGAGACCGCAAAGAGATTCTCGCAATTCGGGAACCCGAAGTCCCCTACGAGATGGGGGCTGGCGATGCCGGGCGTCGTTCCGGAAGAGCGGACCAAAATATTCGCCTCCTTGCTGTGGTCTTTTGGCGGGAACTTCCTGGAGGAAGACAGTGGCAAGGTGCTGCTGGATTCGGAAGCATCGGTCCGTGCTGGAGACTATTTGCAGCGGCTTGTTCGGGATAAGATTGTACCGGACAATCTTCTGTCCTGGGATTTCGTGCGGACGAGGGACGCTCTCTTGTCCGGGGAAGCCGCCATGGCAGCACCGTATTGGAACTCGGCATATCCGATGATCAAGCTAAGCGACGGCCCTTACGCGGGCTTCATTCGGATCGCGTTGCTTCCGGGGAGGAAAGACAGCGACGGAGCGGTTCAACGCGTTCCTTTCCAGCACGGCTGGACGCTGGCGATCAACGCGAACTCGGACAACAAGGAAGCAGCGTGGAAGTTTCTCGCATATGCCACCGGTAAACGCGGGGGAATGATCTACGCCGATGCCGGCGGCGTGCCGGCGAGACGTTCGCTGCTCGGCGACCCGGCGTTCCGGGAGAAGCGCCCAGATTTTTCGCTCATTCTGGAATCGATGAAGATGGCTGAGAACGAGCCGTCAGTTACTTACTATCCGGCGATGGTGGATGCGGTGGAACGGGCTCTCGCCAAAGTCGTGACGCTGTACGAAGAACCGCAGGACGCATTCCGGGAGGCGTCCACCGTTCTGCGCCGTCTGGCGGTGCGGGCGGCTCCGTGAAAGGAAGGGGATCAGGTTGGCTAACGCAGAATACCGCGCGATGATTATCGACGATGAGGCCTGGATTCGGGAAGGACTATGCGAACATATCGAGTGGAAGAAGCTCGGCATTGAGCTCGTTAACGTTTTCGAGGACGGCGCCGAAGCGCTTGCTTATTTGGAGAAAGACCCGGTTGACATCGTCTTGTCCGATATACGCATGCCCAATATGACCGGGCTCGAACTGGTGGCCCGGCTTCGCGTCAGCGGCCGCGTAGACGGGGAAGCCGACGCGGTCACGGTCAAAGACTTGTCCGGCATCAAGGTGATCTTCTTGAGCGGTTATGGTGATTTCCAATACGCGCAGGAAGCGCTGCGGCTGGGAGCAGTCGATTATTTGCTCAAGCCGACAGAGGTGGAGGAGATCGAAAACGCCCTGCTGAAGGCCAAGGCGCTTTGCGCTTCGGACAGAGTTTCTCCGTCCAGAATGCCGGGTGCCATCGAGCCATTGGAGGAACCAAGCTCTTATTTGATCAAGAAGGCACTAAACTACATTCAAGCGCACTTTACCGAAGAGGTTCATTTGGCGGAGATCGCGGGCGAGTTGTTCGTGACGCCGAACTATTTGAGTCGATTGTTTCGCCAGGAGACCGGACGATCGTTTATCGAATACTTGTCCCGGATACGCCTCGATAAAGCCTGCAGCCTGCTGACGGAGGGCAAGCTGAAAATCTATCAAGTGGGAGAAGCGGTCGGCTATCCGAATCCGCGTTATTTCAGCGAGTGGTTCCAGAAAAATATGGGCATGTCGCCGGGGGATTTCCGGAAAAGGCAAATATGAAAGCGGTTCAAAATTGGGCGAAAAAACGGACGAAAAGATAGATTCGCCTCATTATATCGATTGTCCCGATCGATTAGGATAAAGGATGTTAAGCGATTACATCATTCATCGGATCGAAAGGGGTAATGACATGAAACAAAAAGCGGGCCTGGTTTTTACGGCGGCGGCCGCCCTCGGCATGCTGCTGACGGGGTGCAACAGCAAATCGAACAACGGCGCTTCGCCTTCCGCGGCTTCTCCAAGCACACCGCCGAGCGCAAGCGCATCCGCCACGCCCGGCGGCAATCAACAAGTCGAAATCTTCAGCTGGTGGACCGGCGCGGGCGAGGAAGCGGGTCTGAAAGGACTCATCAAGGAATTTGAAGGCAAGCATGCCAACATCAAAGTCATCAATTCTGCCGTCTCCGGCGGCGCCGGCACAAACGCCAAGGCGGTGCTGGCAAGCCGGATGCAGGGCGGAGATCCGCCAGATGCGTTTCAGGTGCACGGCGGCGCTGAACTGAATACCGGCTGGGTGGCGGCTGACAAGGTCATCCCGCTGAACGATCTGTACGAGGCGGAAGGTTGGAAAACCAAATTTCCGCAAGATCTGATCGACCTGGTTAGCAAAGACGGCAACATCTACTCGGTACCGGTTAACATCCATCGCGGCAACGTGGTGTTCTACAACAAGAAAATTTTCGACAGCAACGGCCTGAAAGCCCCGACGACGTTTGACGAGTTCTTCGCGGTGGCTGACGCTTTGAAAGCCAAGGGCATCGTTCCGCTGGCATTGGGCGACAAGGAGCCGTGGACGGCCACGATGCTGTTCGAGAACGTGCTGCTCGGTCAGCTCGGCACGGAGGATTACAAGAAACTGTGGACGGGCAAGCTGTCTTTCGACGACGCGAAGGTGAAGACTTCGCTGGAAACGTTCAAGAAGATGCTATCTTATATCAACTCCGACCATGCCGCCCGCAACTGGCAGGACGCCGCGCAGCTCGTGGCGAAAGGCGAAGCAGCGATGAACGTGATGGGCGATTGGGCGAAGGGCTACTTCACGACGGATCTGAAATTAACCGCGAACAAAGACTTCGGCTGGGTGGCGACGCCGAACTCGTCCGGCATGTTCATGGTCGTCACCGACACGTTTGCGATTCCGAAGGGCACCAAGCACAAAGAGGCAGCCAAAGAATGGCTGAAAGTGCTCGGCTCGGTAGAAGGACAGGATGTGTTCAACCCGCTGAAGGGCTCCATTCCGGCTCGCATCGATGCGGACAAATCCAAGTATGACGTGTACGGGCAATCGACGATTGAAGATTTCAAGGCAAGCAAGCTGGCGCCGAGCATGGCTCACGGCTCCGCCGCTCCCGAAGGCTTCACGACGCAAGCGAACCAGGCCGTCAACATTTTCGTCACCAACGGCGATGTGAATCAAGCGTTGAAAGCGCTGAAGCAAGCGCAAAGCTCTAGCATCAAGTAGAGAATAGCATTAAGGGCCAGACGCGTGAATCGCGCGGCTGGCCCTCCTTATTGGGAGTGATCGCTTATGACAGACACTGGTTCCGTAACAGCTCCAAGACGCCGCAGCCGGACATTCGCCCGGATGGCGCCGATTCTGATGATCCTGCCGTCTTTTGTGGTCATCGGGATATTCGTTTACGGATTCATCGCTTGGACAGGTTATGTATCCTTTACGGATTGGAATACGCTCGTGAAATCGTCCAATTGGATCGGCTTTGACAATTACCGCTTCCTTTTTCAGGATTTTCGGTTTCAGTCCGATTTGCGCAATACGCTCTTCTTTACCGTGTTGTTCATCGGCTTGTCCATGATGCTCGGCCTGTTCCTGGCCCGGGTTGTCGATACGAAAGTCCGCGGGGAGATTTTCTTCCGCAACGTATTCATCTTTCCGATGGCATTGTCCTTCATCGTTACCGGGGTCGTTTGGCAATGGATCCTATCACCCAAAACCGGAGTGAATCTGATTCTGAAGAATATCGGTTTTACGCATGTGCCCGATTGGTTCGTCAGCACCCAGATCATACCGAAAGTTCATACCGGGCAGATCGATTTCGGCATTCCGATGGCGATTATTGCTGTCGTGTTGGCCGCCGTATGGCAAATGGCGGGTTTCGCCATGGCGATGTATTTGGCCGGATTACGGGCCATTCCCGAAGATCTGCGTGAAGCCGCACGCGTTGACGGTGCAGCCGAACGTCAAATCTTCCGCAAAGTCATCCTTCCGCAGCTGAAACCGATCTCTATGAGCCTGATCATCATTCTGGCGCATGTCTCGTTGAAAATATTCGATTTAATCTACGCGATGACGGGTCCCGGCGCCATGTTCGTGACGGACGTTCCCGGCATGTATATGTTCGAGACGACTTTCCGCGGGAATCATTACGCCCAAGGCGCGGGTATCGCGATGGTCATGCTGCTGCTCATATCTCTCGTCATCGTGCCCTATTTGATTTCCGCGTTCCGAAAGGAGAAGTCGTAGAATGGCGATACCGCGCTCGAAACGGCTTATTCTGTACTTCACACTCGCTGTGCTTGCAGCCGTCTTCCTCGTTCCGATCTATGTCATGCTCGTCACGAGCGTCAAGAGCGTGGATGAAATTACGCTGGACCAGATGTGGAAGCTTCCCTCCCGTCTGAATTTCTCAGCTTATAACGAAGCTTACGACAAGCTGATTCCGAACCTGGCCAACAGCTTCTATCTGGCCGTCCCGGCGACGCTGCTGTCTTCGCTGCTGGGTTCCATGAACGGTTATGTGCTGTCCAAATGGAAATTCCGGGGCTCTGATACGTTGTTTGCATTGATGCTGTTCGGGATGTTCATCCCGTACCAGAGCATTCTCATTCCGCTGATTCAATTTTTGCAGCAAGTGCAGCTCTATAACTCGATCCCCGGCCTCATCCTGATTCACGTCATATATGGTCTGCCTATATGCACCCTAATGTTCCGCAATTTCTACGCCGGCATACCGAACGAATTGCTGGAAGCGGCGCAAATCGACGGCAACGGCTTCATGGGGATTTACAGAAGGGTAATTTTCCCGCTGTCGATCACCGGATTCGTCGTCGTCGGCATCTGGCAGTTTACGAGCGTATGGAACGAATTCTTGTTCGCCGTATCGCTCACTTCGCAGAAACAGCAGCCGATTATGGTCGCGCTGCAGAACCTGTCCGGAAGCCAGATAGTGCAATGGAACGTGCAGATGGCGGGAGCGCTGTTGGCGGCAACGCCAACCCTCGCCGTATATATTTTCTTGGGAAAATTCTTCATACGCGGATTGCTCGCGGGATCGATTAAAGGATAGCCACTCCAAGCTGTCATTCGTTTATGAAATAGGCCCGGCCAGCAGTGGCTGGGCCTCAAGTTCCAGCTGCAAGAAAGCGGTTGCAACGCTTGATTACGCCGGCAGCGGCAAAGGTCAAGGCCTAAATACGACAATCCGGTATGAAGTGTATTAATTTTTTTCACTTGAAAATATTTTATGAAGGAGAGTCGTTATGAAGCAAAAACGACTATTGAGTATTATTTTAGCGTTTGTAATGATGCTGACCATGGTTTTGAGCAGTGTAACGGTTCCCGCCCAAGGGAAAACAGTCGATGAATTTGATAAACTGCGAGAGAAATGGCGGTATTTGGCTATGGGCGGTGATTATGATCCCAAGGACCCGAATATGCAAGGGTTACTTCACGCTATCAATAATGTGGCGCAGGATCTTCTTGACAGGATCAATCCTAATCCTACACCGGATTGGGGCGACAATGATTACCTTTGGAAGGAATATATGCTTGGCAATCGCGGTTCTGCATATAGTGATTCAAATAATACCCAGTTCACGATCCGAAGCCTTAAGTTTATGGCATTAGCCCTTCAGACGAAAGGCTGTGAACTTTATCAGAATGAAAGATTGAAAAATGAGATACTCCGCGGAATGGATTATATTTATAAAAATCATTTTAAGATAGGAGTAGAAACGAATTCCTATGGGAATTGGTTTACTTGGGAAATTGGGGGGCCGATTTATTTTAGCGAGACAGTTCTGCTTATGTATGATTATCTGACAGCAGAACAGATCCAGGCTTATACATCAACTGCTTATCGGGGAGCGACCAAAGTCGGGGGAGACCCCTATATGTATGTGGGTGCAAATGCTTTGTGGAGAGATCGTGTCCGCATGTATTCGGGGATTCTTCTTAAAGATAGTTCAATCCTTGCCTATGTAAAAAATGATGTTCCTTCCTTTATGGGATATGTTAAAAGCGGCGATGGCTATTATGAAGACGGTACTTTTATGCAGCACGGAAATGTTGTTTATAATGGCGGTTATGGTAAAGAAGCATTCTCCGATGTGAGTCACTTTATTTATATGCTTGATGACTCTCCATGGAAAATTACCGGCCCCGAAAGAGATAATATGAGTACCATCGTGGAAAAAAGTTATGTGCCTTTTATGTATAAAGGCGTCTTCATGGATATGGTAAGGGGACGTGAAATCACCCGTAAAGATACGACCGATGCCTATGCTGGCATTACCATTAGCCTCGATGTTCTACTGTTCTCCGAATCGGTATCTGAGGAAACGGGCAAGAGATTTAAAGGAATGATTAAGGAATGGATGAATAATGAAAATGCAATACGTACTTTAAATGAGGGTGCTGGTGTTGCATGGTATATGTTCCCCGTATATAATCTCTCCAAAACTTTGGAAATCCTTAAGGATGATTCAATCAAGCCGGTTTCCAATGCGGGAAAAAGCTATACCTTTGGTAAAGGTGTAAGAACCGTTCATACTACAGACAAGTTCTCTTTTGGTCTTTCTATGTATAGCAAAGATATCACAACCTTTGAGCAAGGGGATAGTAATACAAAAGGTTGGTATACGGGTCTTGGACAGACTTATGTGTATACACCTGATATTGGACAGTATACCTATCAAAAACCAACAGTTGACTGGTATCGGCTTGCTGGTGTAACTGCCGTTAATGGCATCACGGTTGGCAGCCATAAAAATGCAAACTCCTTTGCAGGAAGCACCACGCTTAATGGTTCTTACAGTACTGCCGGCCTGGAGATTTCATCCGGCAGCACAAAAGTGAGCGCAAAAAAATCGTGGTTTATGTTTGATAACGAAGTTGTAGCATTAGGATCAGGTATTACTTCTACACATAATAACAATGTTGAAACTACGATTGACAACCATTATATTACAGGTAATAATGCTCTAATTATCAATGGAGAAAAACAGTCGAACAAGCTTGGCTGGAACGGTAAAATCGATAATGCCAGGTGGGCACTAATAGAAGGAAATGTTAAAGACTCCAATATTGGCGTTTATTTCCCGAAAGAAACCAAGATCGGCGCAGTCCGTGAAACCCGTAAAGGAAAATGGACGGATTTGGGCTCTTATAATGTAGATGAAGATGTGCAATCAGCCGATTACCTTACGATGTGGATTGATCATGGCTCAAAGCCGGTGAATGAAAGCTATGCATACGTTCTATTGCCTGAAATGACCGCAGAGCAGGTTGAAAACTATGCAGATTCCAGCGATATTGAAATCATCCGCCAGGATAATAATGTACACGCTGTATATGAGAAAACGCTCCATACTCTTGGCGCAAACTTCTGGCAAGATGGTGATCAATCCATTGATGCAATGGGTGTAAAAGATTATCTTACTGTTGATAAAGCTGCATCTATGATGATAAAAGAAGATGATCATAAACTTAGCTTTGCTCTTTCAGATACGACAAATAGAAATTCGGGCACAATTACCGTGGATATTAATCGGGCAGCTGTCGGGGTTATATCTAAAGATAGCCGGATTAAAGTTATTCAAACTTCTCCGTCAATTAGGTTTGAGCTGGATGTCGATCATTCTTTTGGGAATCCGATCGAAGCTGAGTTTGCCTTCCAACCACTTGAGGCGCCAGGAGAAACATCTATTACAAATATGGCATTAAACGATGTCACATTGAGTCTTGAATTTGCAAAAGCTTCGCGAGCAACAGGTTATAAGCTGGTTTACGGTACGGAAAGTGGAAATTATACGGAATCGCTTTTTACTTTCGGAAATACAGCGCAAATCAAAGGATTAAATGCAAATACGACTTATTATTTTGCAGTTAAAGCAATTAATGATTCAGGTGAAGGCAGCCTATCGCCTGAAATATCCTATCGTATTGGCAACACACGTACTTTGATCGAAGAATTCGAAGATTTCTCCAAGACGGTCAGTTATTCCGGTGGATGGGCATTCGACGCTTCCAATGCGAATACTTATTATGATGGAGATTCTACTCGTTTTAAGAGAAATGATGCTGATAAAACGAATCCAAGACGAGAGGAATATGTAACCTACTATACGCCAACACCAAAAGACTTTGAACTGACAACCTATGATTATGGTTTGGCTAGTGCAGGGGATAATACCATCCTTCAATTCTTTGGTTCAACAGATAATGAGAACTGGATTCCTATTCCGGCAACAAAAAACGGAACCGTAGTAAAAGATAAGTGGAGTAAAGTTGTATATACCAATTCAGCGGAATTGGATCGCTCCATAAGGTTTATCAAGATTTCCGTTTCCAATAATACCAAAATTTGGGCACCACAGCTTTCAAAACTGGTAATCAATTATGCCTGGACTTCTGACCGTTTTGTAATGGATACGATGCTGGATGATTCCAGAACCTATGAGGTAAAAGGTGATGCCGCCTATATGAAGGGGGATGGTGTTAAATTCGGCGGGGATAAGGATATTCTGATAAAAAATGGCTCTGAACATGCAAGGATGCTTTATAGTTATACTAATATACGAAATGCCAATCTTACTGCTTTTATCGCCAAAGCAAATGGCGGTGCCGTTTCGATGATGTCTTCCAAAGACGGGAAAAGCTATATACCTGTTGCTTCCAGTCAAGAGATTGCCGGTCGTGATTATGGGAACTACAATAAAGTGGTTTACAACATTCCTGAATTAGAGGATGGTACGAACTACCTATTGCTTACAATAAGCGGTGAAGCCGATTCAATTGCGATTGCCGACCTACACTTATCCTATGTCCATCAAATTGCACCCATACAAAAGATCCGCTTTAAAGATAAGCAGCTTGAAGCCGTTATGAAGTATAATTTAGCCACGGTCGTCAAATTGGCACCGATGAATGCGACCGGTGAAATAAACTATACGATTTCAGATAAGGATATTGCTACAGTGAATTCTTCAACAGGGGCATTGCAGGCTGGAGCACTCGGATCAGCGGTTCTAACAGCTAAAGTTCTTGGAACGAAGGAAGATGTAAGTGCAAATATTAATGTCCGTACTTCAGAAAACCTCGCACTTAACGCAAATACTTCTGCAAGTTCTGCCAATGGTACTTACACTGCTAATAAAGCGACAGATGGTGATTATCTTTCGCGTTGGGAATCCAGTGTAGGAAATGTTCAATGGCTGCAGGTCGATTTAGGATCACCTAAGGGGTTTGGAGCAATTGAGCTTAACTGGCAGCAATATGCAACCAATTATGTGGTTCAGGGTTCTCTGAATGGCAACGTCTGGGTAAATCTTTATACGGAGACGAACGGTAAAGGCGGTAATGTCTGGATTGCATTTGATGAAGTACAAAAATATCGATATGTTAGATTAAGTGGTACACAAGCACCTGCTGCCTATTCACTTTATGAGTTCCGTGTTCTCTCGTTTAAAGCACAAAGCGGACAAGATGGAGTTGTACTTCAAAATCTTGCACTTGGAAAAACCGCAACAACAAGTGGCAATGACACCACGAATAGTGATCCTAAAGCTGCTATAGATGGAGATCCATCAACGCGTTGGGCGTCTGCGAGATCGGACAATCAGTGGTATACCATTGACTTAGGTGCTCAAAGCCATATTTATCAGATTAATTTGCTTTGGGAAGCAGCTTACGGTAAAGAGTATAACATTCAGGTCTACAATGAGAGCGATTCGGTAACCAATGTAGTCTATGAAAAAAGCGGTGCTGCCGGATGGAAGAGGTATGTACTTGATGAGCCGATACAGGGAAGATACGTTCGTATGCAAGGTATTAAGCGCGGTACCACATTTGGATATTCTTTATATGAATTTGAGGTCATTGGAAGTTTGGCAGAAACGACTGTTAATTCCATTCAGTTTGCTTCTGAAAAATTTACTGTTTTACGAAACCATAAGAAAACGGCTGCTATTCTTACAGATCCACCTTATATAAATGAGGGAAGTGTTGCATTTGTCAGCCTAAACCCTGAAATAGCAACGGTATCAAATAAAGGTGTTGTTACGGGTATAACAACAGGATCGGCAATCATTAAGGCGTATTCTACGGTTTCTGATGCTGTTTATGCGAGTAGTGAAGTAACGGTAACAGATTATATCGGTGCTCCCATACCAGTTTCCAGTCTTGAGGTGCGAGGTGGTGTAGCTATCATCGAGAAAGGGACAACTGCTCAGTTTGATGCTTCAGTTACTCCCGATAATGCATCAATAAAGAACATTCGCTGGACTTCCAGTGATGAACGTGTACTCCTCGTAACGAACGAAGGTTTAATAAAAGCAATTAGCGTAGGAACCGTGGTTGTAAGAGCGATCAGTGTTGCTAATCCGCAGCTTATGTATGAACAGGAGATAAGAGTTGTTGATGCAGAAGTGGAAACAGTAAAGGCATTGATTCATGCAATCGGTGTGGTTACCTTGAAAAGCAAGGGAGATATCGATGCTGCACGGCAAGCGAATAATGAACTGTCTGATGATCAGAAAGCATTAGTGGATAACTATGAAGAACTGGCAGTTGCAGAAAGACAGTATGAGGAACTGGTGGAAGCAGCGAAGAAAGTAAATGGAGTAACACTTGACAAGAACACAATGGATTTGACGGTAAGAAGTAGCGGACAGCTGACAGCTGCCATAACACCGTCCAGTGCAGTAAACAAGAATGTAACATGGTCGAGCAGTAATTCCAGTGTTGCAACAGTCGACAGTAATGGTAGGGTAACCGCTGTGGCAGCAGGAACAGCGATAATTACCGTAACAACCGAAGACGGCGGTAAGACAGCAACATGTTTGGTAACCGTCAGAAGAAGCGGTAATGGTGGAAGCGATCCTAGCGGAGGTGATTCATCCGGAACACCGGGAACAATACCGCCAGTAACCCCACCGCCAACAACGCCGATAGAAAATGCTCCGGGTACAATTCAGGCATCTGCACCTGTAGTGAATGATGCAGGCGTAGCTTCAACTACCATTGATGCAGATGCATTGACCAAAGCTCTCAAAACATCGGATACAGCAATAATCAATGTACCGAAGGCTGAGGGAGCCAGTGCATATGAAGCGGTCTTCACGGTACCAGCTCTGATGGCAGAACATGCATCAAAGAAGATCGAAATAGCAACGGAACTCGGTAAGGTATCAATACCTGGAAACATGCTCACACCATTAGATGTAAAAGGGGCACAGAGTATAAGCCTCACCCTAGCAAAAGCAGATACAAACGTAGTGATTGATAAGGCAGTAAAGTCACAAATAGGTATGAGACCTGCAGTAGAACTCAATGTAAGTATAAACGGCAGCAGGATATCATGGAGCAATCCTGAAGCGCCTGTTACCGTGGAAATACCGTATACGCCTACAGCAGCTGAGCTTGCCGATCCAGAACATATCGTCGTATGGTACATTGATGAAGCAGGAAAGGCAGTGGCGGTACCAACAGGCAAATATGATTCCAGAACGGGTAAGGTAACCTTTAAAACAACACACTTCGGCAATTATGCAGTGGCACATGTGAAGAAGAGCTTTGGAGACATTGGCGGATATTCATGGGCAAGTAGGGCAATCGAAGTTTTGGCATCTAAAGGTGTTATTAACGGTACTTCTGAAACAACCTTCGATCCTTCTGCCGATGTTAAGCGGGCAGACTTCATACTCATGCTTGTTAAGGCTCTTGGGTTATCTGCAAAAACACAGGGCAACTTTGCAGATGTAAGCTCAAGTGCCTATTATGCAGAAGCTCTGGCAACAGCTAAGGTTCTTGGAATTACAGTTGGGGTTGGTAACAATAATTTCAATCCAGATGCCAAGATATCAAGGGAAGACATGATTGTTCTTGCAGCAAGAGCTATGAATAAGGCTGGAAGACAATTGGCAAATGCTTCCGAATCGGAACTGAAGGGCTATTCTGATTCGGCACAAATAAGCGGTTACGCATTAAATAATGTTGCAGCTTTGATTAAAGCTGGAATTATAGAAGGCAGCGGCAATTCAATAAATCCGAAGGCTACAGCAACAAGGGCTGAAACAGCAGTTATCATTTATAACTTGTATAACAGGTAGTCTAGCAAACGGGGTTTTCCTTTTATTTGGGAAACCCCGTTTGGTTATTATGCCGATGATACATTCGGCACGGCGAAATGCAGGAATTCGGTCGGGCAGCCAAGTGTACGATTTAAGCCTGTCCATCAATCCGAAGCTGGCGGCCATTTTGACTGCAATTTGAAATATAAAATGATGGAGCAAGGGACTATAGGAGCTGGCCGCGACAGCTCCATTCGCCTTTTTCGCCGTTATGAGCGTTACGGTGAACCTTATCACAAATAGGGCCTAATTTCTGTTATAATGTCGAGTATGTTAGCGATTAGGGACGGTGATTAACATGGGAAGAAAGCAGGCTTTTACAAAATCGGAGTTACTTGACCAAACCAAGAGAGTGCTTCTCGAACACGGTTATGAGGGGTTTCAGCTTAAATTGTTATCGAGAAGTCTGGTTGGAGCAAGGAGTACAATTTACCAATATTATGCCAATAAAGAAGAGATTGTTGCTGCATGTATGAAACGAGTAATGGAAAATGTACTACAAAAGGCGTCGGCTATTGATGATACGGATTGCATGGATGCCCTGCAGAGTCTGCTTACTATATATCTGGAAGAGGCGAATTTTCACCAACTGCTTGGAGATGCGCACAAAGTTAATAAAGCTAGTTCTGTAGCGGCGGCCGATGATCTTGAATTTGTTGAGCAAGCACATATGACTTTAAAAAATCAACTTGAGCGATTGTTCGTTCGTGCACAGGAAGAGGGGCACTTCAATCCAAGCATCCCACTCCCTGCGATAATAGGTGTCTTTTTTAACCTTATCGATACTCCCAATATGATGAATATTCCTATATCTCAGTGGAGTAAGTTATTGTACCAAATGTGGTTAGGAGGGGCAGGGAGACACTAAGGAGTACGAATTTATTTGACACCCGTGTCAAATAAAGATTATAATAAATACTTGTCAGACGAGGGAGGCTTAATTTGACACTCGTGTCATTTATTTTTACGGAGGAGAGGGATAGATTATGTTTTTGGCATTGAGGGAATTGAAACACAACAAGACAAGGTTTTTGATGATTGCCATCATTTTTGTGCTTATTTCTTGGTTGGTATTCATACTATCTGGTTTGGGGAATGGGTTATCTACACTAGCGGCTTCGACGTTCAAGAATATGAAGGCAGATTACGTAGTTTTTGAACAAGGCTCGAAAGCATCAATGAGTAAGTCTTTATTGTCTAATGAATTGACAGTGAGATTAAAAGAGATCCCGAACGTAAATGCCGTGTCGTCAATGGGAACCATCATGGCATCAGCCATCAAAGGAAATAGCAAGTTGAGTGAGGATAAAGTAGATATAGCTATTATTGGGATTGAGCCGGGGAGTTTTTTAGAACCGGTGACAATAGAAGGTTCGAGACTGACATCAGATAGCCTGACGAAGGTTATCGTAAATGACACCATGAAAGACGAGGGGTTTAAGTTGGGGGACACCTTCCAGTTGGATGGCTCGACGGAGTCATTGACTATTGTCGGTTTCGTCAAGGATCAGACTTATAACCACGTAGCAGCTGTTTTTACACCCATTGCAGAGTGGCGAAAAATTGCGTTTGCGGCACCTGGCTCGGACAAAGGAGTCACGATCCCAGTCAATGCGATAATGCTTCAAGGTAATGATATTGATCCCACTGCCATCAATGAACAGCTATCGGGTACCAATATTGTTACTCGTGCAGCAGCGGTACAGGGAATGCCTGGCTACAAAGAAGAGAATGGCACGATCATGATGATGCTTGCGTTCCTGCTTGCGATTTCAGCATTCGTACTTGGCGTTTTCTTCTATGTATTTACGATGCAGAAGACCAACCAATTCGGGATAATGAAAGCGATCGGAGCAAAAAATGGGTTCTTGGGCAAAGCGGTCGTCTCTCAGGTGTTCGTTTTGTCGCTTTCTAGCATTATAGTTGGCATAATCCTGACTTATGGAACAGCGGCAATCATGCCAAAAGGCATGCCCTTCATGCTTGACACAAAGTTGGTTTTCACGTATTCGATCGTTTTGCTGGTGATTTCATTGCTTAGTTCGTTGGTATCGGTTCGCAAGATATCGAAAATTGATCCGCTGCAGGCGCTTGGGAGGGTTGAATAATGACTAAGGGATTGCAAATTACGGCGGCATCAAAGTATTACTATGAAGGATTGAATCGTATTTCGGCACTAGATAACGTATCCATTAAAGTGGAACCGGGCGAATTCATCGCGGTCGTAGGACCATCCGGTTCTGGAAAAAGCACCTTCTTATCCGTTGCGGGCGCACTGCTTAGAGCCTCCGAGGGTGAGGTTATATTAAATGGTAAGGACATATCGAAACTGTCAGGTAACCAACTATCCGACATCCGATTACATGAGATTGGTTTTATTATGCAAGCTTCGAATTTGGTTCCATACCTGAACGTACTTGATCAGTTGCTTGTCGTCAAGCGGATGTCGGGAAAGGTTCGTGCAGCAGATCAAGCTTTTGCTGCAAAATTGCTTGAAGAACTGGGTCTAGGCACAAAGCTGAAGAGCTTCCCTGAGGAGCTATCTGGGGGAGAAAAACAGCGTACCGCCATTGCCCGGGCTCTAATTAACGATCCTAATGTCATCTTGGCGGACGAACCTACAGCAAGCCTTGATACCAAGCGTGCCCATGAAGTAGTTTCCTTGATCGCTCATGAGGTGAGAACACGCCATAAAGCGGCAATTATGGTAACCCACGATGAGCGGCTGCTAACCTACTGCGACAAGGTATACCGGATGGAAGACGGGAAGTTATCATTAGCGAAAGTTGAGTCCATCCACTAAGGTGTTAATGGTGCAAGTCATTGGACAGACAAATCTGGGGAGAAACCCACAAGAGTCTTCGTTGATCAGTCAACAAAAACTGAAAACAGTGGGTTTTAGCCCGGGGGCACTCTAGAGAGTGCCCTTGTTTTATTGTACAACTCGAATCAAGTATGCAAAAAGCGCTGATGATATGATGGTTTTATGTGGACAGTTGAGGGATGGAAATACAAATGAATTGAAGATGGAATTCCCAAGCTTTGAAGAAGCTGAGACATGGTACTACAGCCCAGCTTATCAAGAAGCTGTGAAGCATCGCCTCAAAGGAGCAGCCTATAGGGGCATTATTGTTGAAGGGAAAGAATAAGGAATCAATAATGGGATGGTAAAAGTTACTGGCGGCAAAATAGTACTTTGGGGATCATATAGGCCGCCGTGCGACACACTTTGGCTGATTTTTCGCCGATACCTCGTTACGGGGAACCGTATCATAAGTGATGCCGAAATTTTTCGTGCGGAAGGGCGAAGAGGCAAGGTAGAGGTTGGAGCGGGTAAAGTGACAATGGCATAGAAAGGCCCGATTAGCTTGGTATAAGGCTAATACGGGCCCATTTTGATGCCTTCTATGTGCAATAAAATGTTCGATCCTTCTTTTTCCAGTATCTTTAGGAAAACGTCGGTAATTTCGGGGTCAAATTGTGTCCCCCTATTTTTTCGGATCTGGTTGGCGGCATACTCCAGTTCCATCCTGTTTCTATATACCCGTGTAGAAGTCATCGCATCAAAAGAATCAGCGACAGACAATATACGGGCTAATCGGGGAATTTGCTCACCCTTTAACCTACCAGGGTATCCAGTACCATCAAACCGTTCATGATGATATAAGATCATATCCAAAATACCACTTTTTTCGAACGAGGGGATATGCTTAACCATGTTATAACCGATGATAGAGTGTTGTTTAATAGAGTCATATTCATCCTTTGTTAGTGGTGTAGGCTTCGATAAAATAGATTCCGGCACCCCTATTTTCCCGATATCATGTAGGAGACCTCCTAAGTAAATATGATCGCATTGTCTGCTAGATAGCTTCATTTCTTTAGCTATTTTAAATGCATATTTTGCAACATTCTCTGAATGAAACGCTGTGTGAGTATCTCTAGAATCCAAAGATTTGGCTAGTGCAAGGGTTAGATTAAGTGTATTCTCTTTCTCCCTGATATAAAACTTTATCGAATTGGATACGGACAATATGGCCAATGTGTAGGTTAACCAATGAGATACAACCAAATGTATACTTAGATCATGACCATATGGGGCAAAATGATCACGAACCCATGACAAAACGCCAGATACAATAAATTGTATAAACATGTTCTTCCAGAATGCAAAGCCTGCAACTACTAAGGGAATTAGATACATACTCGTCAGATTTTGTGTGGGGTTAATCTCGTCAATTAATATGATTACAAACATAAGGAAGAAGAAGACTACAGTAAAGGGAGTAGTCTTCCGAGCTAACCAAGTATTTATCTTAACCTTGTTCATGGAGTCGATCATGTTGTACCCCCAACTATACTTTAAACTTACCAACTAGCGCCTGTAGTTCTTCCGACATTTTAGACAGAGAAGCGGCAGATGAGGAAATCTCCTCCATGGACGCCAATTGCTCCTCAGTGGCAGCGGATACGTTTTGAGACCCGGAAGCCACTGATTTCGATCCCTCCGAAATTTCTTCAAAGGAATGAACGATCTGTTCTGAGCTAGCCGATATTTGTTGCGAGGCCGCTGAGACCTCTTGCACCTGACTGGCTACTTGGTCTACATATTCCTTAATCTCTTCGAAAGTTCCACCTGCAGTATGTACTACACGGATACCTTCATTAATTTCCTTGGTTCCGCTCTCCACCGCTTGAATCGTCTTCTCAATCCCAATTCGGATATGCGTAATTAACTGCGTAATTTGCTCAGCAGATTGTGATGATTGTTCGGCTAACTTACGAACTTCACCCGCAACTACTGCAAATCCGCGTCCCTGCTCACCTGCTCTTGCAGCTTCAATCGCCGCGTTTAGAGCGAGTAGATTGGTTTGGGCTGCGATATCGGAGATCACGTTGATAATCTGTCCAATTTCTCCTGAACGCTCACTCATTTCTTTTACTTCAACAGTAAGCTGATTAAATGAAGTTTGAATCGATCCCATTTGTTCCTCCGCCGAATGAATGGCGTTGTTTCCTTCCAATGTTTTTTGAGCGGCTTGCATAGACATAGAAGAAGCTACTTGTGTATTTGCGGCGATTTGCTGTACCCCAGCGGACATTTCATTCATTGCTCGTACGCTTTCTTCTACACTGTATGATTGTCTCTCTGCGCTAACGACGACCGCTTGAATGGTAGAAGTAATTGTTTCGGAAGCCTGACTAGTATGTTCTGCGCTTGCTGTCAATTCCTCCGAGGATGCAGCTACATGCTCAGCGCTTAGATTAATCTGCCTCACCAAATTGTTGAGATTTTCCTTCATTTGATTAAAGGAGTCAGCTAAAGAGCCAATTTCATCCCTGTTTTTCACCAGAATGTTTGATACAGATACATCACCTAATGCTATCTTCTGGGCGAACTTTTCCATAATAACAATTGGTTTGGATATCATACGTGAACTAAAATAACCAATCAAAATCGATAATATAAATGCAATAACACTTAGAATTGAAACGCTCGCAATTGCAATGTTGGTCGTTTCGGTATTGTTCTTACTTCCTTCGTCCATTAATTTCTTCTGTCCGAGGGCTATTTCATCAGCAACTGGTTCTAGTTGTCTCCCTAAAGGCAGTACAACATTATTATAAAAATCCATCGTTTGGGTTGAGTTTTGGTTAGTTTGAACCATCTGCAGCAACTGATCATACTTTTGTTTGAACTGCAGGTTGAGTTCATCTAATTTTCTTAGCTTCTCTTTATCCGCCTCTCTTTGGACCAACGTCATTGTTTTATTGACTAGCTTAGACAGGTTATCATTGGATGTTTGCAATTGATCTTTAAATAGTGAATCTTTTGTCAAGAGATAGCCGCGTACTCTACTGGATTGTTGTACAGCTTCTAGCTGCATGGCTTGTGCATTTGACAAGATAACCGCGCGTCTCTCGATTAAATCGGAATCGGAACGGTCTATTTCTTTTAAGTAATAAAATGACATACCACTAGTAATCCCCAGCAGGATAGCAATGATTAAAAATGACCCCATTAACTTTTTGCCTATTGTTAATCTAAAAATTCTGATATTTAATTTCATAGTAAACTCCCTTCAAGAAAATTGGAGATAATTTACTGGAAGAATCCTCGATGCAACCAACTCAATCATCCCATAAATGGGTATCATTTCTACAAACACATCGAATGATAGTACAAAAGTACCAAAATAGCAACAAAAATTGTCTCCGATTTTGATCTTAAAGTTGAAATATCGCTATTTATCGACAGATTAATGTCGGATTTTGTAACACTACGAATAAGAAGCAGTTCTAATAATCTGACTATCTCGCAAATCAACTTCAAAACGAAAGAAAAATAACAGATGGCAACAACCGTATTATGGGAAATGAAGACTTACTATGGATAAGGAAGAACAACAAAGTATCATAGAATTTCTTAAAACATCTTTTGATCCTGAGGGTAMGATTCGCTTTTTGGTGGTAGCTACAATGGAACAACGAGAAAGTAGGGCAGCCCCAATCGATTACCATCAAAGTAAGGGTAGCCCTATAGAACTGGAAATAGGTTTCCGAATTGGAGATCCCATTTGTTTCTTCCGAAGCTTATGCAGCCGCGCACAAGGAAGGGAGGTGACTCCAATTCAGAATAGGTCAGATTACGAAACACTCGTAGAGAGGAGGGACATGCTTACTAACAGTATTGAGACTTGCTCAGAGACTAGACGCGATTCTACAGATGCTCTTCAAAAAGGAGGGCCCATTTCATCTTAAGACCGTTTGAGAGGTAACCCCTTCTAAAGACTCAAGAAGAGTAATGAAGATGATAAGCGCCTTATACACGAACTGTATCTCATACTATACACCTACTTCAAAACCTTGTTGATCGCCAGTTACAGCCGGGACCATATCAAGCAGTTCCTTGAAACGGTGGACTGGCATTATAGCGATGAAAAGGTGATGCATTTGTAAGCTCTACGGCACCCAATCCTGCAAGGGTGATGACACGCTGGAGCGTCCGCACCGCATATCAGGGTTGCCGGAGAATCCGGAAACATTAGAGATTGTATCTGCCGAACAGATTGAAGAGCTGACAAAGAAGCTAAGGCCGCCTCATACAGAAGCGCCGAAAATAAGGAAACATATTGAATCTGCACAACTTAATATGGAAACATGGGTGAATCAGCACGGGCTGGAGGTTGCCGTTAATGGTCGCTGGCAGAACAAAGTCGACAAATACGTGCTTAAAACATGCCCGTGGAATGCAGATCATACGAACCGCAGCGCCTATATACTCCGGTTCGATAAAGGAGGACTTGTCGCAGATTGCCATAAGAACAGCTGTCAAGGAAACGGATGGCGTTGAGCTAAGGAGCCTGTATGAACCAGAGCATTCAGGCAATGCTGGCGGGAAAACTGAAGAGAAGGAAAAGCAAGCGGACATTCTCGTCCGACTGTGCGGGGAAGCTGAATATTTCCGCAACGAGATAAGCGAAGCCTACGCCAAAGTACCGAGCGCCAATCACTTTGAATGCTTGAAAGTGAAAAGCAAAAAGTTTCGGCTATGGCTTACCAAAAAATATTATTATGAGTAGACAGGTAGAGCTCCAGACGAGGATGCAATGGGACAAGCACTCGGCATCATGGAAATGAAGGCTACCTTCGTGGGAAGCGAACATTCGCTGGAGCGGCGGTTTAACAACGTCGGGGATATCTACTATTACGATCTGTCGAATGAACAATGGCAGGCGGTGAAAATCACGCCGGGCAGAGTGATCGCGAGGCCATTCCTCGGACAGCCTGGAGACTTCAAGAGAACATCGAACCGTCATGATTATGCCTTGAAACCTTATGGAAGAACCGTGATGAATGAGCTCAAGGATGCTGGGCTCGATGTACTAGCGATTGGCAAGATCTCAGATATATATGATGGCGAAGGTGTTACTAGGTCATTGCGCACAGTGTCCAACATGGATGGCATGGATAAACTCATGGAGATCATTCATACTGATTTTACAGGACTTAGTTTCTTGAATCTTGTTGATTTTGACGCACTCTATGGACATCGTAGAGATCCGATTGGTTATGGGAAAGCACTAGAACAATTTGATGAGCGATTAAATGAAGTTCTCGCGGAACTGAGTGAAGATGATCTTCTCATAATTACGGCTGACCATGGCAATGACCCCATTCATGCTGGTTCAGATCATACCCGTGAATATGTTCCTTTACTCATCTACAGCAAAAGTTTCACTGGGCAAAGTGAGCTGCCGGTAAGTAAGACATTTTCGGATATTGGGGCAACGGTTGCAGATAACTTTGATGTAAAAGCGCCACAATATGGACAGAGTCTCTTACAGCAGCTTAAATAAACTTCATTTCAATAAACATGGTAATCCCACCCTGTGACTATTGCCAATACTTTGCTCGACGCTTTCAGAAGAGGCAGCACAAGTTGCTAAGCGCCGAGCTTCGGTCTATGGCATGGGGTTTTTAAGAATTTTCTATGCCGTGTTTGATTACAATTTGCTCGCTTTGGTTGGGCTGGCCCTTACCCTTGGTGATCAAGTCGCGAAGGCTGCCGCTTATGTAGATGCCCCAGGAGTCCGTACAGACGGCGTAGCATTCATACGCGGGAACGAGGCCTACGTGCGTAAATCGAACTTCTGTTTTGCCGTCCTTCTTGGCGATTTCAAAGACAATGTTGGTATTCTTCCACTCGCTCTTGTCCTCTACGAAGTTAAAGTAGTTGTCTGTAATGTGCCAAACAACCTTTTCACCTGGAACAAGCTCGGTGATTTGGATGGCGCAGCGGTGAATATCTTGGTAGTGATACTTAAATTCACCGAGTTCGTCGGTCCTACCCTCAATTTCCTCTGACCACCATCCGCGGACGTTATTGATGGCGGCGAAGACTTCTTCGGGGCTTTGGTCTACCTTAAAAAAAGTACTGTAACTTTGATTCATAGAAGTTATCTCCTCTCGTTAATTATTGACTACACACCGAGTATAAATTCTGTACTTTCAAAATGCAAGTACAAACTTGCAAAATGCAAGCACGAATTGTATAATCATTCTCATGAAAAAGCGACCTTCCACAGTCTGTCCAATCGTATATGCGCTCGATATATGGGGTGATCCCTGGAGCCTAGTCATACTTCGTGACGTCCTTATCCATAACAAGCGGTATTACCGCGAGTTTCTTGCTTCACGCGAGCAGATCTCAACTAATATTTTGAGTGCACGGCTCCAATCACTCGTTGAAACAGGCCTGCTCGTCAAGATAGAAGGAGATACTAACCGCGCACAAACCATGTACCGACMAACGCAAAAGGCACTTGACCTGTTTMCTGCCGTTTTTGCCATTATGCACTGGGGCCTGAAATACAACCCCAATACCGATATGACGATTCCGATCATGCAAGAACTAACAACAAACGAAAAAGGGCTGGAGCTGCGCCTTTTGCTGAATTTCGACGATATTACATCATAAAAAATCTCGTCACAATTCCTACGTTCGTTCTTAGCCATGAAAATAGATGTATACGGAGAAAGTATCGATATCGGTCTTGAAGCGATCGGTCAAAAAAACTGAAAACAGTGGGTTTTAGCCAGGGGCACTCTAGAGAGTGCCCTTTGTTTTATTTCAAAAACATGCCGTTACTTGTGCATAACCTCTCGAGGAAATACTCTCTATTGCGCACGTCATAAGCTGCCGTATCCTCGCGACCACCGGACAAACGTACTTTTTTTCCTTGTCCACATTTATACCTTACCAAAACGATATCAATTGCATCTACTGAACTATATCAATAAAAAAGGAGGCTTTGAGGATGGGAAATAGAGGACCTGGGGGTTATGACCCCGTTCAGATATTTAACTCCACTTCGTTTAATGCGTCTGGGACAGTTGAATATGCATCCATCTTTTGTAGTGACGACAATTATAGTGTTCAGCGTGACGAGACTTGGAGAGCATCTAGCCGTGGAGTCTGTTTGGTGACTAAAATCTCCGCAACGGTTAAAACGCCGAGTGGAAATATTGAAGCGGAACCTTATACTTCTTCCGGCACTTCTTTCAGCCAGTTTGCCATTATACAGGTAGGGGTAAATAGGTTCCAAGTGACGCGCGTTGTAAGTGGCACAAGACGCAAGTGAATTCCCAAGCGGGGCATTATTAAGAATAGGTACCAAACATGAAAAGACGACAGGCCAAAGATAAAAGGCTGGTCGTCTTTTTTGTTTTAATGTTTCTTATACCATAATATTCTGCGATGCATCGAGGAATCTTTCAAGAGCCGGAAAGGGCGCAAGTCCGGGTTGTAATTGCCTTCGATGATCCAAATCCGCCGTTTCCTGTCGATGCCGATATCGAACCCGACTTGTCTAAGCTTGGGGTAACGCTCACCCAGTCGTTTGGCAGCCAATAGTGCGATGCATTCCGCTTTGATAAGCAAGCTCCGATCTCCGATTCGGGCTAGTTTTAGCGCCTCAAGCACTGGGATGGTGCGGCTGGTCACATTCGTGACTAGATAACCTTGCGCCGCAACTTTCGCGTATGAGCCTGTCACGTTCCAAGTGAATGAAGAGCCTTTTTTTCGCTGAGCCATTATCCGAATGTCGAACGGCCTGTGCCCAATTTGAGCAAGCTGTAGACGCCTTTGGACAATATATCCTCGACCTCTGTTTTTTTTACGGAGCCATTTGAGTAGCTTATCAGTGTCTCTCATGGTGACAGCATTATTCTCGTTATGAATACGATAGGCGTTTGCACCGTTCCGTTTAATGAACACGATATCCCTTCCGTAACTCCCGTCGCGAGGTTTCAGTACGACGCTCTGATAGTGATGCAGCATCTTGGATAAGGCGTTCTTCTTAAGCAACTGTGTTTTTGGCAACCGTCTGGCGAGAAAGGACCCATTGCGAAGGATGCGATATTGCAACCATTTGTCTCTTTTGATTAACATGGCAATCCCAGCCTTTTTCAATCTTCTACGTTAATTCTAAGTCAAAATGGTGATGAGCATAAGTGACTATTCGTCTATATTTATGAGCCGAAGCAGGTGATCCGATGCTCGGGCGTCAGGAACGGGTCTTTGGGTTGCAAGTAGAACTGCTCGGCTAGAACCGCGTGACTCGGATCGTTTCTGTTTTCTCCGCTATGTGTGGTAGAATGGTGGGCATATGGAATTCAAAATTTATATTTTGCAATACTTTTAAAAATAGTCACAAATTTTGTTATAAAGAAAGGTAATACTATGATAAAAGTTGAAAACTTATCCTTCTCATTTCCGCAAAAAGAACTATATAACAACATTTCATTTACGCTTGAAGAGGGACAACATTGCGCTTTTATAGGAACAAGCGGCAGTGGGAAAAGTACATTGATCGATATACTGATGGATCCAGAAAGATATTTGTTCGAGGGCAAGTTAGAAATAGACMCGACTTGCAATATTCGGCATGTAAGTCAATTCCCACAATTCGACAAAACGAAAGAAACAACAGTTTTTGAATATATAGGGGAAGAATTTATTAAGATACAAAATGAAATAACAGCGATTTGTACGGAGATGGAAACAGCATCGGATATGGATGCGTTATTAGAAAAGTATCAATTAGCTTTAGACACATTTGATACAATCGGTGGGGCTGATTTTGAAAGCAACATTCATAAAAAACTAAATCTAGCAAACCTCATGAAGCTAAAAGATCTTAGGGTATCCGACCTGAGTGGTGGGGAATTCAAACTTATTCAAGTGATGAAGGAAATGCTTAGTAGTCCAGACCTAATGATTATGGACGAACCAGATGTGTTTTTAGACTTTGAAAACCTAAATGCGCTTAAAAATCTGATTAATTCTCACAAAGGAATGCTGCTAGTTGTTACGCACAACCGATATCTATTGAATCATTGTTTCAACAAAATGATACACCTTGAAAACATGGAGATCCAAGAGTTTGATGGGCGGTATATTGAGTATAATTTCTCATTACTTCAGACAAAAATTGAGTTGCAAGAAATCGCAGTCGCTGAACAAGAAGAAATTGAGAGATACGATAACATTATTGATAATCTTAGAGCTATCGCAACGTATAATTCAGAAGCCTCTAGAGGGAGAGCATTAAAAGCTAGAGTTAGGTTTCAAGAAAGATTGGAAGCGCGTAGAATTAAAGCGCCTTTTGTTGATATTAAGCAACCGAAGATTAGTTTTGGTATTGAAAATGAGATTGAAGACACCATTGTTGTAAATGTCAATAATTATCGTGTTACCTTTGATGAGTTGCTTTTAGACAATGTGAACTTTGAGATAAAATCTACGGATAAAGTAGCCATTATTGGTCCAAACGGTACCGGGAAAACGACTTTACTCCGCGATATCTTTACAAATAATCACGATTCAATTGAAATAAATGCTGATGTTAAAGTGGCTTATTTATCTCAGAATCAAGGCGAAGTGCTAAAGGATTCTAATACCATACTAGAAGAATTCATCGATGCTGGGTTTAAAACGTATGATGAGGTTAGATCGTTTATTTCAAACTATGGCTTTGAAGGAGAAATCGTTAATCAAAAGATAGCATCTTTATCTGGTGGGGAAAAAAATATGCTTCAATTAGCTAAAGTTTCTGCCAGTAAAGCAAACGTATTGCTTCTTGATGAACCGACAAGCCATTTAGACACCTATACACAAATAGCACTGGAGAAAGCCATTGAGGACTATAAAGGTGCGATTCTCATGATTTCGCATGATTTCTACTCTGTTGTAAATGGTATGGATTATGTTCTGATCATTGACGATAAGACGATTAGAAAAATGAGTATGCGAAAATTTAGACAGATGATATATGCGAGTCATTTTGATAGAGACTATCTAGAAAATGAACAAAATAAAAAATCAGTTGAAATGAAAATAGAATTGGCTTTAAAAGATACGAATTTTGAACTTGCAAAAGTATTGGTTGAGGAGCTAGAAGAGCTGATTAAGTTGCTTTGAATGACAACCCTCTGATTGAATGTGGTTCTGTTCCATGCACAAAGTGATTCTTAGTTAAGACCATAAACGAGAATTATTTGTAGCATGGAAGAGGACAGTTTACCGGCTTTCGATCCGAGGAAACCATGGTATGAATCGATTCGTTTCTCTTTTATATTGCTGGTAAGCCAGATTATGCGCGTAACGCCGATCGAGGAACGGTACGCCGGAAACCTTGATAAGTAGAAGGTTAATCAACAGGGAACTGATTAACGCACCCCAACCGCCGGGTAAAGGGAGGACGATCAGTGCGATTCCCCACCACATAACGGCTTCGCCAAAGTAATTGGGATGGCGAGTATAGCGCCATAACCCGCTTGTTAGCACTTCTTCTTGATTCCGGCGCTTCTTCTTAAATTGTCGAAGTTGCCAATCTCCGATCGTTTGGAACATGAACCCGACAATCCATACAGCCAAACCGAGGTAAGCGGCTAAATCAAAGACGCCGATCTGTTCCGAATGAACGCGAATGATCGGATATGCGAGCAGCAGCATAATGAATCCTTGCATCATAAAGACGCGGAAAAAGGCGATGAGCGTTGCGCGGCTCCCCCATTGTCTACGGAAGTTGGCATAGCGGTAATCTTCCCCGCGGCCCATAGAACGAATGAATAGATAGACCGCCAACCGAATACCCCAGATGCACACCAAGATCGTAATAAGCAATTGTCTACCGTCAAAACCTCCTTGATACCCGAACGTCGTCAGTGCGACGATGACGAATCCTAAGCCCCAACCGATATCTACAATTGAGTTGTCTTTCTTGACTTGTGCTACTAAGAATAATAAGGCCATAAAAATAAAGACAGCAGCTCCGCTGATTCCATACAATGTCCACATTTACGTATTCCTCCTCGTATTTTCGCTGCTTAGCATCATGGCAACGCTCACCGCTCCTTTGCCTGCATGCAGCCCAATGACAGGAGCTACCCCGGTGATGTACAGCGGATTTTGTCCAGTCATCCGGACCATTTCTTCTACATAACGCGTGCTGTCCGCCTCAGCTCCAGCATGAAGGATAACATAGCGTTGGATTGGATTCCGGCGATGGATGAGGGAGATCATTTTCAGCATTTTGCCAAGATTGGATTGTTTATAAAAGGTTTTGCCATACAGGATCGATTGGCCTTCTTGATTGACTGATACAATAGGCTTCATATTGAGCCATCTCCCGATTTTCCCTTGAAGCGGGCTTACTCTTCCGCCTCTAATCATGTGCTTCAAAGTTGGGACGCTCACGAGAATTTCCGTACGAGGAATGGACGATGTTAGCAAATCAAGCACCTCGTCAATCGGTTTACCTGCTTTAACGGCCTCCGCGGTTTGATGAACGATAAGCCCGTAAGCACCTGACAAAGTCCTCGAGTCTACCACATGTATTCTGTCCGAATCAATGCGCTCGGCTGCTTGTCGGCATGCATCGTAGGTGCCGCTTAGCGGCTTAGATAGATGAATAGAAATAATATGGTCATAATGAGTCAATAACTGTTCATAGAGCAACGTAATGGTTTCTTGAGCAGGCTGAGACGTGGTCGGTTGTTCGGTCATCCACTCGAGCTTGTCATAAAATGTATCCAATTGAAGGGTTACTTTATCTAGATATGTCGAACGGCCGAGCTGCAGATGTAGAGGGATCCTATGAATCTGATAGTCATCTAGCCACGTCTCTGGGATATCGCAGGCAGAGTCGATCACAAGGGCAATGGACGCTTGGCGGTTGTAAATCATGTCTTTCTGCCGCTTCATGTCTTCAACCTTCTGATAGACGATCCAGCCGTGATTTTGAATGACTTCGGCGACCTGTGCAGGAACATTTGTATGAATATGGATTTTGCCCTGATGACCGTCACCAACGGCTACGATCGAGGTACCCATAGTGGCGATATGCTCTTTGACTTCTTCCAAATTCGTCCTGATATCGAACAAAAATTCGGTACAATAACGATACGCAAGGGAATCTGTGACTTCATGTGAATGGCTGTGGACAGCGACGCCAGATGAAGCGAATGGTTCCGGTTCTTCAAAGACCTTTCCAGCAACCGGGAATGTATCGTCCAATGAAGCGATAAATCCCTGCAAGAAATGGATAAAGCCTCTCGCTCCCGCATCGACGACGTTATGCTTTCGAAGCACGTCCAGCTGGTGCTTCGTATTCTCCAACGAAATACACGCTTCGGCGAACGAGCGTTGCAACATGTCCGCAAGCCCCTCCGAAGGAGCGAATGCTGTTTGAAGAACGTTGACCCAGTCATCCATGACTGACAACACGGTTCCTTCCTTCGGTTCATGCACAGAACGCCGAGACATCGCCACAGATTGCTCGCACATTTCAATAAACTGTGCTTTCTTTAGCTCCGGGCGAGCGGCCATATACCTGCACATAGAAAGGATAAACTGGGAGAAAATCATCCCTGAGTTGCCGCGAGATCCTCTTAAACAAGCTCGTCTCATACTTTCGAGCATCTCGGAGGAGGTATCGCTCCATTTCATCTCCCGTACGAGCATTCGCATTAAGTGAGCAAGATTGCTTCCCGTATCCCCATCAGGAACGGGGAAAACGTTGATAGCGTTCAACTCTTTTTCCCTCGCAATAATTTCGTTGGCTCCGGCCAAGATCATGCGGAATAACGTTTGATGATTTAGAAATTGCAAGTTTGGACCTCCTGTTGAGGGCTCGGAGGAAGGCTGGGTTTTCCGAATAAGTAGCCTTGAAATAGCCGATACCCTCGTTGTTTTAACCATTCGAAATCTTCTCTGGATTCGATCCCTTCCGCTAGTGGTACTGACCCGATGCGTAAAGCTGTTTCGAGGAAAAGTTCCGCCATCCGCTGCATCGCTGAATTTCGTGAGACTCCATGTACATGGGTACGATCCAATTTCATGTATTGAGGCTTAAGCTCCACCAGCATTTCCACCGTACTGAAGCCTTCTCCGACATCATCGAGGGCGTATTTAAACCCTTTTTCCTTATAAAACGCTAATATACGCTTCAAATGAGCCAAGTCCTCGGTCTTCTCCGTTTCAACAACTTCGAAAACAAACAGCGAAGGCTCAATGTTCAGTTTTGCAGCTAAGTCGATGGTGGACTTTAAACAAAATTCGGGAGAATAAATGGACGTCGGTATAAAATTAATAAACGTTTTGGCCCGAAGAGGCGCAGCTTCTTCTACTGCTTTCATCCTGCATAGCCGGTCTAAAGCGTATAGCCGACCACGTGTCTTAGCAGCCGGGAAGACGATGTTCGGATATAGCAAGGAACCGTCTTCGTCCATGAATCTCGCCAAGGCTTCATAGGCATAAATCCGTTCTTCGCTGTCAACAATAGGTTGAAAATACATGCAAACTTGACGTTCAGCGATTAACTTGTCGATCCACTTCGTTTCAGGAATCACCGGAAGCTCCGACATGGGCCTCCAGTCCTCTCCTGGCAGCCGAATTCTCATTTTCTCTCGATCCAGGTGATCGTTGCAAAAGTCCGCAAGCTCACGAGCTCCGAACTCTTTAATCGTTAAAGTGTCTTCATTCGCATGGTGCAAGGCGTTTCTAACTCGCATAAGATTAGACATATCACGCAACAAATTCCGGTTATGGGCCCCTTCAACTTTAATTTCGATGAGCAACTCATTCAGTCCGCAACCCTGACAGCTCATTGGCATTTCCTCCCGTTGTAATCGGATTTGTTGTTAATTCAGGATCAACTTGATTTCGTTCGCTTTCCCATCGAGTTCAGTGGCGGCTTTCCCGATGTCCTGGAACTCTCCTACAGCTTGCTGAATTCGTCTCTGGCTCTCGGAAGCAAAAATCTGCGAGCGTTTCGTGCTTTCCCCGACTTCCCGGACATGGGCCTCGATTTCTTCGACGTAATTGCTTGCTTCCTTAGTCGCTTGTTCGACTTGGGCTGCAAGCTTGCGCACCTCGCTCGCGACTACAGCGAAAGCTCGACCGTGCTCCTTTGCGTGAGCCGCTTCGATCGCCGCGTTAAGGGCAAGAAGATTTGTTTGCGAAGCAATGTCTTTGATTGATCGTACGATTTTGCGAATGGAATGGGACTGGTGTTCCAATTGAAGTAAAACAGCCATATTCTCCTCGGAGCCCGATACGACGTTGCCAACCGCTTCTTCGATCTCCTTGCTGCGAGCCATGCCTTCCCGTGCCCGATGCAGCAGATCCTCGGACATTTGCAAAAGATCCCCTGTCAATCGGGCAGCCGCCTGTTCTCGCTCGTCGATGTTAGTCGCGATCTTCAACACGCCGGATGGTAGTCCATCTTCACCGAGGATCGGCATATAAGTGGCTTCAAGCCAAATAAGACGCCCGTCTTTTCGCACTCTGTGGATTTTGTTCTGGAACGCCCTGCCTTGTCGAAATCCTTCCCACAGCTGGTGGTAGTGAGCGCTATTTCGAAATTCAGGCGTACAGAACGAGGCATGTCGCATTCCTTGCATTTCCGATGTCTGATAACCCATGGAGCTCGCGAAGTTATTGTTGGCATAAAGCACGGTGCCCTCCATGTCGAATTCAATCATGGCAAGGGAGCTTTCAATGGCCGTCATCAATGATAGAAGTTTCTTATCGCCATGCGTCTCTTTTAAAGCCGTTGCTTGCTCTTTATCCATTAGAATAAGCACCTCGATTATGTATAGATTTTTGATTATAATTGTACAAAACCTATACAATATTAGCAAGGGATTTTGAGAATTAGCGAAAAATTTCGGAAAATCGACGAAAATTTTGACAAAGCTCTCCTCATTTTGTATTGATTATGTATAATTAAGTGGAGGAGGGGACGAAATCATGTATAGCATGAAAAAGGCGTCCGAGCTGCTGGGCATCCCGGTCGTGACGATTCGGGCCTGGGAGAACCGATACGGGGTTATTTCCCCGAGCCGAAGCGGCGGCGGACATCGCCTGCTAAGCGAAGAAGATCTTTCAAAGCTTCGCTTCCTTAAAAACCAAATCGAACAAAACGGCTTGAAGATCAGCGAAGCAGTGGCAAAACTGCTGCAGCAAAGCAAGTCTAACCCTCCGGTACAGGAAGCAGAACAGGCGGCTAGCATACGAACATACGACATTTTGGCCGAAAAGCTATACATGGATTTGATCCAATTCAGATCCGTCCAAGCAGACGAGACGATAGATCTGGCATTTGCCTTGTATGACTTCGAAGAGGCATTCCGACGCATCATTGTTCCTGTCCTTTATAGGGCCGGAGCAGATTGGGAGGCAGGGAAAATCGTCGTAGCACAGGAACATTTCGCTACGGAAACGATTATGCGAAGAATATCTGCCTTGTTCAGAATTTTTCCCGTGAATCCAAGCATGCCTGTTGTATTGGCTTTTTGCCCCGAGGGAGAACGGCACCATCTCGGACTCATGTCGTTTAGCCTGTTCTTGCGTAAACGCGGAGCTGAGGTGTTGTATCTAGGACCCGATACGCCTTTGATGGATCTGGATAGCATCATCGTGAATCACAATGTATCTTTTATCGCAGTTTCCGTTACGGACCGACAACATGTGGACAAGCTCTTGGAGTGGATTGAAGTAGCCATACGGAACCATCCTCGATTGAGGTTCCTTCTCGGGGGGGCCGCATTCGACTTAGAGGAATGGCGCCCTGTTAAAGCTAATGTGCGTTATATGTCTGTCGAAGAATGGGAAGATTGGCATAACGCTTAAGAATAACTGGGTCAGCAGGAGGGGCATCTATCAGTGAGGGTAGTGACCTTCTAAAATCGAAAGGCACCCGATTCGGGTGCCTTTTGGTTTTGCTGTATAGAGGTTACGAAGCGCCAAAGCCGCTTGAAAAACGGMAAATACGACTCAAATTAAACGGATTCCTTCAAATGCGTTTTTCACTAAATTCTTGACATAGAATTCGTCCAAGGTTTCGCCTGTCACAAGCAAACGATAGAAAATCGGCCCGTAAATGAGATCAATACATATGCCAATGTCGAGATTGTTTTTCACTTCCCCGCGTTGAACCCCTTTTTCCAAAAGACCTCGGGCCTCAAGTCGGCGGGGACGGAAAAACCGAGCACGATAGGCCTCCGCCAATCCTGAATCAAACTGCCCTTCGCCTAATAACTGCGTAATGATGGTTCCCTCTCGGCTTGTCAAAAACCCGGTTAAATTCGTGGCGTGAATGAGAATGTCACTAAATGTTGTACCTGTATCAGGGATAGGTAGTCTGTCCGTGGCGGCATGCATGAAACCATCCATAACCACGGCAGCCTTGTTAGGCCACCACTTATATATCGTAGCTTTGCTAACTTGGGCACGATCAGCGATTTTATCCACGGTGACGGCTTGAAAGCCATTTTCCAGCAATAACTCGTAAGATGCGGAAAGGATAGACTTTTGAGATTCAATATTCCGCGGCCTGCCTCTTTTTCCATTCATCGTCATCATCCTCTTTCATACATATCTGATCCGAAACAAATAAACTATACGTCCAGTATACCAATTATTAATAAGAATTAAAGTTGCAATTACCCATTTACAAAACTACACGTTCAGTATATTATACAAATATACATTTAATAAACTATACGTTTAGTATTTAAAATAAATGAAGGAATTATGTAAGGATGAAGCAGGATGGAATTGTAGCTGTCGTGAAGCCATGAATGTATTGAGAAAATAGAACACAATATATTTCTATATAAGGAGTTGCTTAAAATGACTGCTTTAAAAAAACAAGCTATCGAGAAAAATATCCCAACATGGTTAACCCTAGTGCTGGCTGCCGCATGCGGCGTCATTGTAGCTAATCTTTACTATGCGCAGCCCTTGGTAGGGGTCATCAGCTCTTCCATCGGGTTGTCCGCAAATAGCTCCGGCTTGATTGTGACGTTAGCACAGATAGGTTATGTAGTCGGCTTGTTATTTATTGTACCTATGGGAGATATCGTTGAAAATCGAAGGTTGGTTGTCGCATCTTTACTTCTTACAGGTGTTGCTCTTGCAGTTACGGCAGTTTCGAAGCAAGCTGCGCCATTCTTGGCGGCATCGTTTGTCATCGGAGTAGGGTCAGTCGCGGCGCAGGTACTCGTGCCTTTTGCGTCATACCTTGCATCGGATTCTTCACGCGGTCGCGTTGTCGGCAATGTCATGAGTGGTTTGTTGCTTGGCATTATGCTCTCGCGACCATTGTCGAGCCTAGTGGCCGAATTCCTGGGCTGGCATGCCGTATTCGCTTTGTCAGCCGCAGCGATTATTATTTTGGCGATCGTACTTTCAAAGGTGTTACCCCAAAGAAAGCCAACGGCGAACACACGCTATGCCGCTCTGCTCGGTTCGATGTGGCACTTGCTGCGCACAACCCCGATCTTACGCCGTCGGGCAGCTTATCACGCATTTGTGTTTGCATCGTTTAGTCTATTTTGGACAACAGTTCCGTTACTGTTATCCGGCCCAGTCTTTCATTTTTCGCAGATAGATATTGCGTTGTTCGCGCTTGTAGGAGTTGCGGGGGCTATAGCTGCGCCTGTGGTCGGACGGTTGGCGGACCGTGGCTGGACTAAACCCGCAACAGGGATTGCACTCGGCACTGTCATCATTTCGATGTTGATACCGCTTATGATCCGTACGGGTTCAATGACCGGAATCGTTATTCTCGTCGTTTCAGCTATTTTATTGGACGCCGGCGTATCCGCAAATCTTGTGCTGGGACAACGTGCGTTGTTCTCACTGAGTCCAGAAATTCGCAGTCGGCTGAATGGCCTTTTTATGGCTATCTTCTTTCTTGGCGGTGCCATCGGCTCTGCAATTGGTGGATGGGCATATGCTACAGGAGGTTGGAGTGCCGTATTATGGATTGGAATGGCTTTCCCCATCGCAGCTATTCTTTATTTTGCGACAGAGAAGAAATGATCATTTCCCAAGTTCGTTGAAGAGAGAGGAATACGGATTAGTAATCATATGGGTGAACTGCAAGGTTTACGCCTAGATGGATCAGAAGTATAATTATGGAAAACATGTGACCGACCTAGATAAACGATTTTCACAATAAGGAAGGAACTGATTCCCATCCATGAACCGATTAATAGATCAATATAGCGATGAGATTGTCCGGATCTTCGGGGAAGCGTCGGCTCAATTGCAGACGCTTCCGGAGGAACTGAAGGAGCAAGCTTTGGCGCTTCTGGGCGGGTGCTATCCTTTGGACAGGAAGGACAGCGAAGGACCTAATATGATCAGCTACCTGCTTCCGTATTGGGTTGGAGAGACCTTGGAGAGTCCGATCGAGCTGTGTCGCGAATTAGCGGTGGGAAATGTGTACGGGATGTTGTCCTTTTTTCTCTTGGATGATGTAATGGATGAGACGGGGGAGGTTCGGCGTTCGCTGGCCCTAAGCACGCTTCTGAATCAACGGTTTTTGGAGGCTTATCAGCGGTATTTCTCAGAAAACTCTCAGCTGTGGGTTTGTTATAATCGCTATTTAGCGGAATGGGCAGATGCGATGTACCGTGAGGTGGACGAGCCAATGGACCCGCGGGATCCTGGCCGATTGGCCCGCAAGGCGGCCCCGGTGAAGCTGTGCGCCGCAGCACTGTTGCTCCAAGCTGGAAGGGCCCAAGAGATTCGAGGTATGGAGACAGCCATCGATTTGGCTCTTGCGGTACTCCAACTCTCCGATGACTGGACAGATTGGCAGGAGGATTTGCCGACGGCCTCCTGTAACGCTTTCCTAGTGTTGTTGGGGGAGAACCTTCAGCTAGAGGCAGGCGAAATTTTGGATGAGAGTATGGTGAAACGCAGCATTTATCAAGAGCAGGCCTTAGAAGGGCTTGCGACCATTGCAATCGATTATGCGGATCGGTTGAGCGCCATGAAGGATGCTCCCGCATCCCTCCAGGTTTTCGCATCTGCGATCGCTCAAGGCTTGCAGAGCAAGGCAAACGAGATCAGAGATCATTACGATAGTTTGTTGAATGATGGCGGATTTTCAATTTATTTGAAGATGAATGGTTAATAATGGTACAAAACATCTAGTTCTATGGTATTATGAGGATGCAAATTATCCTAATATTTGGAAGGTTGTGTTGTCATGTCCATGGATACGTTGAAAGTGGATATCATCAAGAAGGCTTGGAAGGACCCTGATTTCAAGGCACGTTTGCTGGCAGATCCCCATAGTGCGTTGGAGCAGGACTTCGGACACAGTATTCCTGAAGGTATTGAGCTGCATGTGATTGCGGTAACACCCACTAAGTATGCGCTGATCATTCCCCCGCAACCGGAAGAATTGGACGGATTGACAGCTACTAGGGAACAACCGCAAATGGCTGCTTGGAGCTAGGGTTGGAAACAAGAGGGAACCGGGCGATGGCTTCGGTTCCTTTTCCTTTTCACTATGGAGTGCCAGAGTGCCCTCCAACTCTCCAGGTTTTCGCATCCGCATTGGCTCAATGCGTGCAGCGCAAGGCTAACAAGATCAGAGGTAATTAAGTGGGTTTGTTGAATGATGGCGGATTTAAAATTTATTTGTCGATAAATGGTTGACAATGGTACAAAAGATCTAGTTCCATGGTATTATGAAAATGCAGATATCCTAATATTTTGAAGGGTTGTGTTGTCATGTCCATGGATACGTTGAAAGTAAAGATTATTAAGAAAGCTTGGGAGGACGCGGATTTCAAGGCACGCTTGTTGGCAGATCCCCGTAGTGCACTGAAGCAGGACTTCGGAATTGAAGTTCCTGAAGGTATTGAACTGAGTGTGCTGGCGGAAACACCAGCTCATTATGCACTGGTCGTTCCCCCGCAACCGGAGGAATTGGAGCAATTGAAATCTAATGGGGCACAACCGCAGATTTCTTGGACTTAGGGTTGGAAACGAGAGGGAACCGGACGATGGCTTCGGTTCCTTTTCCTTTTTCACTATGGAATTCCAAGGTGCCCTCCATCACTTCAATGATACGGAAGGTAACCATCAGGCCGAGGCCGGTTCCTTTGGTTTTCGTTGAGAAGTAAGGTTCTCCTAGTTTCGCGATCTGCTCCGGCTCCATGCCTTCACCGTTATCTGCAATGCGGACGACAGCGGTTCCTCCCTCGGCCCAGGCGTTGATGGTAATGCGGCCTTCTTCGTGAAGGGACTCGATGCTATTCTTGATGATGTTGATCAATGCTTGCTTGAACTTGGATGAGTTGCCCAGAATGATTTGAGGTTCGGGCACGTGGACCTCCAGCTCTCCCTTGTTCAGCAAGACCAGCGGTGTCATCATGGTTTCGATCTGTGCGAGCTCATGCTTCAAATCCAGCTCTATCAGGGTATCCAGCTCCGGTTTAGCAAAGGTCAGGAAGTCCGTTATGATACCTGACGCCCGATCCAACTCCTGAATGGCCAAGTTAAAGTAGGACTTGTCGTGCGCTACTGATTTTCCCGAGAGTAGCTGCAAAAAGCCTCTTGTGACCTGAAGCGGGTTGCGTACCTCATGGGCAATGGATGCGGCCAGTTCGCTGATGATCTGCATTTTCTCCGTCCGCTGCAGTTGGTGATTGTAGAGCTCCAGCTCCTTGGAGTAGGATAGGAGCCGGGCATAGTCAGATGCAATTCGGCGGTTCAGGATCATCACCAGAGAAGCGATTAGAATGATGATGCCAAGCTTCCATAAATTGAATATATGGGGTGTATCTATTGCGTACATCAGCAAGATATCCGTCACTCCGGAAAGGGCAAGGATCAGAATGCCCAGGGAAAGGATCAGGGAATTGGGATTCTGCATGGCATTCCGAAAGGCGAGGAAGCTAATGAAAATCAGTTGTCCGACAATGAGCGGTGCACCCAGCCAGAGGGTTAGAAACGCGTAAAGAGAATACATTGGCGTTCCGATGATCTTATAACATACCATAACGCAGAAGCTAATCAAATAATAGACGACAAGCCAGCGGAATACCCGCTTGATCCATGGATACCGGCCTTCGAATATGTGGATGACGAAGTACAGCAGGGCAGGAAACAAAATATAAATAGACGTATCAAATAGAAATACGAAAACGTGTCCAAGCTCAGGAAAATAGTAATAAGGCATAGCCGAATAGGTCATGATCAGTATGCCGCTGCACATGACGAATAGGGTAAGCGCCAATGCAGTACTACGCTGGGCCCGATTTAAATACCAGGAGCAGAGAAGCATCATGAGTGACAGAAAAGCTAAGCCTCCCCCTAGCAACAGGTCAGGCAGTTCATTGCGGACAGCTTGCCGGGAGTTTTCAGGAAGCTCGCCAAGTTGGACATCACTACTGATGCCTGCCCGTTCCTTCGCCGTGAGCCGCAGGTAGAGATCGCTGGTTATCTCAGTATGGTCGAGCGGCAGTTGGAGAAGGGTGCGCTCGAAGTCAAAGTTGTGATTGACTTGATAGACGGGCTTGCCGTTCTCATAAACCATTACGTTCATGGCGTACAGTCGCTCAATATACAGTCCAGGTTTGGATAGGTTGGACGTCGGGGGGACCGTCAGGTGAATCCATGCGCCGACCTTCCCTTTGGGAATGGCATCAAACGGGTGCTCAACCGTGGCAGAAAGCCACTCTCCGTCTATGTCAGGCGGGGCGTCTTCTGGAGCTCCAACAGGAATCCATTGTACTTTCCAGGTGGTTATTGGAAGATTAGTGGAATCCTTCGATGAGCTTAGATAGGGATACAGGAGCAATGCCAAGAAGGCAGCGCCGCCTAATGTGAGTAGTAACAAGATCAAGTGGAAACGCTTCATTTGTGCACCTCGTGGGGAACAACTTAATATTTCATGTATGCTTATAAATTCGACAAAATAGTGTATGAATCCTTCAGTTGCCGACAATTTTTTACAAATCCCTCTACACGCCAAAAGACCCACTTCACAATCGTAAACGAACGGATAGAAGAGGGTCTGTATTCAAATTAAGGTATTAAATGCTATCGGCCAGCCAGAATGGCATCCGCCAAGATATCGATCTGATTCTCGACGGCAATAGGATCATCATTATACAAGTAATTATAGTTAACTACGTGGACGTTTCCGTTTTTGACTGCTTTTAGATTTTTCCAGAGAGGGCTGCTCTCCAGTTCTTTTAGAACAGTCGATGCCTCTTCTTCATTAATCATTTTACTTATTCGTGAAAAGAACCATTCTCTCCTGTAAACTTTCCACAACCTCTTTGGGCATTTCCCTAATCGTGATATCTCCACCTAAGAAAAGCAGCCAATTTGTGATTTCGGCCAATTCATCCGAGTGATGAACATTGATGAACGTTTTTAAAATTGCCGTAGACTGATAAGGATTGGTGTACGAAATTGATATTTTTAACGGATGGTATTTTTTGAACTGGGCAATCGCTTTAGGACCAAGTTCAAGGACAAGATTGATGACTTTTTCCTGCTTGCTTAGTTGTTCTATAATCTTCTTCTTGGTTGTTCTTTTCTTCCCAGAGTAGGGTGTAACATCGGTAAGATTGTCGACAGGGATAATCCGCCTCTTCTCTTCCTCTAGGTCAAAGCCTTCAATCTGCCAAGAGCTTTTTTCACGATATAAGTGCAACAGATAGATGGGATAAGTCTTTATTTCCCTCCCTACTTCGACGGAAACCACTAAGTAGCTATCCATAATAATGATTTGGATAAGTTGTTCTAACATAGGATGGGGCAGATCGGACAGATCAAGCAGATCGGGATTGTGGGGGTTGGTTCCCTCAAATAGCAAGATTTGATTTAACAGAACAAGATCATCTTGTTGGTTTTCCGATATAAGTCCGAGTAATTTTTCCGCTAAAGAGTGACGACTCTTGAGATAGGGAAGTTGTTGATTTCTCGTGGCCATGAAGGCAATAAAAAGGGCCTTTATCTCATTATCGGTAAAGCGGACAGTCGGTAGGACGGAATTTTTCATGACAAAATAACCACCATCCCTCCCGACTTCAGCGACAAGCGGCATCCCCATCGTCTCAATTTCTCTGATATCTCTAATGGCTGTCGAACGAGAGATATGAAATTCCTGCATAATCTCAGATATGGTAAAGTGGGCTCGGTTATTGATATACCGCATGATGATGTTAATTCGTTCTACTTTTTTCATCGGATCCTCTAAACAGTATCATTTTTTGACATGGTTTAAGGTTATTATAAAGCTATCAAGTAAAAAAAGAAATCCAGAGGAGGAATGAACTTGAGTACGATTATCAGTAATGAAAAAATGACAAAAGTAGAGTCCCGCCCTTTTGGAAGGATGGCCGTTTATTGGACCGTCACAATCATACTCGCATTCTCAATTGCATTAAGCGGTATCGGGCAACTAATACGATATGGGGGGAATGTCGATCTAGTGACCGATATTGGTTTCCCGTTATATGTCACAAACATTCTCGGAACTTGGAAGTTGCTTGGCGTCATTGCAATCGTAATGCCAGGATTCCCCCGACTTAAGGAATGGGCTTATAGCGGTATCTTTTTTTTAATGACTGGTGCGGCCTTATCTCATGTGTTCGCCAACGATTACGGCGATTACGGATTCCATATTATTCTTCCGCTTTTCTATGCCGCGCTTAGTATTGCCTCTTGGGCGTTGCGTCCCCAAAGCCGCAAACTTTAATAGGTAGTTGAGATTCATCGGATCTTCTAAACAGTATCTTATTTTGACATGATTTAAGGTTAATATAAACGTATTAAGTAAAAAATTCATTAATTTGAAAAAAGGAGATTTAATTATGACAATGTATACCCTTGAGGAAAAAGACAGCTTTATCGTTCTAGGTATTGGCACGGAGCTGAAGAGCAATTACACGGATTATGCCGGTATCAACAAGGAGAAGGAAAACTTTTGGCGGGCCGTAGAGCAAGATGGAAGGCTTGACGCTTTAAAAGCAATTGCCACGAACGACTACATTTTCGCCGTGAACGAAGCGGTGAATCACAAGATGATGTATTATGCTGGCGTCATGACAGGAGCATCGGTACCGGAAGAACACAGAGTTATTCAATTCCCTAAGGGACAATATCTCGTCGTTAAAGGCGAAGGGAAGACGGCGGATGAGTTGAGTAATAAGCTCACTGGCATTGCCTTTGGTCAAGTTCTGCCTGAAGCCCAGAATTTTGCCTATGTTGGCGGGCCAAATGCAACGGTTGAGATGGGGCAGCGAGACGGTCTCGTCTATGGTGAAGTATGGATTCCTGTTGTAGGGAAATAAACGAGGTCATGGGAGGGATTAGCGTGTCTCAGATTGTTGATTTTAAAAATGTGTCTACGGTTGGTTTAGAGTCTTCACCAGTAGCAGAAGCGCTTGCAGGTTTACGTGCGAATGAAGCCCGCTACTTTATGAATAAATACAAACATGAATTTTCGGTTATACCCGCTAGCGAAAGTCAGGAGAATCTTGATTATGTGAACCGCATTTTAGAAGAACGTGATATTGCGTTTGCAGCCAAACCTCTAGAAACGTCGCGTTTTCAAGTGGAAAATATCCAATTTACCTACGTCTTTTATGAGGATGGTCTTGGGATTAATGTCATGTACACTGTTGATGACCCTAAGAAGCGGGCTGTTGGTTTTAAGCTTTCTGAGGGGATGGAGATTCCCAAGGAGTTAGAGCCGAAGTTTAAGTTTGCTAGACAGAAGTCGAAACTTGCTGGAACCATTCGGGGCTCATTTTTTGTAATTAAAGGGCAATATTAAAGTTTCAAGTGTGATAAGATATGGTCAAATTGTGGTTTTGAATAAATATAACCGTGTAAAGGACTGCCGAGAGGCAGCCCTTTTGTACTTTTATTGAAACTTTCACATGTTTGGGAACTAATCCGCAAGTAACTTCCTATAAATAATTTCCACAATCATGCATATGAATAAAGTAAATTCCCCTATGTGGGGAGAGATATTATTTGGGGTATATAGATTTCTTCTTATGTTAAGACTAATAACACTTTTTATACAGAGGTGTTAAATATGAAGGTTGTATGTCCTGCGTGCAAGAGAGAGGTGAAAGTTAAGATGAATGGGAATGGACGTTGTATTTGTGGTGCAAATATAAAAGTATTGGATTAATTCTATCTAATAAGTTAGGATCTAAGTGTAAAAAATGAGATATTTTTATACATAGGACTAGACAACACCGATTTAGTGTGTAAAAATTACTTGTAAATAGTAAATCGGCGGTGAATAGATGAGACATGCACATAAGATCTTCCATGAAACTAGTGCTAGTGAATTTAATAAAGTTTATGAGGAGAGATTTAACTATCATTCTACCGTGAAGTTTGGAATGCATATTAAACCTATGGATCAGTCTACTTATTATGAATTATATTATGTACCGACAAACAAAATGATTAGGATGATTAGTGAGCTTTGCATAATTTCGAGGGAGTTTAACACTACCTTTGGAAATCTGCCGAAAGTAGCACAGAAACAATTTATTATCGAGTGCATCTCGGAGGAATTGTATAATACAAACGAGTTAGAGGGAATAAGAAGTAGTAGAGAACAAATCGTTAGAAGCACTAAGGATGTAATATTTAACAAAAAGTCAAAGAAGAGATTCGAGAGCATGATAAAATCATACTTCCGTCTGCTTGATGAGTTTGAGTTTCCTCAAACCTCAAAAGATATTAGAAAAATATATGATGATATTACACAAGGAGAAATAGACTCGCAGGAACTTCCTGATGGGGAGATTTTTAGAAAAGAAACTACTTATATTTTGAAAAAATCAGGTAGTGGTAAGGTTGTTCATCAAGGAATTACACCAGAATCAGAAATAATTAGTCTGACCGAGAGATTATTAAACTTCATAAATAATGATTCTGACATACCTAATTTAATAAAAGTGGCAGTTAGCCATTATTATTTTGGTTACATACATCCTTTTTATGACGGAAACGGAAGGACTTCTAGATTTATTAGTAGTATGTACTTGTCAAAGGATCTAGGAAATATCTCTACATTATCGTTATCTAGAGGGTGTAATAAGTATAAAACTAAATACCTTGAGGCTTTTGAAATTTCTAATAGTATTAGAAGCAGAGGGGAAATGAATAGTTTTATTGAAACGTTTCTAGAAATTATTATTGAAACTCTTAAGCAGATGAATACAGAATTGAAAGAAAAAAGTCTGTTGCTAAATTTGGCATTGAAGAAGTTAGACGGTGAGCCAAAGTTACAGGGTTTAACGAAAAATCATAAAGATATTATGTTTGTTTTGGCCCAAAATCATTTCTTTGATTCTAGTAGTGGCCTGACAGTGAGTGACTTAACTGAAATATTTGAAAAGTCGGCAGTAACAATAAGGAAAATAGTTAAAGAGTTACTCGACTTCTCACTAGTGGAACAAGAAGGAGAAAGGCCGGCATATTTCTGTATTAGACATAAATACTTCGAGGAATGAACAGCTGCTTACTGAATACAGGGCCATCATATGGCGTACGATCCCAGAAATGAGGTCGTACGCCATTTTCTTTTGAGACAGCCGTAATTAGATTAGTCACTTTACTGCACATTCTGAAATAATAGCGGCAGCAGTAGCATTGGACCCATTGTGCCGATCCTAGCCAGGAATAAACCGCAGAAGGATACGCTAAAGCTTCTAAACTTAAATAAGTTTAAGGGCATAATGACTGTCGGCTTTAAGTGTCTAGTGTTGCTAGACGAAGAAGGCAAACTGAAGAAGACCTATTCGATCGCGGCGGGCCTTGATTACCCTGGTATTGGGCCGGAGCATAGCCATCTGAAGGTGACGGGCCCGAGCAGAATACGCAACGGTCACCAATGAGGAAGTGTTGGAAGCCTTCCAAGAATTGTCCCGCACAGAGGGAATTATCCTAGCACTGGAAAGCGCACATGCGGTTGCTATACGCGAAGAAGCTGGCACCGACAATGGGTCAAGATCAGATCATTATCGTTAATCTGTCTGGTCGCGGGGATAAGGATGTTGAGCAAGTGTATCAAATGCTGAAATAGTGTAACGGATGCATCAGTTAGTACAATACATGTATGCAGACTTACATGAAGGAAAGGACGTCCAGTGGGGCGACCTTTCCTCGTTTCTCGGGTTATCAAAGGCCGTGTGGATCACAAGGGCAATGGACGCTTTTTTCTATACGATTAATAAGGTTTGACATGAGCACCCGTGCTTCGCATTTTTATCGATTATGACGAATTGTTTGGCTGGATTAAGATTTCATCATCATCCCAAAAGCAAGCCATTTTGAAGTAAGCCCTTTCCCGATAAGATGAAAATAACGACGGAGAAGGGAGGGAATTGAACGGCCGCGGTATAACTAGCGCAAGTGCAACCAAGCAAGTGATTTGCCAATAGGAGAGGAGACGATTGACAATGAGTAACGCTTTATCAATTCGTATGTCCAAGCTAGCGGTTTCTTTGATGACTGCCTTCCTACTTTCTGCCTGTTTCAATGTATCTTCATTCGTACATGCAACCTCCACCTACGACACGGCCGTACTAGCTGACAATCCCGTTGGATATTGGCCTTTATCCTCCACGGTCACGGCTGATCAATCGGGGAACGGTTTGAACGGTACGTTTACTGGAAGCCCGACTGACACCACGATGCCGAATGGGGATGCAGCTCCGGTATTCAACGGAACGAATCAGTATTTTACAATCCCTGACAACGATTATCTGGAGGTTACGCGCACAGGCATCTTGACCGTTGAGGCCTGGATGCGGCCGGATACGTTGCAATTTACAAACTATGAGAGCAGCGGGTATGTGCATTGGATGGGCAAGGGGACGTCCGGACAGCATTCTTGGGTGGCTAGAATGTACAATCAGACAAACACCGAAAACCGTCCAAATCGTATCAGCGGCTATTCGTTTAACTTAAGCGGTGGCTTAGGCGCAGGCTCCTACTTCCAGGATACGGTGACCGCGGGTCAATGGATTCACTACACCTTGGTTATCAACACCGTGAATACGAGCACGACGTACCCGACAGGCTACACAAAGGTGTTTAAAAACGGTGTCCTGCGTGATCAAGACAAGCTGTCCGACTACAGCATCGTACCTGGAAACGGTACGGCCCCGATGCGGATTGCCACGCGAGATCTTGCATCGTACTTCCAAGGCGCGATCGGCAAAGTTGCCGTGTACGATTATGAGCTGACGCCTACCAAACTGGCAGCGCATTACAGCACGATGACCAATTAAGCGTAGCTGAGGACTAACGCAGCACAAAAGTGAAAAGGACGATCCCCGAATGCATTTCGGTCGGGATCGTCCTTTTTTTAATGGAACCGAGCTCGCCTGAACTCGCTCGGCGTAATGCCTGTATGCTTTTTAAACATGCGGTTGAAGGAAGCAATCGTGTAATAGCCGACAAGCGTTGAGACGTCCTGAATTTTGAGATCCGTCTTCTCCAGCAGCTCCATCGCTTTATTCATGCGCACTGTATTGACATAATCGCTAAAATTGATCTCTGTCTTTTCTTTAAAATAGGTCGACAAATAAGCGCCTGTAATGTTGAGCTTATCCGCTAACAAGTCCAGCGATAGATCGCTGCCGAAATGCTCATTGACGTAGTTCGTTACGAAACTGGTAATATGGTCGGTCGCTTCTTTCTTCTGACGAATATCGGAGGCGGACTGTGTCAGGATTTCCTTGAAAAACTGCTGAAATTGTTCTAGCGTGCGGCAATTCTTAAGAATATCCGCCGGGCTCCTCTTATCATCCAGCAAGGAGATTGGATTATGGCTCGAATAGAGTGTTTTAATAATCAAATTGACGATTTCCTTGGCAAGGTCAAGGATTTGCGCGTAGGAAGCGCCGCGTTTGACTGCGAGCTCTAACGTTTTCGAAACGATAGGAATTGTGATCGCGGGGTTACCGGAAGTCAAATTCGCGGTAAATTCTTTCATATTGGTCGGTGTAAGCCAGAGATCCGGGGGTAGAATCTCTTTTTCCCGAATGATTTGGACACCTTCCCCAAGCTTCCGTTGTTTGGCTAACAGCAGCGTGTTTTCAAAAGCTTCGTTGAAAATAAACGCATTGTCATGGACAKGACTCACGGCAATGGTCACGGAACAATAGGAAGCATCCAGCTCAAATATTTTTTTAATATCGAGCAGTAGATTGTCTAATACGGAAAGCTCGGAATCGTTTGTAAAAATAATCGTCAGAATTTGATCCTTCTCAATTTGGAAGGTCAAGGCGTCTTTATAGGCCTGAATAAACTGCGATTGCACGAATTCCTTGATGTAATAGGAAGCGCGATTAGGATCCATGTCCATGGCGGCTAACTGGTTGTCGATATACATGAGCTGGTATAACACGATGACATAGGGTTTATCGGAATCAATGGAAATTTTCGCGTCCTCAATATCGGTGTGAATCATTTTCACCTTATTTAAGTAGGCGTAGTGCTTGAGCAGGGAATTTTTGCTTAGTAAGTCCCGGTTAATCGTTTCATTGGTCAAAAATAAATCATGCAGCTTCTGACTAATAACGTTGAACTCGCGAATCGGACTTACAAAGGGGACGCTCTGGGGGCGATCCATTTGTTGAATGGAGCTGATGATCGTGTTGAGCGGATTGTTGAACCGTTTGGCAAAGAGAATTGAAATGCCGACTCCGATGATAACGGAAAGGAATATCAGCCCGATCATGAACACATTCAGCTTAAAGAACTGTTCGGAAATTGTAGCGAAAGGCACGATCAGCACATAGGTGTTTCCGGTCACTGCACCTTGTTTGTAGAAATAATAATTGGTGCCTTCCAAATAATAGCCGGAGCTGTCAGTATGCGGCTTCAATTGCAATGGAATTTTTCGACTGGTTACGGCGTACGTTTCGCCCCCAGCGTCATCCAGAATGTAGAAATTGGAATCTGCTTGAAAATGGCTATAGGCCTCAAACATTTGATCGCTGTCTAGCAACGCTATGATGGCGAAGCCGTCCGTTGCGGCGCTTTTGAAAAGAACAGGATTAAACGTCCCAAAGCTTCTAGTAGAGAAGCTTGTACTTTCTTGAAATTCAGCAGAAGGGTACACCCGGAAGGAGAGCGAAGATTTTCCGGTTTCCGTCGACCAGAACTGCTCTGGATACATGGGGGACGTATAAAATTTGCTGAACATCATTTGCGCATCTCGGGACCCATCTTTATCGATAACAAAATCACGGTTCGGAAAATAATAGATGATGTTATATAAAGAAAGCTGATTGTTCGCTAACACATTTTGCAGCTCGCGTTGAACCTGACTTGAAATATAAAAGTCGAGCTTCTGCGGATTATTTTTGAGCGCTTCGGTATGGGTGTTGAAGTATGAGCTGACCAGCAGACTTTTAATTAACGAAATGTTTTTTTCATAGCTGGCTACGGTCGTCTCGAGATTCAGAGAGCTGTTCTTAATAATTTCTTCACGAATACTGCTTCGAAAGAAGGTAAAGGAGGCCACATTAAAGGATACGAGCAGCAAAATGATGATAATGAAACTGATTAATAGTCGGTAGAACAAGGAGGTGCTGTATCTTTTTCTAGGGACATAAGTTGTTTGCATTGTCGTCTCCTTTCGCTAGCCTGTAGTATGTGGAAATTATAGCATGGTCAAATTCATGGTGTGAGAAAATATTTACAATTTCCTTATATGAATTTTTACGATTCTTATTATTATTCTCGATTTAGAGAAATTTGCGAATGAGTCGATGAGGAAGTGGATAGTCGGCATGGTGTTTTTCGGATACGATGGGCTTGTCGATACAGAGCCTCAATAACCAGAGGGGGGCAACCCACATTGAGAAGAAGGAGAGATGACTATTGCGTACGAACCCATCGGCCGCCACGACACAGACGTCTGTTTCGCAAGCGAATCTCCGGTCGAAAAGAAGTGCCTATCTGAAGCAGTGGAAACGAGGGAAATACTTATTTCTCCTCTTCCTGCCTACCTTGCTATTTTATTTACTTTTCAAGTACGTTCCTATGTTCGGTTTGATCATTTCTTTAAAAAATTACAATTTGTTTAAGGGTGTCTGGGCAAGTGAATGGGTCGGATTGAAGTATTATAAGCTGTTCTGGGAAAATCCCGACTTCTTTAAGCTCATCTACAACACTTTTATGCTTGGGATCTACAGACTAATCTTCGGCTTTCTTGCACCGATTCTGTTGGCGTTGCTCCTAAATGAAGCGAGGCACGCGTTCTTCAAACGATTCGTACAAACGGTCAGTTACTTGCCCCATTTTATATCCAATGTGGTGGCGGCGAGCATGGTGCTCATGTTCCTTTCGCCTTCCAGTGGTATCGTCAACCACCTGATTCAAGTTTTCGGCTTTGAGCCGATTAACTTCATGGTGATGCCTGGGATGTTCCGCTCGGTCTATGTGATTTCGGAAATCTGGCAGCATGTGGGCTGGGAGACCATCATTTATCTGGCAGCTTTGACGTCGATTGATCCTCAGCTGTATGAAGCGGCGGAAATGGATGGTGCGAGCAGGTGGAGGAAAATAGCGAATGTCACGCTCCCAGGCATTGCGCCGGCCATCGTGATCGTATTTATTCTGAATGTCGGGCACGTCCTTGATATCGGTTTCGAAAAAGTGTTTCTCCTCTATAACCCCGCCATCTATGAAACGGCTGATATTATCAGCACTTATGTGTACCGAACAGGGATCGGTCAGGGCAATTACAGCTATGCGACGGCCATTGATTTCTTTACAGGGATCGTCAGTTTAGTGTTCATATATTCGGCCAACTGGATCAGCCGTAGAGTCGGCGAGACCAGCTTGTGGTAGAAAGGAGGTACGCATAATGAAAACGAAATTTGGTTTGGCTGATATCCTGATTATCCTTGTACTGCTTGGTGTCGTCGCCGCAACACTGTATCCCTTTATTTATATGTTGGCGGTCTCGTTCAGCGATAGTACGCACATTTTAAAAGGAGAGGTTACGCTTTGGCCAAAAGGATTCAACGTGGAAATGTACAAAATCGTCTTACACGATCCGCGTATATCCTCCGCCTATATTAATACCATTCGATATGTACTAGTCGGGACCTTGGTCTCGCTAATTATGACAGCCATGGGTGCGTTCGCTATATCTAAAAAGGAGTTGCCGCATCACAAGCTGTTTACACTGCTCATTGTGTTTACGATGTTTTTCAGCGGTGGTATGATTCCGACCTTCCTGGTCGTCAAAAGCTATGGCTTGGTAGATAGCCTGTGGTCCATGGTGCTGCCTACGGCCGTCAGTACGTGGAATCTCATCGTGATGCGAACTTTTTTCTCCGCAATGCCCAAAGAGTTAGAGGAATCGGGTAAAATTGACGGATTGACCGATATCGGTATTTTCTTTCGGCTCGTGCTGCCGCTTTCCAAAGCGGTGCTTGCCACCATCGGACTTTTCTATGCCGTTGGCATCTGGAATAACTTTTATTCCGCCTTACTCTACCTGCGCAACCAGGATATGTTCCCGCTGCAAGTTGTTCTACGCAATATTGTCTTGCAGGGGCAGATCAACTCAGCTAACGTATCCAGCGTAGGCGGCGATAATTTGGTCGTTGATGATGCATTGAAATTTACAACGATCCTTGTTTCCACTGTACCGATCCTCCTTGTCTATCCGTTTCTGCAAAAATACTTCGTCAAGGGGGTGATGATCGGTTCGGTGAAAGGTTAGTTCATGTTCAGTAATATCAAGGCTGCGGGTCTAAACAAATGAAAAGGGAGATGGGTTCTATGAATAAAACAGTAAGAGGGTTGTCAATTTGTTTAGCTTTGGGACTATCTATGACGGCAATCGCCGGTTGTTCGACGAGTACGAACGAGACATCGACGGCAGTGCCTTCTGCCAGTGCGGGGACAACAGCTTCAGCTCCTGCGCAAGTGGTCAAACAAACCTTTAATGTGCTCAATTATTCGAATCCAAGCTGGCCTTACAATAAAGATAATATTGCTTGGAAATTAATTGAAGAGAAAACAGGTGTCTCCTTAAATGTGCAGCTGCCTTCTGGAAAGCTGGATGACGCGTTAAGTGTTACAATTGCCTCGGGCAATTTGCCGGATATGATGATGACGCAGGACAAAAAGCTGGCAGATAAGTACGGACAACAAGGTGCGCTGGTTAATATTTTGGATTATGTAAACGAGATGCCGAACTTGAAAAAATGGATGGAAAAATATCCGGTTGATACGCAAAACACGATTTCGTCGGATGGCAAAATGTATATGTTCCCGAATGCGGGAATCGGGGAAACGAATCGCATGATTTGGATGTATCGTGACGATGTATTTAAGAAGCTTGGGCTTTCCGAGCCAAAAACGTGGGATGAATTGTATGCAGCGCTTAAGAAAATAAAGGAAACTTATCCGAAGAGCTATCCGCTTTCATTCCGGAACGGTTTGCAGCGTCTCCTGAATTTCGCTGCAACCTTTGGCACGAGTTCAGATGTGTACTATGATTTTGATAAAAAAGAATGGCGCTATGGTCCGCTGGAAGACAATTACAAGCAAATGATTGTGTATTTAAATAAATTTTATAAAGAAGGCCTCATTCCTCCCGATTTCTTGTCTGCAGATACGAAGCTATGGCAGGACCTAATGTCCACGGAGCGAGCCTTTGTTACAGTCGATTACATCGGACGGATTGACTTCTTCAACTCGGCATTGCGCAAGGATAAACCTGATTTTAATCTGGCTTTCATGGGAGCCCCGGCTGGATTGGCAGGTGCGCCTGCCAAAAATGCGTTCACGCAATATTTGGACGAAGGCTTCATGATTGCGACATCTTCGAAAAAAATCAAAGAGATTATGAAGTTCATGGATTTCTTCTATAGTGAGGAAGGTAAAACGCTAGCCAGCTGGGGAAAAGAAGGCGTCACTTACAAAACGGAGAATGGCAAGAAGCAGTTCATTGAGAAATATGCGGATGTAGCGGACATGAGAAAGAAAACCGGTATTTCTACGGACGGCACCTATGCGTGGTTCGATTATGATGCTCATCTATCCCTCTCATCACCTGAGCTGCAGAAGGCTTATCAGGAAGCGCCGAAATATGATAGTCTGCAGCAGCCTCGTCCAGCTTTCACAAGCGCAGAGATGGAAACCCTCTCTCTCTCTGGGGATACAATTATGAAGAAGCGCGATGAGAATATTTCCAAATTCATCGTTGGTGAACGCAGTCTGGAAGATTGGCCGAAATATGTGAGTGACATGAAAGCGTTAGGCGTTGATAAAATGGTGGACATTTACAAAAAAGCGTATGATCGGGCTTTGAAAAAATAAAGTTGAAGAGACCCTACTTAGGGTCTTTTTTTGACTTTTCGAAGTGCCTTGGCACCGAATATAAAGCCAAAGTCGGAGAATTGTATAAGCTTATGCTATACGGACTGATCGGGCGTTGATGATCGATTATGTCATGTAACCATATTATTTTTATCTAGCATATTGCTTCATATTTTTATATAATACCACCAAATACCAGATGGGGGTGACAGGTGCGTGCAGAAACACTGGATTGAAGTAATTGAAGGACAATTACTTCCGAATTTGCAGATTGCCAGTGAGCGGCCTTATGACCCGATCGTCGTTTACAGTGTCCCTAAGCCGTGGCAGCTAGTCGGTGCGGGTAATTATGCGGCTGTGCTGATGCATCCAAGCTATCCGGATATGGTGGTGAAAGTGTACGCACCTGGACGGCCGGGGATAGAGGATGAGAAAGAAATATATCGACGGCTGGGCAAGCACCCAGCTTATTCCGAATGTTTGCATGCAGGTGATACATATCTTGCGCTGCGTCGATTAACGGGTGTAACGCTGTATCAAAGTTTGTTGCGCGGCATCCCGATTAAGCGTCAAGTGCTAAACGATATTGATGAAGCGCTGAAGTACGCGGTAAGCCGAGGACTGACACCGCATGATGTGCATGGTAAGAATGTCATGCAGCATAATGGCCGAGGCTTGGTCGTCGATGTATCGGACTTCTTGAAAGAAGACGATTGCTCGATGTGGGACGATTTGAAGCGTGCCTATGATCGCTTTTATTTCCCATGGCTGCGCAGGATACCGCTCCCAGAGTTCTTGCTGCACCTCGTGCGCCGAGGATATCGGAAATACCGCAGATGGGCCCGACCTTCAGGTGAGTTACATAAGAAGGGTATGTAAAATGGTATAATTACAGGAGCTTGCCGCGGCCAGCTCCCTTTTGTATTTTTGCCGTGAGGATAGGAGAGATAATAATGGGAAATACGGATAAGTTTGAAATGATAGCTAATGTATACGACACGCCTGAAAGAATTCAAATTGCCAAGGTATCCTCAGATGCCATTCGTGAATATGTCGTTGACGCTAATCGTAAGAACGCGATTGATTTTGGGTGTGGAACCGGTCTTGTCGGGATGAATTTGTTAAACGAGTTTAACTCGATGTTGTTTCTAGATACTTCACCAAACATGATTACGCAGCTAAACCAGAAAATTTCTGATTTACAAATTCAGCATGCAGATACATTATGTTTTGATTTTGAAAAGGAAGGTTTATCGGATTTGCATGCGGATTATATTTTTATGGCACAGGTTCTACTGCATATTCCGGATGTCGAATTCGTTTTATCCAGATTATTTGATGTTCTCAATGAAGGAGGGCATTTGCTAATCGTTGACTTTGATAAAAATGAAAAAGTAATGTCCGATATGGTTCATAACGGATTTAATCAGGAGAAGCTAACTGACGTTATGGCTAAGATAGGTTACAAGAATATTCAATCGAAAACGTTTTATCAGGGAAGCAACATATTCATGGGGCAAGATGCATCTATGTTTATTCTTGATTCTCAAAAGTAAACTTGCCACTTCCCAAACGCAAATGTTTATATTGAATTCATTTTTGGTATAATAATAGGAAATAGTGAGAGAAAACGAGGGATGTAAATGTCGTATATCGTTGATTTTAAAAATGTATCTACGGTAGGTTTAGAGTCTTCACCTGTCGTAGAAGCGCTTGCTGGTTTACGTGCGAATGAAGCCCGTTACTTTATGAACAAATACAAACATGAATTTACGGTTATACCCGCTAGCGAAAGTCAGGAGAACCTTGATTATGTGAACCAAATTTTGAAAGAACGTGATATTGCGTTCGCGGCCAAACCTCTAGAAACATCGCGTTTTCAAGTGGAAAACATTCAGTTTACCTACGTTTTTTATGAGGATGGTCTTAGCGTTAATGTCATGTATACGGTGGATGACCCTAAGAAGCGGGCAGTTGGCTTTAAGCTTTCTGAGGGGATGGAGATTCCCAAGGAACTAGAACCGAAGTTTAAGTTTGCTAGACAGAAGTCCAAACTAGCTGGAACGATTCGAGGTTCGTATTTTGTAATTAAAGGACAATACTAGTCTTCGAAGATATGTGTAAATAAAGGTAGATATTTCACAATACATGTGAGATATCTATTTTTTCATTGCAAAAAAGAAGGAAATGGGTCGAAAAACATAGAATGTTAATAATTGGTAGGTCTATAACGCAGGGGGAACACATCTATGGTATATCGAAATAAATTTCTAAAAGTGCTGCTGGGTTTCTTTATTGCAGTTTCGGGGTTATGTATGGCTCAGCCACACGTGGAGGCGGCATCTTATTCTTCCTATTGGTATCCGCAAGGAAAAGTTGGATTGATGAAGCCAACGATCGTGTTTGAATTTGTAAAAAGCGATATCACACCCGAGTTCAAAAGCTATACGATGAAAATCGACCAAGTCAAAGTAGACGCGCAATGGGACATTGGTAGAATGATCCTGTCTTATACGCCAACGGCGGATTTAAAGGCAGGAGAGCATACCGTTAATATTGTATTGGAGCTTAAAGAGGACGGCTACATGCCGATTGAGAAGAGTTGGACATTTCGTGTTGACGAAAAAGCCATTTCTGATCTGCCTGGGGCACCTACGGCTCAGCAATTAGAAGGCATTAAAGCGATTAACGATTACAGGGTTATGCATGGTTTGAATCCCCTTACCTTCAATAAGAACCTAACGTATGCGGCCAAACTGCATGCGCAATATTTAGAAACGAACAAGGTTAGTGAGTCTGGGGTATCCATGCACGAAGAAAATAGTAAGCTCCCCGGTTATATCGGAAGTAAGTTGTATGAGCGCGGTATGTACGCTTCGTATGGCGGAAATTTCTCGGAAGACGTCTCTTACAATGGAAACTCACAAGCAACGATTACACAAGCGATCGATGGCCTTTTCGATGCCCCTTATCACCGTACGCCTTTCTTAACACTGGATGCCATAGAAATTGGTCTTGATAAACAAGGTGATTATACGGTTATTGAATTTGGACTAACGAATGAATGGAACTCGCGATTAGTCGTTTCTCCGGCTCCGGGCGATCCTTATGTTCCGATTGATTTTGACGGTCATGAGACGCCAGACCCGATCCGAAACCATGCCGGTACCAAGTACCCTGTTGGTTATCCCATCATGGCGCAACTTTCAGGAAGATTTGTTAGAGATGTCAAATTAGTCGAATCCAAGCTGACGGATAGTACGGGCAAGGAGCTGGATCTCTTGCTGAATACGCCTCTAGACGATGATCATCTGCAAAGTGAAGTTATGTTAATTCCGACTAAGCCACTCTCCCCGGATACGGTCTACACGGCTTATGTTAAGTTGTCTGTCATTGAAGATAATCAACCCAAGATCTATGAAAAGAAGTGGGAGTTCCGTACGGAACCTATTGCGTATGTGGGGAAAAGTAAATTGCATAACGATTCTACCGCGTATGTGAAGCAAATGAACCAATCTGGCAAGTTGCAGCATGTGGTTTCTTTTGGACTAGCAGATAATAAATTTATCTTGGATGATGTTAAGGTGCCTATGAAGCAAAAACCTATTATTAAAGATGGCAGCTCCTACCTTTGGATTAGAGATTTAGCAGGGGCACTCGGGGCATCCGTAGAATGGGATGATAAACAGAAGGCAGCTATATACACGAAACAAGGCAGAACCATCACCCTCTTTACGACCAAAAATGCCTATGCGCTAAATGGTGTGGAAATGGCGACGGATTCACCAGCTATTTTGGACAACGATTCTACGATTATCCCAGTTAGATTGCTGTCTGAAGTGCTTGGCGCTAAGGTAGATTATGAGGACAAAACACGAACGGTTAGAATTAGTTATTAAGTTAAGAACCCATTAGTTAGAGATCGTCGATAGCTGACGGTCTCTTTTCTTTGGATATACGTCGGCTTAAAACCGACAGATCGCAATACATGCAACTAACGCGAAGAACACAATATTCACACCAATTTCCCGATATTCCTTTCGAGAGACATGGAATAGGGCGCCTAGAAGAACGACTGCGGCAAGCCCAGTTGCTGCAATTGGCGTCCATATAGGAGCAATATTCATCGCCTGAGGCAGAATAAGTCCAAGTGCTCCGATTAATTCGACGATCCCGATAAAGACAACGAACGATTTTGATACGTCTTTAACCCACCCCCAAGAGGCTTTGGCTTGTTCATACTGAAAGGCCTTCAACCAACCAGAATAGACAAAACCTATTGCTGCAAGACCTTGAATGATCCATAGTGCGATATTCATGAATGGTATAACCTCCTTATTACTATTTGACAACTCTACAGGTATAATAAGCGCAAGTATTCGATTAAGGAAGTAGGCACTTATAAGTTATATGAAGAAGATCGCAGTCCATACTTAGTATGTCTGTGCTTTTTCCGGGCCATGCCCGACCTTCCGACCTTTATCTGGAGAATAACCTGGGGTTGTCCAATAAAGAGAGTAATTTGCATTTTGAGCGATAGAATGAAATTACTGGGTATAAAATACCATGACAAAAGTCCTACTACGTCGACATATTTCATGCTATACTTTCGTTAATAGGCAAGTAAATAGGGAGGGATATTAGTATTAGAGAATGTTAATTGTGGACCGTCGAGACTACACCCTTGGTTATCCACATTCCGTAGGTTGTTCAATCATCATTTTGCTTTACAGGTAGTAGGGCTTACCGTAATGAGCCTACGCACAAAGTATAGGTTTATCCACATGGGGGGATAGCGCTTTGGAAGATCACAACGAGATGAAATTAAGTTCATATATACAAAAGAATTCATCCGATCTTTGGTTTTTTTTATACGTAGCTTTGGAATTAGTGGAGTGGATTAGAAAATTACATAGTAGCGGTGTCGTTTTGCATAATGTAAGCCCTGACAATATTTCTATTCAATCCAAAGACGGGCGATTAGCGCTAAAACTGATTTCCGAATCCAGTTCACATCGGATTAATGTGCTAACGTTGGAACAAAATGAGGACCTTATCAAAGTATTTGCTTATATGTCACCAGAGCAGACTGGCCGCATGAAGTGGAAGGTYGATCAACGCAGCGATTTGTATGCGTTAGGTGTGATATTATATGAGTTGCTGACTGGGGAGCTACCTTTTAAAGCGAATACGGCTAACGAATGGATTCATGCTCACATGGCGTTGCTTCCATTGCCTCCGAGTGTAGTTAAAAAGGGAGTTCCACCTATGTTAAGCGACCTCATCATGAAGTTACTGTCCAAAACAGTGGGGAGGCGTTACCAAAGCGCATATGGACTTCTGGATGACTTGCGAAAATGTTCGGACCAGCTAAAGCAGAATGGAATGATTGAGTCCTTTCCACTAGGTATAATAGATAAACTTAGCCGATTTCGGCTACCGGATAAGCTATATGGCCGAGAAAAAGAGCAGCAGGAGCTGCAAGAGGCTTATGAACGAGCCTGTTCGGGTTCTAAGGAGATCATGTTCATCGGTGGTCATGCTGGAAGTGGTAAAACAACGTTAGTCCAAGCTGTTCAAACGTCCGTTATGCATAATAAGGGGTATTTTATTTCAGGTAAGTTCGATCCATTACATACATCCATCCCGTACGCATCACTTATTGCAGCATTTCGCAATTTAATTAGGAAGATACTTACAGAAGATGAAGATCATATTTCCTTATGGCGTCAAAAGATTATAAAGGCCATAGGACAATGTGGCATTGTTCTTATTGAAGTGATTGCCGAGCTAGCCTTAATAATAGGGGAACAACCTCAGGTTGAGACACTGCCTCCAGTTGAATCAACAAACCGATTTCAAACGCTTTTTTGCAAATTTATTAAGGTCTTTGCAGATAAGGATCATCCTTTGGTGATTTGGTTGGATAATTTGCAAGGGGCCGATTCTGCCTCGATTGATTTGCTTCGGGTTTTAATGTTTGATCCTTCGAATAAATATCTTTTCCTCATCGGGACATTTCGAAATAACGAAGTCGATGAAGAACATGAAATAACTGGCATGTTTTCTGACCTCTCACCAATAAGAGATACGTCTATTCGCTCTATTAACCTTGAGGCACTAGGCTACCTAAGCGTAATACAATATGTAGCGGATGCGCTTCATACCGATCAAAGCAGAATTATGCCGTTGGCCAAAATCCTTTATCAAAAAACAGCCGGAAACCCCTTTTATTTAAAGCAAATGTTACAAATTTTTTATGAGAAAAAGCTAATCTATTTCGATTTGAACCAGAAGAGATGGGAATGGCATATACAAGAGATTAGAGAATGTGACGGCTTTCAGGATGTAAGTAGCTTAATCGTGGGAAGGTTTGAAACGCTTCCATATGAAACTCGTGAAGTCCTGCATTTAGCTGGTTGTATTGGAAAATCTTTTAAAATTCATATGTTGTCCATGCTATGTGGGCAGGAGACGGAACAAACGGAACAGGATTTAGTGCCCGCACTAAGTGCAGGTTTGGTATTAATTGAAAATGATCGCTATGTGTTCTTACATGATCAGGTGCAGAGGGTAGCCTATGATTACATACCGAAAGAAGAGAAAACGCATGTCCATTTGAAAATAGGCCGCTTGATGCTTTGTTATTTACAATCAGAACCGTGGGACGAGCATCTGTTTGAGATTGTACATCATCTAAATTTAGGCAGCGAGCTTATGACGGACCCGGTGGAAATTGAAAAGTTGGCCGAGCTATGTTTACGAGCAGGAAGAAAGGCTAAAGCATCTGCAGCCTATGTCCAGGCATTGGAACTATTGGAGAAGGGCTCTCAATTAATTGCGACCGAAGGGTGGTCCCAGCACTTTGATCTCTACGCCAAACTTCTAATTGAATGTTCGGAATGCCAGTATTTCTGCGGTTACTTTGAACAAGCGGAAACTGTTCTCGAGCAGTTATTGCTACATGTAAATGATGTTTTGGATAGAGCAAAGATCTATGTTATCCAAATTACGATGTATGCATTTCAAAAAAAAGTAGGACAAGCGAGCGACGTTGCTTTAAAAGCTATGGCTGAGTTTGGGCTTCTTATTCCATCCAAATCTTCTCGGCTATCCATTATGAGGGAGATTATCTACACGCAAGTCATGCTTGCAGGAAAGCGCAGTCATTTAAAGGACTTACCGCTGAGCCAAGACCCACTGCATAAAGTATTAGCGGAAATAGTTATGGTCTCATCGTCGATTTTATTTGTTGCAAATGATGAACTGGCCGTCATTTTGTTTGCAAGATACGTACGAATGTCCTTGGATCAGGGGCACGCCGAAGCGTTGGCCATTGCGCTTGGTTCGTATGCCATGACACTTGCTTTCGGATTTAAAAGTTATGGAACTGCGTTACGTCTAGCCGAGATCGCGCTCCACTATTCCGAGAAAACGGACAGCCTCCTACTGCAAGGGAAAATTCAAGTTATTGTAGGGCTAATTTTACAATTGGTGCGACCTCAGGAATCAGGTTCGTACTTTCAAAAAGCGGGACAGTTAAGTTTGGAAGGCGGTGATTTACTTTATGCTGGACATGCCCTATCCTGCCAATTAATTGCGGGCAGCAAGGATTTGCGGCACTTAGATCATATATGTAAAATGAATGCTGAAAAATCTACCCGAGTTTTGGATAAATTGACGTTGAGAGTACTAAATCAAACGATGCAATATGTTGATCTCTTGCAAAATACGACGGATTCCAACCATTTGAATTTTAACAAAGGGTATTTTGACGAGAGCCAACTGAAACAGGAAGAATTCTTGTTCGCTCAGCACAATGTCAATCTGTATTACTATTACACTTGTAAGCTTGAGGTCTCGTACCTATATGGCCATTACCCGGAAGCTCTGGCGATAGCGGAACAATCGAAGGATCTCGAGGCAGCAGTGCTGGTGCCAATCAAGCAGAAACACTGCTTCTATTATGCATTATCCATTATTGCTATATATCCAAGCGCAACGCAGCGTATGAAATGTCATTATCGCAAAATTTTTAATCAACTGTTGTCTCGAATGAAACAATGGACGAAGCTCGTTCCGGAAAGCACATTGTCTAGATATTGGACGATGCTTGCAGAATTGGCTATTTGGGATCAAGAATTTGCCAAAGCAGAGACCCTGTATGATCAAGCTATTCAATGGGCGCAAAAGAACGAATGTCCACAGGATGAAGCGATTGTGAATGAAAGGGTTGCTCACTATTACTTGCAGTTGGATAACCATAAAAGAGCGGAAGTTTACCTTCAGGACGCCTGTAAGGCCTATTATAAATGGGGGGCTTTTGGGAAGGTGAAAAGTTTACAGGATCGCAATCCGTCACTGATGGCCATCATCTTCAATGAGATGAACCCTTCCGATGATCGTAGCGACCATGCAGTGAAAGAAACCGCGGCAGTTGATAAAAGGCCCAATAATGTCCTTAATAGCGAATTAGATATGGACACGCTCCGACAAGCTTCAAAGATTGTTTCAAAGGGTAAAGCGGAGAAGGAGTTACTCAATGATTTTCTTAATTTGGCCATATATAATGTTGGCGCTGAAAGGGGATGTATCCTATTAGGAAGTGAGGGTATGTGGACTGTAGAGGCAGAAAAGGAAAGCAACCATAAGAAAGAGAGCCATGGGGATACCAGAGCCCACTTTTCAACTTCCGTGGCACAATTCGTGATGCGAACACGAGAATCGCTCATTCTTGGTGATGCTCGTCAAAGTATATTCGTAACAGATCCTTATATTCGGGTGAACCAACCTAAATCAATATTGTGTTTACCTTTTCGATATACAGATCACCGAGATGGCATCTTGTACATGGAAAATAATCTAACATCTGATGCATTTACCACAGATCGGTTGGAAGTATTAGAAATGATATTCTCACGAATGTCCTATATAAGGATCAATTCCGTTGAGGATGTAAAAAATACGGATGTCAAAGTGTCACCCACATTAATTGAATCGCTTTCGAGTCGAGAAATAGAAATTCTTCGTTTAATGGCAGAAGGCTTGTCCAATAAGGAAGTTGCTGTACAGTTAGATATTACGGAAGGAACTGTAAAAAGCCACGCTTTCAACATCTATGGAAAGCTGGAAGTAAATCGAAGGGTACAAGCCATTTCCAAAGCAAGAGAGCTTCAACTATTGAACTAAGTGTGTGATTTCCTTTTGAAGCAATTCCCCACGAATAATTTGAATATCTTGTGGTGCTTCAATGGCGAGACGTAAGTGACCCTCATCACTTTTAATCACTCTTACTATGATCTTCTCATCAATCACGATGTATTGACCCGGCTTTCTTCCAACAACCAGCATATTGTGCACTCCTTAATCGTATTTACCCATGAGACTCAACGAGTATCGGTTATGAGTATTATCTTAGTTGGTTGCCCTGAAAAAGTAATCTAACGAAAGTTATAACGGATCAAAAATAATAATTATGACAGTGGAATAGGGCATAAGTCCTAGGTTTTCGGTATCAAACGAGAGAGTTGAAGTGATACAAAAAGAAGGCATAAGGATGACATTACGATCAGGAGTATAACGAAAGTTGTATTCAATTTTATTCGACATGAAGTGCAAAATAGAAGTTCCGAAGTAATTAGATGTCGATTTATAGAATTTATTTTAAAAAGGTATTCACATTTAAACGTCTACCGCCGATATATCAGGTAAAGGATATCATATCCACTCAAGGACGAGTGAATGAGCATGGCATTTTTCAGGTTGACTGAAAAGTAGCTATGTTAATTTACTCGTCTTTTTGTGTTTTTTTAGATTTAGAAATAGGGATTAAGATGCAAGACCAATAGCATAGAGTGACTTACGGATGAGCAAATAGCTCGATTGTCGATCTTCAGGATGAAGACAGACATCGAGTCGTTTGCTCATCTTTTTTTTCATACTAACTCATAGGGAGATGAGATGGATGTTGGTTTTAGGAAGAAGACCTGGAGAATATGTGTTGATTGACGGCAAGATTACGGTGAAAGTCATCAAAAGTGAAGAAGGACATTTGCGTCTGGCGATCGATGCACCGCGGGATATTTCAATTGTTCGTGGAGAATTGGTTGAAGAGGAAATGAAAAATAAACATATAGATAACGAATAAGATTACCTTCCATTCAAGGCCGAGTGGTGTGGATCAGGGATGAGCAGGGTTACGGATCTTACGATTGATGTTGGATAAGCGCGCATTCAACGAGCAATTGTCGGAACGTATCCCTAAGCTTTAATGAATGCAAACGGATGTGTATTCAAAAACCCACATGGAGGTAGTCTATTATGAGAATTAATCACAACATTACAGCAACAAACACGCACCGTCAGTTGAGCACGAACACAGCAAACCAAAGCAAATCTATCGAGAAATTGTCTTCCGGTCTTCGCATCAATCGTGCAGGTGATGACGCAGCAGGTCTAGCAATCTCCGAAAAAATGCGCGGTCAAATCCGCGGTTTAGATCAAGCTTCCCGTAACGCGCAAGACGGTATCTCTTTGATTCAAACAGCTGAGGGCGCACTTAGCGAAACTCATGACATTCTTCAACGTATGCGTGAGCTATCTGTACAAGCAGCTAACGGTACGAACACAGCGAATGACCGTGATGCGATTCAATCCGAAGTAAACCAATTGACTTCAGAAATCAACCGTATCGGTAACACAACTGAGTTCAATAATCTTAAATTGCTTAACGGAAAAATCAACGTAACACCAGCTGTTACAGCTAATGTTAAAGGTGGACAACTTTCCTCCGGTAACATTGACATTCTAGCTGCTGCTACGCAAGCTACAGCAAAAGGTACTGCTCTTACTAGTACTTCCACACAAATTTCTGCTGTAGGTGGACCAACAGTTACGGGTACTAAAGCATTTACTACGCCGGGTACTAACAACTCCGGACCTAACGTTGGTGAAACGAAAGCTGTTCTTACAGGTGCGGCTCTAACTGCACAAAACGTTGGTGCATTTGCTCCTTCAGTTACAGGTACCAATGACTATGCTACTGCAGTAGGGCCTAACCTTGCGACGACTGGTGCAACTGCGGTTGGTGGAACGGTTCTAAATACGAATGCAGCTTTCAAAGTCTCATCTTCTGCACATCAAGAAGCGGTTGGAACATCGACTTATGCTACTGCTGTAGGTCCAGACGTCACAGCGCTAAACAATGAATTGCAGTTCACGGTCGGTGGATCCACATACACCGCAACAATGACAGCTAAAGATTATGATGGTACTGCTGGAAATACGGTTACTGATTTTGCCGCTGATCTTCAAACTGCAATGCGAACTGCCGCGGGTGGAGATACCAACATCAGTGTGAGCTTGAATGCTACAACCAATAAAATAGAAATTGGTTACGCAGGAACAAGTACTGCTTTCAGTGTTGATGGTGGTGGACTAGCTACATCACATTTAGGTGGCGCTTTAGCGACAACTACCGTTGCACAGAATGATACATTATCCTTGACTGTTAATGGTACAACTAAAAATATTACCTTAGCATCTGCTACTTACGATTTGACAGGGGGCGGAGCAGCTACATTCTTGGCTGACCTTAACGCGAAATTGGACGCTCAATTCGGAGCGGGTAGCGTTGTTGGATCATTTGATGGAGCAGGTAAGTTAAAGTTGACTGATGGTGCGACAGGTTCAGGCAGCACAATTACTAGCATTACGGGTAACGGAGCAGCTTCGCTTGGATTGGATACAGCGACACTTACGCAAGGAACTGAAAACAATTCCTTAACATTAACGTATGGCGGCGTACAAAAAACCATTACAATGGCGGTAAACGATTATGATGGCACTGCAGGTAAAACAACAGCAGACTTCTTAACGGATCTTAACGCTAAGCTGACAACAGCTTATGGTGCAGGTAAAGTTACTGCCTCCCTAGATGCAAGCAAGAATATTAAATTCACAACACAAAATGCTGGTGACACGTTGTCGCTTGACAGTGGCGGTTTGCTAGATAAAGTGGTTAAAAACAGCGCGGCTGACTCATTGACTGCTAGCACACCAACTGCCAACAACCAATTGTCCTTGTCTGTAAATGGTACGAACAAAACAATCACATTGTCAGGTAACTATACAGACCTTACCAATGCTGGTCAGCAAACTAGCTTCGTAACAGATATCAATGCGAAATTAGATGCTGCATTTGGTGCAGGTAATGTTGCCGCATCATTTAGCAGTGGTAAATTGGTGTTAACTGACAATACAACGGGTACTGCGAGCACTATCGACAACATCGGTGGTACGGCAGCAACAGCTCTAGGCTTGAGCGGCAGCGCACAAGGTACAGAGTCCAACAAGTTGGATGTGACATACAATGGCGTATCCAAAACAGTAACACTTGCTACAGCTGATTATAGTGCTGGCGGCAATGACAGTGCGACTGATTTCCTAGCTGACATTCAATCCAAATTGGATACAGCATTTGGAGCAGGTAACATCAATGCTAGCTTTGATGCAAGCAATAAAGTCGTCTTCGCAGCGAAAAATGCATCCGACACAATAACTATCGATGGCGGTGGGGCGGCAGCTCTTCTGAAAGCAGCTCCTGCGGATTCCTTTACAGCAGGCGTTTCAAGCAGTAACAATGCGCTGAATATTACTGCAAATGGTGTTAGCAAGAGCATTACGTTGTCTGATGCAACGTATGATTTTACTAACGCTGGTGACAAAACTAGCTTACTAGCTGATCTGAACGGAAAATTGAACACTGCGTTTGGAGCAGGTAACGTTGTTGCTTCCTTCGATGCAAGTAATAAATTGACTTTCACAAACGGCTTGTCTGGCTCCGAAAGCAGCATTACTTCAGTTACAGGTTCAGCAGCTAACGCTTTAGGCTTAACTTCCACAACGAACACGCAAGGAAGCAATGCTAACAACACAGGAACAATCACAATTGATGGAACTGCTGTTAACATTACACTTGCTGCTCAAAACTACACAACAGGTGGTCTAGCATCTGATCTTCAATCACAAATTCGTGCAGCTGGTGGAGCACTTGCTAATGCATCTGTTAACTTCACAGACGGAGCATTCCAAATCACTTCGGGTACTAACGGAGCTGCTGGAAGTGTAAGCATTTCAGCTGGTGACTTGGCAAAAACATTGAAACTAGATGTAACAAATGCAACTAGCACTGCTGGCGCTGCTACTGCAGACAAAGGTTTGCGTTTCCAAGTAGGCGCAAATGCTGAGCAAACGATCGCTGTTGGTGTATCTGATATGCGTAGCCAAGCATTAAACATCAGTGATTCTGCTACAGGAACTGTAACAGCTAGCGATGGCAAAACAGCATCCTACACAGCAGTTTCAACAGTAACAGACGGAACTAGCAACACGAATACAGAATTCGCGTTGGATATTTCCTCCACTGAAAAAGCAACTGCAGCTATTAGCGTATTGGATGATGCGATCAACGCAGTATCTACACAACGTGCAAGCTTAGGTGCTTACCAAAACCGTTTGGAACATACAATCAACAACTTGAATACGTCTTCCGAGAACTTAACGGCTGCTGAATCCCGTATCCGTGACGTAGACATGGCGAAAGAAATGATGAACCAGTCCAAAGCTAGTATCCTTGCACAAGCTGCACAAGCTATGCTTGCTCAAGCGAATCAACAGCCTCAAGGTGTTCTTCAATTACTTCGTGGTTAATCATAGCTTTAATCAAATGGACTCTAGATTTTCTAGAGTCCATTTTTTATTTCCATTGAGCTCTTTGCTTTTTAATATACGATCTTTCGCTGTGCCCAATAGCTGAATGAGAATAATAAGGCTTCCGTAATAAGCTTTGCAGCTATGAGCGGTATGCCGATGCTTTCATGAAACAGGTACATAATACCGTAGTTCAATAACATGATAATGAGAACGAGAGAGAAATACCGGGGCAACGATTTGCGGATAGCCACTCCGTTCCTTTTGGCAAAAACAAATTTGCGATTCATGGTGTAATTGAATATGGAGCTTAACAATCGTGATCCAATGATGGAAACGAGCAAATTGGAGGTCATCCCTTGCAGCAAGATCAGCAATAGGAAATCCAAGATTGCGGCGAATCCTGAAGATGCACAGAATTTCAGGAAGGGAAAGTAAACTCTAGCAGAATCGGCGAGTGGGCGAAAATGCGAAGATTTATTGTCGTCTAAATAGACGGTGTCGATCGGCACCTCAACCAAGTCATATCCCACATGGGGAGCCTCGAGAAGCATATTCATTTCATATTCGAATCGATTGCCTGGAATTTGGCATAGCCAATCCAACATTTCGGAGGAATAGCCCCGCAAGCCAGTTTGCGTATCTTGTATGGGCTTGCCCGTCGCCAGAGCGTAAACCATCCGCGTAGCCGAATTCCCGATGCGGCTGCGCATGGGAACTTTGCCCGTGAATTGTCTGCTGCCCAGTACGATATGATTACGGTGCTCGCGAACGGCTTTCGTGAGCCTTAGAATATCTTCAGGCAGATGCTGTCCATCACTGTCAGCGCAGACAACGCCATCACTACCACCATGCTGTCTCACATAATCAAAGCCCGTTTTCAATGCGCTGCCTTTCCCTTGGTTCATCTTGTGCGTGAGCACGGTACAACCAGCTTGCTTCGCTGAATCAAAAATACCGCGGTATTCTTCACCGCTGCCATCGTCAACGACAAGGATCGAATCGTCGCTAACTTCTTTTAGATGATGGATAAGGGAAATTAACCTTTCGTCCGGCTCGTAGGAGGGGATGAGGATGGTCATGGTATCAGTCCTCCTTGCTTAAGATTTAGGAATATAGATAATGTCGCTTACGCCTCGTTCGATGCCTTTGCCAAGTGGATTATTAACGACTCTGCCCATAAAATACATCGTGGAAGAACCGCCGCCATCGAGATTATAAGCTTCGGTAGCGCCGAGTTCATGGAAAAGATTCGCGAATTCAGTTAACGTCATGCCACGGCTATAGTTGGTTTTTCGTCCGTCGACCACGACAAACACAAAGTGATTCGGCGAGATCATCCCAATGCCGGTGCGCGGATTGGCATCTTGAATCGATCGGTTTCCGAAGTTTTTATCAATTTGCACGGCGGAGAAATCTCCGGCTATCTCGCCATCTTTGACGAGGATAGGGCCGAAGGAAAAGGTGTTTGTTGTTCCCTTAGCAAGCAAATCTTGTGAAGATATCTCCTCTTCGTTATAAGCTTGCAAAGTGCCATTGTTGAGTAAGGCAAGGCCGTCACGCGCTGGTTCATCGCGGTAAACGGTACCGCCTCGAATGATGACGCCGTCGTTGCGAAAGCCGTAATAGTCGCCGTTGATCGCGAATACGGCGTTGTTGCTTGCAGCAATTGTCGAAGTATTCTCGATGATGTTGGTGCCGAAGGCATTTTTAGCAAAAGCTGTGAGCAGATTCGTGCTATTGTTGAAAGTCACGTCGGCGACGAAATAAGTGATCGTATCAGCTCCGGTGCCCGTTTGCACCTGTTTTATGCTAATCGTCTGGTTGTCGTCCTTATAATTCCAGTCATCGGATTGCGCTTGTGACGCTGCTTGTTTCACGGGCAAATCTTGATTTACGACGTTATTCTGGGCGACGACGACTTCGACGTGCTCGAATAAATAACGATTAGCAAGCCAATAGAGAATCGCAGCAATGATACATAGAAATATAACGATGATGGTGATAATTTTGGTTCTTTTTCGCTGGGGGAAAATGATGATCACTCCTCTCCGGTTCATAAAATCATTGTAGTGCGGCAACCTTTAGTGAAGCTTAAATGTCAGCAGGATAGGCAAATGAGTGACTGTTATCACACTTACATAAAGTTCAAAGTGTACGATTTAACCACTAAAGTTTAAACTTTAAACGTTAAATTTCGAACTTCAAACTCCAAACTTTACCATGTTAAACTTCATTACCTCCCTCAAATCAGAATTGTTAAAAATTCCTAGTAACCGTCTTAAATCTCCGCTATCAACCGAATCTATTTATAGTATCTATTAAGGTTGGGAGAGGAAATAGACATGGCTAAACATGATATTCTTACCACAACTATTCACTTATCCATTGATAACGGCAGCAGTCATATTAAAGGCATCTATGACGATTTGAACAACAGCTTTATTTTCCCTAATGTTGTCGCACAACCTTTTGGGGAGCGCTTTTTACTGATGGAACAAGGAGATCCCTTGGATTTCTTAGATGTGCAAATCACATCGCCAGCGATTGATACAGAGCAATATCGTCATGTCTACGTTGGAAACTTGGCTATTGGTGACGAAGGAATCGTTCATGAGATTGTCGGAGATAAAGCGGTACAAAAGAAAGCGCAGCGGCCTGAAACCATGGTTACGCTCCTAACGGCTGCGGCTTATGCCATTGCCACGAAGCATGAGGATGCGATTAAACGAGGTAAGAATCGTATTAAAGCTGCGGTGCACTTAGGAACAGGTTTGCCTATAAGAGAAATTACGAAGTTTAGCGAAGAATTTGCACAAAAGATAACAGGTGGCGTTCATTCCATTACGTTTGTTACGACACCGATTTTTAAAGGCGTAACAGTGGAAATGGAGTTTACGCTGCCATCGGATATCAGCATTGATGATGTGTCAGGTGTTTATGACATGGAGGCTACAACCAAGTCACAGTTGTCACATAAAGGCTTCGGGATTGCAGACGTTGGCGGTGTCGATATGGATATTGCTTTCTTCAGACCAGGGCTTGATCTGGATCAACGGCATTCAACGGGGGCTAAAATCTATTTAAACGATGCGTTGGAAAGCATTCGTAATGAAATCAACGCCCAAGGAGAAGAGTTAATCTCAAGCACCGCGGAACTGACGATCATGCTAGTCAACAAGGAGTATGAAATTTACGCTGAGGGTAAAGTGGCTTTTGACATGACGAACCTCGTAAACCGTCACATGCGTATCCTAGCCGAAAAGGTATTAAAATACGCCCGCAACTCTTGGAAACATGTTCGCTATGCGAATGAGTTCTGGTTTATCGGGGGCGGGGCCATCGTTCTGCAACCTTGGATCGAGAAACTAAATGCGGAGTTAGGCTTGCCGATCCGATTTGATAAATCAGAGTACAGTCAATTCCGCAATGTGCGCGGTACTTTCTTTTTGCTGGAGCATGCCTTGAAACAAACAAATAATGAAGCAGCGGCAAGCAAGGAAACCCAGAAGGAAACTGAGGCTGGGAGCGGAGCGGATTGAAGAAACGGAGATCGACTGTTTTGGTGAGTCCGGGTAAGGATGTGACCCTATACATTCCGACAGAAACATCGCCAGAGGTCATTGCGTATATGAACCAGTTGAAAGCTGAAGGCATGTTTAGTCATGGCATTATGGAGATTTTGACCAAGCATATCCTTCACGAACAATCGCTAGCTACGTTGGTAGGCGAAGAGGATCTCAATCATACTATCGAATCATTCCTAGAGGATGATCATTTCTTTACCGCACCCATGGAACACCAGGAATCTGTGGATATCCCGGTTTCTAACAGACAGAAGAACTTCAGTTTAGAAGATATATTTCGCCAAGCTGGTCGTAATGCCGGCAAGCTTATGTAGGATGTAACTGGGTGGGGTGAACTCCGATCATAATGAAAAGGAGGACATCGACATGTCTAACGGACAAGTAAGTGAGGGTACACGTAATTTTACACTGTCGGATGATATTTTCCGTCAACCAGGTCTAGATTTGTGTTCTCAAATGGTCTACATTATTTTGAAAAGCTTTGGCTCTGAGTCCAATTTCCCTGTGATATCGGAGATTGCCATTCTTGGGAGAATGACGGACAAGCAGGCGATGAAGGCGCTGCAAGACCTCGTTGATCTTAAAATCCTTCCGCACAAACTGTTTCGCCGGATGGTTGGCGATTTCCAAGATGATCGCCTCTCATGGGCGGCTAAGGGTTTACTTATCTTTTGCAAAGAGAACCCGCACATTCAATTGCATGACTTACTGGAATTAACGAGCCAATCCGGTGAGGATGAGCTTAGCATTCGCAATTCGTTACGAGAGTTAAGTCAATATGGCTACCTGGATGAATACCCCGATTGGCTACAAATCGCGATCTAAGCTGAGTGAGGATGGTTTGGAGCCAAATGAGACACACTAAAGCGTATGCCAAGGCCAATGTGTCTGGCAATCGAACCATCAACGCTAAGAGGTGATCATGTGAGCGGAAGAAATAATAAGCCAGATAATGACGGCCCAGCAGGGCAGCCTGGCAGGCTTGACCAGTATGGGGACAAGTTGGGATCGAGCAATGAGGAAGAGTTTGAAGCGGCAGCCAATCAGGCATGCGAGGTTTCCTCGACAGCGGATTTGAGCGATCAAGAGCAGCACGAATAGAGGATTCGATAAAGTTTACAAAGTAAGGCCATCCTACTTAGGATGGCCTTTTTGATGTCTACCTGACGACAACGAAGGTGAGAAGCAGTGGAGCTTTGGTTTGTTTCTTGTTACACTAGTACTATGATTGATTAATCACTCATTACGAATGAGGGGAGCTTTTCACAGGCTGGTTTTAGAGAGATTCGAGGCATTGTTCTCGAAGCCTTCCAGACGAATGCGATTCCGAATTCAGAGGAGTGGACGCTGCTCTTTCTTGCGCGTGGCATGCTTTGCAATATTTCTATGGCACTGGGCTTGCCAGAGCTGATGAAGAGTTAAAAGGCTGCAAAGCCGAATTATTTAGTTATTGATCAATCACTAATAATTTGATGTAGTGACATTATAAGTTAGTGATTGATCAATTACAATTCAACCTTGAGGAGGATTTTTGTTATGCAAAAAGCGATTGTTATTGGAGCAACTGGCGGAACTGGTGCTGCTGTCACGGAGGAATTAGTGAATAGAGGGATTCCTGTCATTGCCTTCGGGCGTTCGCTCGCGAAGCTAGAGCAGTTCGCTGCTCGGTTGGGCCATCCTACACATCTAACACTTGCCGTAGGAGATGCCTTCTTAGCAGATGATGTGGCAGCCGCAGCTCTAGATGCCGATGTATTGTTCCATTGCGCAAATGTCCCTTACCATGAGATGGCTACGCGGCTGCTTCCGCTGGGAGAGGCAATTATGGAGGCTGCTGACCGACTGGGTCTCAAGGTGGTCGCGGTTGATGGCATCTACCCCTATGGAAGAAAACAAGCGCATTTTTACGGAGAAGCACCCTAAGCAGCCTCACACGCGAAAAGGACAGATTAGGCTGCAATTTGAACAGATGATTTTCGACAAGCGGTGGAAGCAAGCACGCCCATTGATTGCTCGTCTGCCCGATTATTATGGCCCAACGGCCAATCAAGCCTCGTATCTAGGTTCTACGTTAGAAGCCGTTGCTGCTGGCAAGATGGCTTTCTTCATTGGGAACATGGATGTGCCACGTGAGTATGTTTATTTACCAGATGCGGCTACGACGGATCCGCTTCGACTTAGTGGTGAAAAGTACGAACGTTGGATAGGGCAGATCCCCGCAATCAGCTTTGAGGAGGGCATTGCGGCTACAATTCATCAGTTAAAGAGGTAGAGACTAACTGTCTCGTTCCGAGTGTGAGCTTTATGAATGGATTAAATGGATATTCTACAGCTAATTTCGTGGGGATTTCTACTTTCGAAGGTTTAAATGGATTTACTACAGCTAATTTGGTTCTAATCGTACATTATGGAGAAATTCATCGAAATTAACATGAGAAAATCCATTTATTTGCGCCAAAATGATGAAAAGCTGAATTTTAGCTTCAGAAAATCCAGTTATTCTTTGAAGTAGCGAGCTTTGCAAGTCGTACTCACTACGAACCAACGGTGAATATTCCTAGCGTAAAAAACGCCTGAGACACCAACAGCGGCAATTAATATGCCAGAGGCAACACTGCAAATACACTGAATCAGGTCGATTTCAATACGATTTCATCGGATCAAATCAAGATTATTTTTACAAACGGAGCTGCCTTCAGCGGGCTAGTTGAACTTGAAGTCTTCCTTCATGTGTCACTTGAAGATACGAATGCCAGCATTTGCGGTAACAGCGGCCATTGAGCAGTTACCAAACCCCATTAGAAGTGAAGCTATCTCATAAAAATGCTATTTACGCAGCACGCTCTGCTTATAGTGGTCTTACAGAGAATCAGAAAAGATTAGTCACTGAAACTAGCAGAAATAAATTAACCGAGGTAGAAACAGCACTCGGAGTACTGGAAGATATGTTGACTGACATGACAGTGCTTTATGCTTTTAGTAATAAAACGGGAACCGAGATGATTATACAAGTGGATTCGACACTAGATATTCATATGGGTTAGATCCAGCTCTCTTTCAAATTACATCAAATGAAGCCAATGTTACGGTAGCAACGGCCCAGTACGATTCTGCTGATTCAAGTCATCGAACCATAAAGTTAACGTTGCCCTCGTCAGCGCTACTTGATGCAACAACAGTTAACGTTTCAATAATAAGTGGAACATTTCAAACAAGCACATCCCAGATTTCAAAGGTAGTCGAATAATTCGTTAAGCGTTGCAAGACTTTTTATTTTTTGGATCGTATCAAATTCAATCAACTGCTTATAATAAACTCGCATTAACTCAAACTACATCTTAAGGAGTGTGAGCAACATGTCAGGTCACAAACAGCAAGGACAATCCAGAAAAAATACAACCACACGTACAGAGGACCAGAGCAGCAACAAAGGTGGAAAATAACGCTGATCGTACATGAGGAGGCTGGAATATGCTCGAAAATGTAGAAAGCAATTATGATTGCGCGAATTCGGGAGATGATTTGCACAATTTAATACAGGAACTTGAACAGTTCCAAGGCTCGGAAGAGCAGCGCAATCGACTAAAAAATCAGATCCAATTTATACAGAATAAATGCTCCATCACGCATGAACATAACCCTAAGTGAAGAAAGTCCATGCCCTCTACATCAGAGGCATGGACTTCTTTTAACATTAACCCTTCGTCATCCGATTGAGATCGGAAGTGAGCTTGTCGAGCTGAAGGAAGCTCTCCAGAATATCGCGAATTCGGCTGTCCTGTGTCGTCATACTTGCGGACATTTCTTGGATGGACGCCATGTTTTCTTCGGTAATACCAGCAATCGTGACGATCTGGTCCGTAATTCGCGTGTACTGTTGGTGAAGATTCTCCGCTGATTGTTCTACGTGAGCGGACTGACTTTCCAGTTGACCCGCATCGGTCGCCAGTGCATGCATGACTTGTACGACTTTCTGTGCGGCATTACTGCCATCCGCTACGGATTGCTGCCCCTGTAAGACTTGCGCCGCGGCTTGCGTTGTTTTCGAACGAATATCCTCGAGAATCTGCTCGATCTGCTCGGTAGATTGCTGCGAGGTTTCGGCTAATTTACGAATCTCGTGTGAAACAACGCCGAATCCTCTACCGTGCTCGCCTGCACGTGCGGCTTCAATGGCTGCGTTCAGTGCAAGCAAATTCGTCTGCGTCGAAATATGCTTAATCGTCGCAACAATATCACTGATCCGCGAGTTCTGACTGTCGAGATCGTTCATCAACTGAACGGAAGAATCCATGGTTTCGTGGGCACTTTTCATTTGCATCTCTAAGGACTCTGCTTCTTCACTCCCCACCTGGGTCAGTTGGGCAGAGCTTACGGAGAGATCTCTCATTTCCGTTGAGCGGCCAGCAAAGGAGGTGACGGATTGCTCGATATGTCGAATGGACTCGGTAATATCATTAATGCTGGACGTTTGCGTTTCCGTGCTTGCGGTAATTTCCCCGAAGGCTAAGGTTACTTCTCTAGAAATAGAGCCCGTTGCTGTCGCATTCTGCCTCAGATTTGAGCTGAACTGTGTAAGTGAGACTAGAGAAGAGGAGACGAGATTAACCAAATCGACGGATTTGTTTTTCTCCAGAACGGCCTGTTCCCGCTCAGAAAAGATATCTTTTTGTAATTTCTCGCTGAATTTCGTAGATACGAATAAGGGCACAGCAATTAAAGCAAGGTACATGTACATATTTACCATATCGTTGTCGCCGAAAATCTCGGTTTTATAAGGGCTTATGAAGAAGTAGGCCGTTAGAACGACACCCAAGAAGCTGGAGAATGCAATTGCGCGCGAGCTGCCATACAACGTCATAATGGCTAGATTCACGTAGACTAGGAGATAGGTTGTGAAGATGGGACCCGTCAATATGAGTAACCACGTTAGTAGTGTGATAATGGCGGATATGATGTACATGATGTAGGTGGTTAGCCAACGTTTATAGGTAAGAACGGTTGCCAATCCGCTGGTCAATGTGCCGACAACGAGAAGGACGATGATCGAATCCATACCTGCAGCCGTAAGGAAATCGACAGCTATGCCGAGGGCAAGCATTCCCCAAATAATATTCACAAGCAGTTTGTTGCGGCGGTGCAATGTCTCCATATAATTCATCATCCGTCCACCTTTTCCTTATAATGTTACGTTAAGATGATAACATGAAACGACAAATTTTTACATAAATTTAACGGGTACTAATCCAACGCTTCCCGCCATTGATTCAGCAGCTTTTCATGCTGCTGCGCAGCTAGATCAAAGCGGTACGCAGCAAGGAGATTCTCCAACTTTACTGGCGTGAGTAGCGGATTCACAGGGATATCTAGCGCTACAGGGAAAGAAAATGCCGTGTTCATGTAATCGGTTTGAACCTCCTTTGAGAGCATGAAATCAACAAGCTGTTTGGCTGCAGCAGGGTTGTTGCCTCCCTTTAGGATGGAGACAGCACCGATCTCCCACCCTGCCTGTGGTGGAATAAGCGAACTTATGTTATAGCCCGAGTTTTTGAAACGCAGCTGGTCGCTTAGGAAGGAGACAGCTGCTGCCACTTCGCCTTCAGCTAGATGCTGTGCGCTCGTGTTGCCGGCGAACGTCATGGAGGCGCTTTGCTTCTTCAACGCTTGCATGAGATCAATCGCTGCGCTATCCCCGCGCTGCTGGGCAACCGATGCGAGCAGTGTGTAGCCTGTCCCCGACGTCTCTGGGTCAGGAATCTCGATCTTGCCCTTAAGCTCAGGGCGCAGCAGATCCTCGTACCGCTGTGGCAGCGGAAGGTTCGCCAGCTGAGGATCTTGCTGCCAGACAGTTTGGTTGACGCCAATGGCCAGTGCACCCATGTAAATGCCAGTCCAATAACCGTCCGTATCTTTGTACTTGGAGGGGATGCTGCCAGCGGAGGCAGATGAATAACGAATCGATTTACTCTTATTTTTGAGCTGCTCGTGTAGATCAGCAGGGCCACCGAGCACGACGTCAATACCCGTTTTGCCCAGCGTTAGCAGGTGGTAGCTCGCTTCACCACTGGACATCCGGATAATATCATACGGTTGATCTGTTTGTTCCTTGAACGTCTCGAGCAGAATTTTCCCTGCATCCTCCTGAAAGATGACGTATACCTTAAGAGGCTGGTTACTTTGCTTCTCCCMTAAGACGAGATATCCAAGATACACACCGATACCGACGATGAGTACGAATAAACCTTTTTTCCACATGGTGAAACCTCCTCTGAACAGCCGAAAAAGGAAACCGAAGTTTCCCTTTTCAACCCGCTGCTATTTCATATGTTGAATTAACTTATTTTAATTAAATGAATTTTGTCATCGGCTGCACTAATCGTGACATTCCCCTGATATCTTGTCAAACCGATATCATAAGCATCGACAATCCATTCTTTCATATCATCATCTATGATGAAGTATCGTTCCTTCTCGCCGAGGAACATGGAAGATTTCACGAAGCCGCTCACTATAAATTCGCCGGCATTCGTTGCATTAATACGCATGGACTCAGGTCGAATACTGAGCAGCACTTTCTCACCTGCCGTCACAGCTTCATCAATCGTCACGCTTGCCGTACGCTTGCTCGTACCATATTCCACAGTAGCTTTGCCATTGGCAGATTCACGTACAACGGCATCAACGAAATTCGTTGTCCCGATAAAGTCGGCGACGTAAGGCGTGCGAGGCTTGTAATAAATATCATGTGGTGTGCCGTACTGATCAATCGCGCCTTTGTTGAAGACAACGATGTGATCGGACATCGATAAGGCTTCCAGTTGGTCATGAGTGACGTAAATGACGGTTAAACCAAGCTCTTGCTGGATGCTGCGCAGCTCCACACGTACTTCTTCACGCAGCTTCGCGTCCAAGTTACTTAGCGGCTCGTCAAGCAGGATGATCGGCGAGTTCATGACGAGTGCCCGCGCCATAGCTACCCGCTGCTGTTGCCCCCCGGACATCTCATGCGGATACCGCTCCTCAAGTCCGGTCAGTTTCACTTTAGCCATCGCAGACCTAACGCGATCCTGTATTTCCGCCTCAGGGCGCTTTTGAATATCCAGCCCGTAAGCCACATTATCGAATACCGTCATGTGCGGGAACAGGGCGTATTCCTGAAATACCATCGGTGTTCCGCGTTTATAAGGGGGCAGATCATTGACGAGCTGACCGTCGATCCGAATTTCACCCTCATCAATGGTATAAAAGCCGGCAATCGAGCGCAGCAGAGTTGTTTTCCCACATCCACTTGGACCGAGAAAAGTAATAAACTTTCCGCGTTCAATCTGCAGATCGATCTGTTTAAGAACGTGGTTGCTGCCAAACACTTTACCCACATTTTTTAAATCTAACAATATGTGTGAACTCATGATTCTCACTCCTTAGGACGTCAGTGTTACGTATAGTTAGAAATCGAATATTTTGACCTTCGAGCGGAAAATGAGCTTCATCACACCAAGCGTAGCGAGCGTTGTTCCCATCAAACCGACGGCAACAGCTGCTGCCCAGTAGTAAGTGCCGGTCTCTGCATAATTGAAGATGGATACAGCGGCGACGACCCATTTGGGCGTAATAAGAAAGACAATTGTGCTTAGGGTGTTCATATTTTTCATAAATGCATAGACKAAGTTCGCAACGATGGTCTTTTGCAGCATAGGAAATACGATGGTTGTTAATGTGCGGCGGCTGTCCGCCCCAAGATTCGTTGCAGCTTCCTCAATCGATTTATCTACCTGCTTAAAGGAAGCGGTGAGACCACGATAGCCGACTGGCATCTGCTTAAGCAGCATGGCGACGATAATGAGAATAGCTGATCCTTGCAGCATGATAGGTCCATTACTGAAAGCGACGATCAAGGCAAGACCAACGAATGTTCCAGGCAAAGCAATCGGCAATACGGCTGTGAAATCCAACAATTTTTTGCCGGGGAATGGCTTGCGTACAACAACATAGGCCAACACAAGGGCGAAGCCAACAGCCAGAATAGAACTGATGAGCGATAAGACTAAGCTGTTCATGACAGCTGGGCTGGAGGGATTAAACACGATTTTGAACATATGATCCAGCGTAAAGGTGTTGTCACGTCCGAAGTTTTTGGTAAAGGCGAACAGGATGGTGATCGCGAACATGGACAAGATAAAGAGCGCCATAATACTGTTGAATATGAAAAGGAAGATATCTGTCTTACGGGAAGTCTTCACCCGGTTGAGTCCTGAAACAGGCTTTCCAGTGATGGTAGAGTAGGAACCTTTGGACAGCAGCTTGGCTTGAATCATGAATACCAACAGGGCAGGAATGACGAGAATAACACCCATGACGGATGCGAGACCAGGCTCGTTATTAATGATTTCTCCGTAGATTTCAACAGCTAAGAGAGAGTAATTGCCCCCAATCAGCTTCGGATTCCCAAAGTCCGCAAAACAGTTGATTGCGACGAGCAGAAAGGCGTTAATGACGCCGGGAAGTGCTAATTTAAACGTAATGGTGCGGAAAAGCTTGAAGCCGCGTGCACCTAGATTCTGTGCAGCAATTTCTAGATTTGGCGAAATGGAGCGAAGGACGCCTGTTATGGTCATGTAGGCAAGTGGAAAATACGAAATCGTTTGTACGATCCAGAGGCCCGGCAGTCCGTATAAGTCCAGTTCGACGTTAAACCATGCTTTCATGGTTTGTGAGACCATACCTCCTCTGCCGAATAAAAGCAGGAAGGCCAGGCCAGTCATAACAGAAGGCGCGAGAATCGGGAGGAAGGCGATAAAGCGGAAAAACTTTTTCCCCACGATGTTGCTGTAATGAATGGAGTACGCATAAATAAAGCCGCAGATGGTTGCGGTTAGAGCGGATAAGGAGGAGCTAACAACGGTATTGAGCAGAGCCTTGGCATACCGACTTTTGCTGAAAAAAGTTGTCCAATCCGTTGCTCCTGGCAGCGCTATCACATAAATAAGCGGATAAATGACGAAGAGACAGAGAACAGCGAAACTGATGAGGACAAGGATCAGCGATGATGGATCTTTCATCAGTCTGCCAATCGAGGAACCCATACCCTTTTTTTCTATGATCATAAGGGGTTCACGACCACCTTCCAAATTCATTGTGTAGGAGGGCATTGATCAGCATAAGAAGTATTGCTTCAATGCCCTGTACATAGGCTTTTTCCACATAAGAAAGTTTAAGTTTTCGGCTTCCGAAAACGGCATTCTTATTGGCGATAAAACTTACCTCTTAACGCGGTCGCTCATCTGTGAATGGCCTCGATAGAAGTTTTCTCATTTAAGATCTTTTAGTGCATCTTGCAGCTCTTTACGCTGTTCAGCAGCTTTCCACAAGCTGTAGGTTGTGTTATATTTCGTTGCTTTAATATCAATGCCGCCTTTAGGAATCGGTACAGTCGGTTTCACGGAACTTGCAAAAGCAGACTCAGTGTAAAGAAGTCCAGGTTCATTGGTTAACATGTAATCCATTAGTTTCTTAGCACCCGCCGTGTTAGCGCCGCCTTTGACGATTGCCAGTCCACCAACCTCATAGCCTGCGGCTTCAGGGACGATACTGACAATCGGGTTGCCTTGATTTTTCATCTTTAACTGGTCACCAAGGAAAGTAATACCGATCGTGTACTCGCCTTTGGCTGCCTTCTGAATCGGCTCAATGCCGGATTTCGGTCTTTCCTTAAGATTAGGCAGAAGTTTGGCAACATACTTCAGCATCTCATCTTTCCCCCATACTTGCGCAAGGGAAGCTACCGCTGTGTAGGCTGTACCCGAAGTAGCAGGGTCGGACATTCCGATCTCGCCTTTAAATTTAGGGTCTAGCAGCTCTTGGAAGGTCTGCGGGTAAGGAGCTGCAGCATACTTCTCTTTCCAACGCTGTTCGTTGATACCAATAGCGATAGGATTAAGATAGAATCCAGTCCAGAAGCCTTCTTTGTCCTTCATATTGTCAGGAATATCTTTGGCATTCGGCGAAGTGTAGGCTTCAAGCGCACCGGCTTTTTTCAGTACCTCATGCGAATCAGCGGGACCGCCCATCAGGAAGTCGGCCTGAGGCTTGCCCATCTCATTTTGTACACGGGTCACGGCCTCACCGCTTGGCAGACGAAGGACGTCGTAGTCGATCCCCGTTTCTGCTTTGAATTTATCTAAGATCTTGCGGGCCTCTTCTTCTTGGAAGATAGAGTACACCGTAATTTTACCTTTCGATGTCCCGCCAAAAACACCTGATTTGTACAGAAAGAATCCTGCTACCAGTACGACAACAATGACCGACACGATCATAATAGAACTATTGCTTTTCTTTCTAGCCATTTCATCAACCATCCCCTCGATATGTTAGGAGGCATCACTTAACTTGAAATAAGCTTTATGGTTGGTTTCATCTAACAAATCGAAAACGATGAAGTAAGCGTTATCATACCGGTCAAGATGCAGCCAATGCTTTCCGTTCCCCGCTTCGTCGGTCAATTGCACGACATAGTGGCTACTAGGCTGTTCAGCCATGAAGTCGAAATGACTGAAATCGATCAGCCTGACTGCAGATCGCATTTGCAACGTTAGCGCAGACCGATCCGCCTCGGAAAGTGCTGTGAGCAGGCCATCTTGCAAACGGAATACGTGATGGCTTCTGTTTGCAATAACCCCACTTACTGTATCCGCAGTGAGCGTCTTGTCGATGAGCATATTCTGCAGTTTCCGGATTTCAGCGCTAATTTCCAGTGAATTGACCGAGTCTGTCCCGAAGCGAAAGCCGCTGGTACCGATTTGGAAAGGGATATCCTCCTGATCCAGATAGGCAATGGAGCCCGTTAACAGCAACCGTGAAGCGTTTGCACGCGTTTGCGGCTTTCCCCCGTTTAATATGCGGGTAAACGATGCTTTCCACGCGATTAGCTCCTTAGGATCATCAATGGAAATCGTGCCCACCCCAGGATACGTCACATTCATGCGCATGGGGACACCGTCGAACATATCACGGCTATTTGCTTCTTTAGGGACGATCCGCACTTCATCGACGCCGATACGAAACACATAGGCAAAAATGCCGATCAACGTACAACCAATAACGATTTGTACTAAGATGAGACGCAACCATGAAAGCCCTTTCTTCTCCTCTTGCATGTAGATTACTCTCCTTTTATCTCAGAAAAATCATCGATATGTATCAATTTTGTAACAAGCCTTGCGTGAGGGTTGGTTCGGTTTGAAACATCAAAATGACTTCAGTACCCATTTTCTCACGGCTATGTACGGTAATGCTACCGCCTTGCAGTTCCATTAATTGCTTACAGAGCAGTAAACCAAGCCCATGGGAATGCGTCGAAATGGGACGCTTCTGATTGTGCTCAGAAGAAGCGAGGAACAGTGCTGCTGTATCTTGCTCACTTAAGCCTTTACCATTATCCGAGATTCGGACGTGGCAATGATATTCAAGTTGCTCTAGTCGGATATTGAGATGTGTGCATTCACTATGCTTGATCGCATTTTCAATGACATTGAACAGGACCTGCTGCGTGCGCTTGGGGTCAACGTAGACCTCGCACGGTTCGACCTGCAGGGTTGTCGTAATGGATGATTTATGCAGCGTAGGTTCAAGAATTCGCAGACTATCCGTTAGGATTGCCGCCAAATCTGCGCGCTCAAGCTGTACACGCCAAGCTTCATCGCCTTTGAGCGATGTTTGCAGCAGCTCTTCAACCATTTGTAACAGACGCGTGCTTTCCTTGCGGATGTAGACATTGCATGTTCGAATATCTTCGACACGCTCCATTTTGTCAATCAGATCGGAAAAGCCAATGATAGAGGTTAGCGGTGTTTTAAGCTCATGCGTCACATTATCATAAAATTTCTTCTGTTTGCTCTGTTCATACTGAAGGAGCTCGATATGCTCCTGGAGCGCTTCTGACATTTGATTGAAGTCATCGGCCAGTTCCCGCACTTCGTCTTGACTGGTAACAACAATCTTTCGGCTGAAATCACCAACGGTTACTTGCTTCAGCGCCTGTTGGAGTGCGTGCAGGGGTCTCATGATAAAGAAGGAGAAGGAGTAGCTTGCAAGCAATGCGATGAGTAAGCAGCCGAGCGCAACACCAATAAACCAAGATCGCATCTCAGATAGCGTTTCCTCGTGCTTATTCAGATCTAACAGGTAGCGGAATCCGCCTACAATTTTGCCCTCATAGGTGAATGGAGAGGCATAAATGAGAATTTTGTTGTTCTCACCTTCAGTGATGACAGTTGCGGATTGTCCAGCTAGTGCAGCGTCAATATCGCTTCGTTTCATCAAGTCTTCTTTGTTGCCGCTATCCCCGATAATGGTACCCTCCGGATCAAATAGCTGAACTTGGAAGTTGCTGTTAGCTGCAAGGTGGGAGGCAATCAGCGGAGCATAAGTCCCAGAAAAGAGCTGTTCAATACTAATTTTCTTATCATTAACGATTTTTAAAGCTTCAATGCGGTGCAGACCATAATACTGGGCCAAGGTTTGGGTATCCCGCTCGATCATGCTTTTACTCAGTGTATAATTCACAACAACATACATCGAGGCAAGGAACATGATGATCGTTATAGAGTGCTGGATGAACAGTTTATTGCGAAGCTTCATGGCTTAAACCTCCAGTTTATAGCCCGTACCATGAACTGTGGCGAGCACGTGATCATAGGGTTTGATTTTTTCCCGCAGACGATTGACCATCATATCGACAGACCGCGTCTGTCCGAAATATTCAAATCCCCATACTTGGTCCAGAATGTGCTCTCGGGTAAAAACTTTCTTAGGATTTTTGCACAGGAGCCAGAGGAAATCGAACTCTTTGCTTGTCGTTTTAATCGGTTTGCCAGCCAGCTTTAAGGATCGCTCATTTCTATCAATTTCGATCATGCCAACATGAAGAACGTCAGCAGCTTGTGCGGCAGTATCCGATGTTACACGGCGCATGACAGCGCGAATCCGCATAATAAGTTCGCGTGTCTCAAATGGTTTGGTTAAATAATCGTCGGCTCCGAGCTGGAAGCCTAGTATTTTATCATTCATTTCATTTTTGGCCGTGAGTACAATGACGGGTATTTCTTTATGGATTTGCTGGAGTGTCTTTAGGAGCTCAAAGCCTGACTGATCAGGCAGCATCAGATCCAGCAAGATGAAATCGATAGGCTCCGAGGCGAGTACCTCAAGACTAGAAGCGACAGTGCCAGCAACAACAGGATGAAACCCCTCTACTTCAAGGCTTAATTTGAGCAGCATTTGAATGCTGGAATCATCTTCGATAATTAAAATATTCATAGGAAAAGTTCCTTCCTTTCCGGTCGCATTTTGCTTACCTCATTCACGACTAATGAGCATGTTCCTTGTGTATCCATTCTACACAAGGATTACAACATGTAAATACGTGAATGAAATGTGGCTCTCCGAAAAGGGTAAGCCCGCTAGGGCTTGCGGCGGGGTTGAGGGAGGGATAGCGCCCAAAAAGGGCGCTATTGTAGTGCTCAGGGCTAAATAGCCGCAGGATAAGGCCCTTTTTGGGTCTTACAGCTCCGCGCGCTAGGGCTGCGGCGGGGTTGAGGGAGGGATAGCGCCCAAAAACGGCGCTATTGTAGTGCTTAGGGCTAAATAACCGCAGGGTAAGGCCTTTTTTGGGTCTTACAGCTCCGCGCGCTAGGGCTGCGGCAGGTGGAGGCAGGAATAGCGCACCCGGAATTGCCGAACTACTCTCACAGAGTGTGCTAGTAAACGAAAAAGAGCTAAACGCTTGATAAGCCGCTTAGCTCCCAAATAATAATCTATCAAGGGAGCTGCACATAGAACGACGTTGTCTCCTGCAGCTCGCTTTTGGCATGAATTTTGCCTTTATGTTGCTCAACAATCGACTTGGCTATGGCTAATCCAAGTCCATAGCCGCCGTGCTTGCGTGAACGTGAGGGATCCGCACGGTAGAAGCGGTCGAAGATCCGCTCCACATGCTCAGGCGAGATGCCTTCGCCCGTATTGGTCACGGTGAGAAGCGTATCGTTATGATGCTTCTTGAAGGTGAGCGAAATGGCGCCCTTCGGCGGCGTATATTTGATCGCATTGTCCATAAGAATCATGACGACTTGTTTGATTTGCTCGCTGTTGCCGTGCAAGGTTAAGTCGGGCTGAATCTCGTAGTCCAGCGTAATATCCTTCTCGAATACGACGGCTTCCATCGTGAGAAGGACACTTTCCACAGATTCACTTACGTTGAATTCGCTGTACAAGATTCCCGCTCTGGTATCATCCATTTCCGTGAGATAGAGGAGATCGTTGGTGAGCGTCTTCATGCGTTCCGTCTCAGATTTGATGCGATGCAGCCACTTTGACTGACTCTCAATCGTTTCATCACTGTTGCCCAAAAGCACATCCGCATTGGTATTGATGACGGCTAACGGCGTTTTCAACTCGTGAGAAGCATCCGCGATGAATTGTTTCTGTTTCTGGAAGGCTTCACGAACTGGCGCTATGGAACGATTCGCAAAATAGCGGCTCGTAAAGAAGATGACAATCAGCATCACCAATCCGACGAGTGTGAAGGTATAGACGAGATTCGTCAGAATGGTCTTCTGAGCCGTAACGTCGAGATAAATGACACTATACCCGGTGTCATTCTTTTGCACCATATACGCCCATTGATTGCCATCTAGCGAGAACTGGCCGATATCCGATTTGCCCAAGGAGGCTTCCTTAATGGCCGTTTCATAGAACGCCGTATCCATGTCAAAACGGGAGTTCGTCGCTGTAAGGTTCCACTGGGCATCGGCTTGCAGCATGAAGGAAACCGATCGCTCGGGTGGTGAATCATTGTACCCCTGAGGTTCTTGCGGGTGATGCCCGCCATCAGGTCCAGGCTTCATATTTCCCTTTTTTCCGTCAGGCTTGAGATTGAAATTGGCTACACCATGCAGCTCCATATCGATGTCGGCTCGCACGTTCTGATAGGTGATGAAATAAATCGTAGCGAAAGATATGAGCATGATGCAGGATATGATGACGAGATTCACGATAAGAAATCGATTGCGAAGCTTGTTAAACATCAGGAACTCACCTCCTCCAGCACGTATCCAACGCCTCTAAGGGTCGAGATACGGACAGCCGCGTGCAGGAAAGTTAGTTTTTTGCGTAAAAAAGAGATATAAACTTCCACGTTGTTATGCTCCACCTCCGAATCGAAGCCCCATAGCTTCTCGATGATCTGTTCCTTCGATGTTACGGCCTGCTTTCTCGTCATTAACAGCTCCAGGAGCTCGCTTTCTTTTAAAATCAGCTTCAATTCCTTCCCCTTGCAAGTCAGCTTGAGGTTTCCGGTATGCAATTCGATGTCTCCGAACTTCAAAGCATCCTCCGGCACGACCTCGCCTTTGCGTCTTAACGCCGCGCGTATCCGAGCTAACAGCTCCTCCGTTGAGAACGGTTTGGCCACATAATCATCGGCGCCGTAATCCAATCCCGCTATTTTATCCGAAATTTCTCCCTTGGCCGTAAGTAGAATGACAGGTGTTGAAATCCCTTTGGCACGCAGTGTCTTAAGGATCGTGATCCCGTCCATCTCAGGCAGCATAATATCGAGCAATAGAAGATCATATATACCGCTTAAAGCATTATCCAGCCCGGACTGTCCATCGTGAACAGCGTCAACGGAGTAATGGTGTTTTTTCAAAATTTGAGTTAAAGCTTCAGCTAAATGTACTTCATCTTCCACGATTAGAATTCTCATGGGTCGTTTCCCCCTTAGTGCCTCAAGGTGCTTTCCACTGGCATGGCTTCATTATAGGCCTGTGAACCTTTAATCAACCTTAATAGTAGCACTCCATGTGCGGATTTACGAAAAAAACATATTTCTCTTCGCATTTAAGTTTCACTAAAGGTTCGGGGGCTAAGATACAGTCATGAAGCAGCGAACAACACGCAGCAATATGAACAAGAAGGAGGCGCATCACAATGGCGATTGAAGTATTTAATCGGTATGAAAATAAGTATCTGATGGATACGAAAGCCTTTTACACGATCTATAATCGACTGCTCGAATATATGGAAATGGACGCCTACAACAAGAATGAACAATTCTATTCGATCAGTAACATCTACTTCGATACCGAGCATGATTCATTAATTCGAAACTCATTGGCGAAGCCGAAATACCGAGAGAAGCTGCGAATAAGAGCTTACGGGGTGCCAAACGCAGATGCGAAGGTGTATCTAGAGCTGAAGAAGAAGGTGTTCGGCCTGGTGAATAAAAGAAGAACAGCGCTGAAGCTGAATGAGTCGTATGACTTTGTACGAACCAAGGTGGAGCCTGAACTGCAGCCATATATGAACAAGCAAGTGATCCAAGAGATTAAATATTTCTTAGGCCGATATGATCTGGAGCCGAAGGTATATCTGGCGTATGACCGGATTGCGATGTTTTGCAAAAATAACCGAGATTTGCGGATCACCTTTGACACGAATATCCGTTCTAGACGGTATGATCTTAAGCTCGAAAGTGGTGATCATGGGGAGCAGTTAATGGGCCGCGGGCAATGGCTTATGGAAGTGAAGGCGGAGAAAACGATTCCCCTCTGGTTGTCGAAGATGCTATCGGAACATGACATGTTTCGAACAAGCTTCTCGAAGTACGGCAACGAATATAAGAAAAAGCGACATGAACAACTAACGGGGGAGAGGATTCAATTATGATCGATTCGATTTTTGCACAAGTCACAGCAGGTACAGAATTAACGCTCATGAATGCTTTATTAACCATAATTACAGCGATCGTTCTGGGCGCCATGATTAGCTTAACGTACATGAAAACACAAACCAACTATACACAAAGCTTCACGTTAACCATGATTGTTCTGCCCGTCATCGTAGCCATTATTATTCTATTAATCGGGAGCAACATCGCTAGAGCGTTCAGTCTTGCAGGGGCATTCTCCATCATTCGATTCCGAAGCGCTCCTGGAGATCCGAAGGATATTGCTTTCGTCTTGTTCACCATGGCGGCAGGTCTTGCCTGTGGGGTTGGTTCGTTTGGTTATGCGGTACTTTTCACACTTGTACTTTGTGTCTTGATGTTCGTCTTGAAAGTTACCAATTTTGGCGCTAAGAAGGCAGCTCAGAAGTTATTGAAAGTGACGATTCCCGAGAGTCTGGGATATGAAGAAGCGTTTGATGAAGTGTTCAAGATGTTCGACATTGCCTATGAGTTGAAAAAGGTACGCACAACCGAGTTAGGCAGCTTATATGAGCTAGTTTACGTAGTGACGATTGATCATTTGACGAGTCAGAAAGAATTCCTAGACGCCATTAGATGCAGAAATGGAAATTTAGATATCACATTGACGATGAGCCCTACAGCGGCTGAATTTTAAATCATTTTACAAACAGAGAGGAAGATTTCTATGAAAAAACCGTTGAAAATGAAAGGCGCAGGTGTCCTATTATTATGCGTTGTTGTGTTAGCAGCATGCAATGAAACGACTGACATCGCTTCGACGACACCGGAGGCTGCATCAACTGCAACAACGACGGGAACGACTGCGGTTGCTGCAAGTGGAAAAGCAGTGACCACGGATGTCATCCAGAAGGTGGAGTATGCGGCGGATGATGCCTACACAGATTGGACTTCTGCGAACCCGACGAAGATCTCGTTAACGGGTACGAGTGCAACAATCGAGGGTGAGGGCGCAGCGGCGAAGGGCAGTAAGATTGCGATTACGAAGGCTGGCACGTATGTCGTGAGCGGTAAATTGACAGATGGTCAAATAACGGTCAATGTGAAGGATAAGGGCGTCGTTCGTTTAGTTCTGAACGGAGTGGAGATTTCAAACAGCACGTCTTCTGCGATCTTCGTCGAAGAAGCGGGCAAGGCAATCATCTCCTTACAAGAAGGAACCGAGAACTTCGTTACAGATGGAACGAAGTATGTGTATCCGGATGCAACAACCGACGAGCCTAATTCGGCGATCTTCAGCAAAGACGATCTGACGATTAATGGCACAGGGAAACTTGTCGTGAAAGGGAACTACAACAACGGGATTACCAGCAAGGATAAGCTGAAAATCACAGCAGGCACACTGGATGTTAAAGCTGCTGATGATGGCGTGATGGGTCGCGACTTGGTCGCTGTCCAAGCCGGTACATTGACCATCGATGCGGGTGGACATGGCATCAAAACAACGAACGATAAAGAGGGATCGGAGGGTTACATCAGCCTTGCTGGTGGAACATTCACGATCAAATCCGGCGAGGATGCGCTGCACAGCAGCGGTGGCCTTGATGTGAGTGGTGGAGATCTTCACATTAATGCTGGCGACGATGGCATTCACGCCGAAGTATCTCTTGCTATCGCAGGTGGTACGATCGATATCACGCAAAGCAATGAAGGGATCGAGGCGCCCGCGGTTCTGATCTCGGGTGGTAAAACCAATGTCGTATCTACGGACGACGGTGTGAACATCTCGAGCGGCAACGCTGAGTCCGCCGAGGGTGGCGGTGGCGCTCCGGGAGCGGCGACTAGCGGAGCTGGCAGGGCCCCAGGAGGCGCACCAGGCGCGTCCGGCGCGAATTCGAGCAACATGCTGACGATTACCGGCGGCTTCTTATCCGTCGACTCGAAAGGCGACGGGTTGGACTCGAACGGCTCCATCACGATGAGCGGCGGTACGGTCGTGGTCAACGGGCCGATCGAGAACAACAACGGCTCCCTCGACTATGACGGCACGTTCGTCATGACCGGCGGCTTCCTTGTTGCTGCGGGAAGCTCGGGCATGGTGCAAGCTACGTCCGACAAGTCAACGCAAGCCGGCGTCCTGATGACGTACACCAAGACCCAGCAAGCGGGTGTGCTGGTTCATCTCGAAGATAGCGCAGGTAACACCATTATCACTTTTGCGCCAGCGAAGAACTATCAGTCGGTGTTCGTCAGCTCACCAAACTTGAAGCAAGATAATTCGTACACGCTTAGCTCGGGCGGATCTTCAACGGGCACCGCTACGAAAGGCCTGTTTGAAGGTGGCACGTACCAGGGTGGGACGAAAGTTGTCGACTTCAAAACAGCGACAATGATCACTTGGTTGTCCGAAACGGGCGTAACCGAAGCTAGAAGCGGGATGATGGGTGGCCCTGGTGGCGGCAGACAAGGCGGAGGTGGCGGTGGCATGCCTCCCCAAGGTGGGGGACAGCGTCCACAACGAGCGGCACAGTAAATTCGAACGAATAGGCATGTTTATGAGGCTATCCTCACGTAGATCATCTATGTGAGGACAGCTTTTTGTCAGTTTAATTGTTTCACAGGAGGTAGCTATATTTTCCTATAAACGAACTCATTCTAAGAGGATTAAGCAGCGTTCATTTTGCATGTTTGGGCTCTTCTTGAGGCACCMTCTCCGCCGACTCCCCAATATGAGTAGTTAGAAGTAGCGAGGATAAAGAGAAGAATGTGGGAAAAGTGGCGTAATGTGAAGTAGTAGGGGAGTTTGGAGTAATGTGAAGTGGAGTAATGTGAAGTAGTATGTGGAGCAATGAGTAGCAAGGGAGTGGAGGCGATAAATGTAGTGCCCGATGGAGCAAGGTTGTTGATTTTCTGATGACTTTCAAGTCCCCAAGCCCCCAAGCCCCCAAGCCCCCAAGCCCCCTCCCCCGTCAAAAATGCAAAAAAGCACCTTTCGATTGGGTTTATCCTCTGTTATAAGAAATTGATGCGAATAGGCATCAATTTGGAGTGATTTCAGGAGATTATCCTGAAATACGTTAAAAAGGTTGCCTATTTGCACGCATTTACTAATTTCCACCATAAATTAGTAGAAAAGGTTGTACTTTTGCATTTTTGAGAGAGGGAAGAGAAGAAGTGAAGGGAGAAGAAGTGGAGAGGCACGCATGATACCTGGGGTTACGAAGGAACGAAATGACGAAGTGATCAAGCTGGTGCAGTTGGAGACACGAATTCATGACAAGGTGAAGAATTACTCGCTGGGGCATGCGCCAGCGACTGGGTGTCGCTCAGGCACTGCTGCATAGGCTGTCACTGCTCATTCTGGACGAGCCGGACGAATGGCCTAGACCCTGCAGGGATACGTGAGCTGCGTGATTACCTCCGTTATCTGACACGTTCCGAAGGGATAGACAAATCGGGAGAGACCGATGCGTGGCGGGATCACGTGATCGAACAGAAGCAGGAGCTCACAGACGCGCTGAAGGAGCCGAAACGGAGTGCTGAGAGCAAGGCAAGCATCGAAAAGCAGATCGCTAGTTACGACTACCATCTCGATCATGATATCCACCCGGAAGAGGGGACCATGTGGAGCGGAATTAACGGTTCGGCACAGTTGATTATCTTGATCACCTTGTTCACTTGTGATCGTTGCGGGGGACAGCTTGGCTGGCGAATTTCTCCATCTTTGCGCTATTTGCGGGAGCGATCTTCATGGAGCTCTTGCAGCCTTACGAATGGAGTAAATACTTGTTATTCGCTAATATTGATCTGTCCCAGTATTTGAGCGGTCGCCCGTATCAGACCGGAATGACACTTCAATTCTCGATTATCGTATTAGGCATTTACTTTTTCATTTTTAATTTAGTAGCTTGGCTGGTATTCACGAAGAGAGATGTGGCCTCTTAGGATTACTTATTTATTAGTATGTTCTATCCCGCGTTCCATAAAAACCTTACGTGCTACATCAAGAGCACCACATGCCTTAGGGAATCCTGCGTAACCACCGCAATGCAGGATGATTTCCAGGATTTCCTCGGGTTTTAGACCAACATTAAGACCTGCATGGAGATGAAAAGGCAACTGCTCCGTAGCTCCTTGTGTAATTAGAGATGTAATTGTAATCATTTCTCGTTGTTTTAAGTCGAGGATATCTCTGGAGTAGAGGTCACCAAAACCAAAAGCTACTAATGTATGGCCGAAGTCAGGGAAAAACTCTCCGATTTGTTTAATCATACTGACCCCATGGTCGCCAACCATCGTCTGTAGTGTATCGATACCAGCTTCATAACGTTCTTGATTCGTTTTATTCGCCTTCATTAAAAACCTCTCTATCCCCTCTTCATCGTTGGAGGAATTTCTTTAGGATCCATGATAATATCAATTACGCTCGTTTGATTGCTTCTAATTGCGTCTTGAATGGCGTGTCTCAGCTCCTCAGCTGTTGTACAACGGTAACCTCGTGCACCAAGAGCCTCACCAAATTTGGCCCCATCTAGCGGCGCCTTGTAAGTAGTCCCCACCGCTCGACCTAAATGTCGTTCCATCCCTTTATCTACCATGTCGATGCATTGATTGTTCGCGATCAGAAAGAGCACAGGAGCGTCGTGGTTGACCGATGTGGAAACCTCAGTCCCATTCATAAACATGCAGCCATCGCCTGTCAAACAAGCGACTGTCCGATGCGGAGCCCCGAATTTGGCCCCAACTGCATAGCCAATGGCACGCCCCATAGTGGCGTATACTTCCTCAAAGTAAAAAGTACCAGGCACCTTAATATCAAAATATTTGATAGCATAAAAAGAATGGCTGCCAGCATCCCCATAAACCAATGTATCCTCAGGTAATTCTTCACGAAGTATCTCCATAACTTGTTTACCACGCAGCAGCTCACCTGATACGGATACGGGGCTATCTTCTATGTCAAAAGTATCGGGCATACGCCTTGGTGCAACTGTAATATCGGCGAATGATAGCAACGCTCGTAGATTACTACGAATGTTTCCGAGTACAGGAGTAGTAGCCACGGATACAGCTTTCCCTATAAAACGGGGCTCGTGATCAAAGTGGATAATATGCTTAGGATAGATCGAAGGAGCAAACCCAGGAATCTCCAGATCACTTAGTTGACTCCCTACCACAATCAATAGATCGACTCCCTCACGGAGATAGGCTTCAGAAAGGTCATTCCCACCGAGGCCGTATGGTCCTAGATGTAAAGGGTGATTAGACAGAAAGACACCTTTGCCCCCTGGTGTTGTCGTTACTGGAAGGGCCCACTTCTGTGCAAAGGCTTCAATTTCTTTGTACGCGTCTAAGGCGTGAAGCGCCCCTCCGATGAATAATAAAGGGCGTTTGGCCTCGGCTAGAAGTGTGGCAACATGATCTAAATTAGAAGCTATGGTTGTCGGATAAGCATCTGGGAGCGTTAATTCAAAGTCATCTATTTGTTCTAATAAGACGTCGGCAGGGATGTTTAGATGAACCGGGCCTTTGACACCAGTGAATGCATGCTCCATAGCGTGCGCTAAGTAACTTCTAAGCATCTCTCCACGTTCTACTCGTGCACTGAATTTCGTTACAGATTCGAACATTTTCACGAGATCCGTGCCGAACATTGTACTGTCTTGACCAAGCACTTTTCCGATGTCTTGGATTGGCGGAGAGCCCGTCAGGAACAACACGGGAACATTGGTATAAAGCGCTTGACCTGCCGCTGTCAGCATGTTTATTCCACCAGGGCCGGCTGTGCTAAGTGCAACACCTAGGGTATTCCGTGCTAGAGCATAGCCTGCTGCCGCAAGGCCAGCCCCTTCTTCATGCTTGCTCAGCACAAACGAGATACCCACATTGTCCATCTCTAACACAAGTGGTGTTACAGGCTTACCAGGTATTCCGAACACATGGGTAACTCCCCATTTTGACAAGTGCTTAACTAGAACACTGCTTACAGATGGCATAAGGTCTTGATCCCCCTAAATGTTTATCAGTACAACTTTTTCATTCTAGAAATAAGATCCAGAAATGATTTTTCGAATTCTTCTCCCGGAAGTGGGGGACTAAAGTAGTAGCCTTGAACMTCATCGCATTTTTGAATTTGCAGGAAGCGAAGCTGTTCTTTCTCTTCTACACCTTCAGCAACGACTTCTAGATTCATACTGTGTGCTATCGCAATTATAATACTTACAATGTTAGTCCCATTGGAACCATTGCCAATATCTCTAACAAAACTTTGGTCTATTTTTAATCGATCGATTGAAAAGTTTTTCAAATAATTTAGAGAACTATAGCCAGTCCCGAAATCGTCCATGCTTATTTGAATGCCTAGGGAATGCAAGTTACGAAGCATGGGGATAGCATGGTTTACGTTCATCGTCATCGTTTCAGTAATTTCAAGGTCCAAGTATTTAGGTTCTAGACCCGTCTCATCCAACACGGTTTTTACCACATCGACAAGAGCATCATCCAGGAATTCCTGTGATGATAAATTTACAGAGACTCGAAATGGAGGGAGGCCCTGATCTTGCCATTTCTTGTTCTGCATGCATGCGGTTCGTAAAACCCACCTGTCGATCTGAGTGATCAAGCCAGTTTCTTCGGCAATTGGGATAAAATCGTTGGGTGGTATTAACCCCTTAGTAGGATGCTGCCAACGGACTAACGCCTCTACACCTTTTATTTCACCGCTTCTAATATCCACTTGAGGCTGATAGTACAATCGGAATTCGTTATTCTCAATAGCTTTCCGCAGTGAACTTTCCAAAGCCATTTTCTCGCGTGTCGATATGTTCATATCAGGCGAATACAAGGCATACATGTTTAAGCCGCGATTCTTTGCACTGTACATGGCCGTATCTGCTGTAATCATTAAGTTCTCAAGGTTATCTCCATCTTTCGGATAGATAGAGATACCCGCACTTGCTGTTAAATGAAATTCGTACCCATTTAAATTGAAGGGCATATTGAAAATATGAAGGATGGCTTTTACCCGATCTAAAACTTGTTCCTCACGTGTTATGTGAGAGAAGACGAACATAAATTCATCTCCACCCATTCTAGCTACAAACTCACCAGGCTCCAGGATATCTTGAATCCGTGAAGCAACCATAATGAGGATTAAGTCACCGCTAGAGTGGCCTAACGTATCATTAATAATCTTGAAGCGGTCTAAATCTAAACAGACGATGGCAACTTGATGGTCTGGAGCTTGCGTCTGTTGAATTAATTGGGTAACTCTCTCCATATAATATCGACGATTGGGGAGCTTGGTTAAATCATCGTGATTAGCCAAATAATTATATCGCTCTTCAGCTCGTACCCGTTCAGTAATACTTCTAAACTGTCCAAAAGCGCCTAGTAACTGCTTTTTCTCATCATATAGCGGATAAGCATCGAATAGGCAAACTAACCGATCTTCTGTAGAACTTTGCTCAAAAGTCATTTGAACGTCTTCAAATGTTTTTCCATTTTGAATAACTTCGTATATATATTCTCCCATGGAGGCTAGTCGTTGAACTTTTGTACCTAACATGTCTTCTTTAGATTTCCCAGTAAATAATTCGGCGTATTGGTTGAAGGTAGTAATTTCTCCATCCCGATTCGTCAGAATAATTCCATTACGGGTATTGTCCATAATAATTTGGTTCAAAATATTTAGTTTTCTATTCTGCTTGCGTAATAGGAGCTCTCTTTCAATTGAGTCTACTGTAGTTGCTAGCATTGTTAGTAGCATGGGATTCTGGAACTCTTTAGCCGTCATGATGACTAAGCTTCCGAGAAGATCATTGACGTCTGTGTAATGGAATGCAACAGCATAGCAAGCGCTTTCGTGCAAGTATTCGTGATAATGATCATCACCAATAAGTTGGATGGGGGACTGGTTATATTTTAAAGCCATATTAACAACATTAGTTCCCATGCTAGTTTCAGTAAACTGCACACCTGAACTAATTCCTAGTTGGTTGATGGTTTTTTTTATCGTTTCATCACCCATCATATGAAGGATGAAACCTGTATCATTGGAAACAGATAGTAGAAGTGGAGTTCCTTTAAGATGATGAAGAATTTTTTCTCCAAAGAAACTTACGACTGATAAAATCTCTTCGTACTCTTCCCTTTTATTCCTCAATTCATCGGGTGATAGAACCTTCTGGGGGAAAGGAATCTCTTTAGGATTCATGCCTATGTGTTCACAAAACAGCTTGGACTCTTGTATAAATGCAGGTTTATTTGCTGTTATCACGATTAAGCCCCCCTATTTACCGAATTACCTCAGTATTGCATAAGTATTTAGTAAGTTTCATAAATATTGTAAACGATCCCTAATGCTTTGTCGATAAATGTCTAACATAGTTTAAAGATAAAATTACATTTATCTATGGAAGGTGAATGATTATATGAAAATTGTAAACGCTTAGATAAATATTTTATATTTTTCGTCAAAATTCAACAAATTACGCGTTAGATTTGATAACATAGTACATACGGAATGAAAGATGATACCTGCATGGGGGCTAGAGCAATGAGTTATAATGCGTATTTATCCGTCCTATTGATTGCTGCAACCTGTTGTTCACTAGTCATTGCCTACCTTTGTTGGAAAAGAAGAGAGCTTCCCATTGCCATCACCTATGGTTTAGGTGTGTTAACAGGCGCATTTTACACCTTCGGCTATGCTTTTGAGGTTGTTAGTACTTCGATAGAGCAAATACAGTTCTGGTTGCGCATCGAATATATCGGAATTCCATTTGGCACCATCCTGTGGTTCGTACTCGTTTTACAGTATACAGGTCGACAAAAATTTGTTAGCAAATGGATTGTTGCACTCCTCATGATTGTACCGATGATCACATTTATTTCCCATAATACGAATGAATGGCATCATTTATTTTATTCAAGTATGAGAATAGATTACTCCGAAGGCTTCCCTCTCGCTATCATGGAAAAAGGACCTCTATACAAGTTGCATGTTGCTTACTCGTATTCATTTTTTGTAGTCGGTATGGGCATGTTGATCCAAATGTTCCGTAGAGCAACACCCCGAATGAAGAAACAAATCGCGTTTATGATTATTGGTTCATGGGGCCCTTTCGGCTTTACATTGATTTATTTAAGCGGTTTCTTCTACCTGCCAATCGATATTTCCCCATTCGGTTTTTTATTCTCAGGGATCTTCTATTTATGGGGAATTTACCAATTCAATATGCTGCGATTAGCGCCCTTGGCCCTGCAGAAGGTGTTCGCCTCCATGCAGGATGCGGTTATGGTGTTTGATTTGGATAACATCCTGACAAGTTTTAACCAGTCAGCTAAGCGTGTTATTGCAGGCATTGATCCGAATTGGATTGGGCAGCCGGCTGGTCAGGTTTTTGCTCAATATCCGGTATTGCTGGGAAGGGTTTTACAGGGTCCCTCTTTGGAAAGCAAAATCCAAATTTCTGGTCCCGCAGATCAGCGTTTTTATAATGTGCACATGTCCTATATTCATGATCATGCACAAAAGCCTGCCGGTAAAATACTCCTGTTAAGCGATGTCACAGAAATGGTGCGCTCAGAAGAGATTCTGCGCGATAACGCGAGGCAGTTAAGTGAACTGAATACCTTTAAGGACAAAATGTTTAACGTCGTTGCACATGATATTCGTGATCCGTTGGCTGTCCTTATTAATTTGGTAGAGATTATGGAAGATGATTTGCACGATGTCGAGGGGGATTATGAAGAGATTGTAAGTGAAATGAGCCAACAGATTCAGAATACGTTTACTCTGGTAGAAAGCTTGCTAGATTGGTTTCGGAGTCAGAGGGGAGGGATGATTTTCAATCCCGTTGAACGAGATTTGGCCTACACCGTACAGACAAACTTGCGTATGATGCAGGTCCGCAGTGCGAGTAAGCAGATAGAGATGATCAATGAGATTCCCATGGATACGTTCGTGTACGCAGATAAAGAAATGCTTGATCTTATTATCCGTAATCTGTTATCAAATGCGATTAAGTTTACGGCAATCGGTGGCACGATCCGGTTGCAGGTCGCTTATCAAGCTGATGCTGTAGTTGTTTCGGTGAGCGATACAGGGGAAGGTATGACCTCTGATCAGGCAAATACGTTGTTGAAAGAGGCCTATCCGGCTTCATCAACGGGAACCGCGGGAGAACGAGGTGTCGGACTTGGGCTTACCCTATGCAAGGAGTTCGTTCACTTAAACGGTGGGGAGATCTGGTTTAAGAGTGTACCGTTGCAAGGGACTACGTTTTATTTCACCGTGCCAACAGGGTCTTATGCGTTAACCAAAGCTAGCAGTTCATAGGGGAGGGTGGGAGAAATGAAAGTCATCCTGATTGACGACGAGAAGGCCATGCATCTCATTATGAAGCGGATGCTCGCCAAAATGCCAGACATCGAAGTTATGGGTTGTTTCTCAGTGGCGAAAGAAGCTTACGATTACTTGACCACTCATGAGGTGGATATGGTATTCGTAGATATTAGTATGCCTCGGGAAAATGGCTTGGAGTTTGCTGAGCGTGTGCGGATGAGTGGGAGAGAAACCAAAATCGTTTTTATTACCTCCCACAAGGAATACGCCTTATCTGCCTTTGATGTATATGCCTTCGACTACATCGTGAAGCCAGTTGTCCTGGAAAGATTGGTTAAAACCGTGGAGCGGGCTCGTGCGGAGATAGTTCCGGGCTTAGATAGGATTGTTACCTCATCGGAAACGCTGATCGATCCACTGACGAATCGGGAGCTGGATATTGCATTAGCCATCGTAGATGGGTTGTCCAATATGGAAATTGCCAAACGGTTCGGACTAACGGAAGGCACGGTCAAAGGACACATCAATCGCTTATATGGCAAGCTAGGCATTAAACGACGCGTACAAACCGTTGCTAGATTGAAAGAGCTGAGACTGTTGACTTAATTGGTCTAATTACATAGAAGTAAAGCGCCCATATGTGACATTTGTATGGGTTTTTCGACATTTATTTTCATAACTATAACTTTAGTTACATCTCATTTATGGGTGTAAAGTCTATAATTGCCAGTAGAAATAGAGTTATGACAAAAATCGATAGGAATGAGGGTTGAACACACACTGTTAGATTAGCGTTAAGTGAATTACAAATAGATTTATAGGAGGAAAAGAACTATGATATTTAAATTAAAAAAAGTTATCATCTCTTCAATTTTAGCAGCATTAGTCATTTTCGGTGCAGTAGCGCCTATGGCATCTGCGGCAGGTGGAGGATCTACGCGTGTGAGTGGGTATCAACCTGATTTTAATTATTATGCTGATTCAAATACAGGTAGTATTCACGTATATAACTTAGACCCAGATACATCAAAAGTTGTTCTATATGATGCTAATGGAGTTGAAGCAGGTTCTGCAGTGAATGCAAATCCCGTAGTCAATAATCAAATAACTACAGGACAAACATTACTGGATGTTGAGTTTAAAAATGTGACACCTGGTCTTTATACAGTCGCTGAATTCGCTGGAGTAGTTAAAAGTGCACCCAGTGAAGAAATTACTTTAGGTCTTAAACACCCAGAATCCACCTTCAGCTGGGATCCCACAGCGCTTGGGACAGTTCACGTTACTAATTTGACACCTGGTGCAGTAGTTTCTTTATTAAAAGCATATCAACTAGGTGAAGTGCTGCTTCAACCAACACAAATAGCAGATATTAATGGTGAAGCAGTATTTACGGGTGTTTCAAACGGGATATGGTATGTTATAAAACAGGAATTCACTGCATTAGACGACAATGCACTTACTTCATATTCAAATTCAGCAAAATACCTAGCTACAAATTACCTTCCTTCGATGGATATCGTAACTAATGCTCAAGGCGATGTAACTGTAAGTAAGGCTATTCCTAATGCAGAATTGAGATTGTATCACGTGTCAATCGATTCTACAAATAATACTACGGTTACATCCGATGTTTATTTATCCACAATCGCTCCAGCTAATGGAATTGTTACATTCCCAGCTGCTGCAACAGTTGTAGCAAGATACAGAGTAGTCGAAATTAACGGTGGATACGACAGATCCAATAGCTTCAGCGTAGAACCTCATGCACCAATTCTTTCCTTATCTTCAACTGGAACAGGTGTAGTTATTACGGGAGCTTTACCAAATGCTAACATTACTATTTACAATAGCTCCATAAATAGGGATTTCGGTGGTACTGCTGATGAAAATGGTACTCTAACCTTTGACCAAGTTCCCGCCGGCAAATATACTGCAGCTCAAGCATCACCATTTAATTCTTGTTCATATGGCGATAATTCAAATGAAATTATCGTACAAAAATGGATGACTCGTCATCTATATACAGGATGGAATACATTATCAGTTCCGTTTGCCTTGAAAACAGCCACATTGCAAGCTATTCTTGGAGATCATATTGCTTATTTGGATAAAGCTTACGCATATGACAATACAACTAGCCAATGGGTAGCACTAACAACGGCGAATCAAGCACAATACTTATCAAAGCCACAAACAGCTTTGTATATTAATCTTCTAGCTTCTACTAATGAAGACGTTTATGCGACCTTCAATGCAACTTCAGATATCACACCACCGTCTGTCTTACCAATTAAAACTGGATGGAATTTAGTAGGACCATCATTTTTGGAAATTGGTGGATCTCCGAGAGATTTCTTAACTGGAAATTCACTTGACATAATTCCAATGCTGATTAGCCCTAACGGTCAAGGATTTGTTTATAATAAAAGCAATAATAATGGCCAAGTCATTAATACATTAGGTTATTGGGTATATGCTAAATCAGCAACAAACTTAATCGGACAAATCTCTACTGGAAATGTTAGTGATCTTAATGATTGGGATCTTAACACATGGGTTTATTACAATAGACCAAGCTAATACAGGGGGGTACATTATGCTGTACCCCTTTTTTTATTTCCATCTATGCCATTTGATAATAATGTTACCTATTTGAAAGGCGGAATTAACTTGAAAAAAAGGACTTTGAAATTTTCAGCAGTCTTCATGATATGTTTAACGTTTTTGTTCTCAGCCACGTCAGTTTTTGCAGATGAGAGTGCTCCACCTAGTTTACCTATGTCTGTGTCCGGTTCAGTTATTTCCACAACTGGTGCGCCTGCTTCCGGTTCCATCGAGGCTATTTTAGATGGTAAGACTGTTGGAACGATTTCGATCAATTCCAATGGAACTTTTGGTGGATCTGGACTAGTACCTCAATTATTAGTTCAAGGATCCTATTCGGAAAACAATGATCACCCTGTTACTTTTAAAGTGAACGGTGGAAGTGCTACTGCTTCAATGGCGATTACCTTCCATGCAGGAACTAACATTACTAATGTGATCATCACTGCAACGATTGCCTCACCTCCTAGCGGTGGTGGTGGAGGAGGAGGCGGAGGGGGCGGAGGATTTATAACTCCACCTACAAAAAGCAACACCGTAACCCCAATCGGTTCAAATGCTGTGCCTGTAGAAGTAGATACCAGCAAAAATGTAGTTAAACCAACTAAAGATGCAAACGGACATGTAACAAACAATGTTACACAAGATGGTCCAGCATTAATGGATGCTTTAAAGAAAGCAGCAGCCCAAGATAACCATGGAGATGCTCCAATCGTATATATCACTTTTGATAACCCATCTGGCGAAGCGGTTGTTTTTAATATTTCGGCATCGGTGTTGGATTCTGCAGCAAAAACCGCACCTAATGCTATCATTTCTTTACAAACCAATGATGGAGAATATTCATTACCGCTTAGCATTATTGATTTTGCAGCACTTGCACAAAGTTTAGGCACAACAAGTGCGAATATTAACATTCAAATCCACATCTCTACAGTTAATAAAGACATCAATGCAAAGATCAAAACAGATGCTCAAGGTATTTCTTCTTCCCAGCAAGGGAGTGCAATTGAATTTTCAATTACAGCAGAAGGAAATGGAAAAACAGTTGAATTGAACAACTTTGGTTCAACTTATGTTAATAGAACTATTGTTTTGACGAATCCTATTGATAAAACACATGCAACGGTAGTCCTTTACGATCCGACAACAGGGCAGTTTTCGTTCGTGCCTGCCTTGTTTGAAAAGCAATCAGACGGCTCTACTAAAGTCACCTTTAAGCGTAATGGAAACAGTATTTATACTGTACTTTCTTCTACTAAATCGTTTGATGATGTAAGCAAGCATTGGGCTAAAGCCGATATCGAGTTGATGGCAAATAAGCTAATCGTTAAAGGTGCTACGGATACTAGTTTTGCTCCGGATAATAATATTACCAGAGCGGAATTTACAGCTTTGTTGGTTCGAGCATTAGGATTAACTTCGGATACAGCTTCAGCAACTTTTACAGATGTTATATCTAGTGATTGGTTTGCTGGCTCCGTAGGTGCAGCAGTAAAAGCTAAGCTAGTCAGTGGCTTTGAAGATAACAGCTTCAAACCGAACGACACGATCACACGTGAACAAATGGCGGTTATGATCGCAAGTGCTATTAGCGCAGCAGGAAAAAAAGTCGCTGATCCCACTACATCTAGCAAATTTTTGGCAAGTTTCGATGATAGAAGCTCCATCAGCAGTTGGGCTCAAGTGGCCGTAGCACAATCTATTGAAGCAAAAATCATTTCCGGAATGACGGATACAACTTTGGTGCCTTCTGCAAACGCAAGTCGAGCTCAAGCTGTTGTTATGTTGAAGCGATTAATGCAATATGTAAATTTTATTAACTAATCAGACATAGCAAAAAAGGTCATCTTTCGCAGATGACCTTTTTTGTCGTTCTATTTTAGCCTTAAGCAGCTTTTTCTACAATAGGTTCTTCGGCTGGGGTAGTCTTTCTAATAAAGAAGGCCAGCACCAGCGCGGCGAGCGTCATCCATGTTGCAATTTCAAAGGAGAAATTGATCCCATATACCGTGGCATGATGCGTAACGTCGGCCATAGCTGCTGCGTCTTTTGGATCGATTTTGCCCGCTACAACAAGGTCTTTCGCGTGGGAAGTTGCTGTGTTCGTCATAATTGTAACCAGAAGTGCTGTCCCCAGCGCACCGGCGACATTCCGCAGTGTCTGGGACATGGCCGAGCCATGCGCGTTCAGACGTCTTGGCAGTTGATTCAAGCCCGCTGTTTGAATGGGCATCATCAGCATGGACATCCCGAACATCCGAAGGGTGTAGATCAGCATGAGATGGGAATACGTAGAATCAACAGTAAGGTGACTGAATTCGTAAGTTGTAATCGTTGTAATCGTCAGTCCGATGACCGCGAGCCAACGTCCTCCGATTTTGTCGAAAATAATACCCGTTACAGGGGACATGATACCCATCAGGATGGCACCAGGCAGAAGCAGAAGTCCAGAATCCAACGGTGAGAATCCACGGATATTTTGCAAGAAGATTGGCAGCAAGACCATTGCAGAAAACATCGCCATCGTAATGATGACATTAATAACAGTAGTTAAGGAAAACATGCTGTATTTGAACACGCGAAGTTCGAGAAGCGGTTTCTCTATTGTAAGCTCACGCCATATGAACAGAAGCAAGGCTACCGCCCCAATAATTAAGCAACTAACAACAGTGGCGCTGCCCCAACCATCGGATCCAGCATCACTAAATCCGTACAACAAACCACCGAAGCCAAGAGTAGAGAAAATAACGCCAAGGATATCGAATTTGGGTGTAGACGTTTTGATCACATTTTTCATGGAAAAAGCGCCGAAAATCAGTGCAAATAAGGATAATGGCAAAATAATATAGAACAGAACACGCCAAGAATGATGCTCAACGACCCAACCGGACAATGTCGGTCCAATTGCAGGTGCACAGATCATGGCAAGACCCATAAGACCCATGGCTTTTCCACGTTCCGCAACAGGGAAAATCGTTAGGAACACGATCGTCATCAGCGGCATGAGAATACCAGCACCAATCGCCTGAACGAGACGCCCAGTCAATAAAAGGCTAAAGCCTGGGGAGAAAGCACAAATGATGGTGCCTAGTGCGAAAAATCCGGATGCCGCTAAGAATAGCTTTCGCGTCGTAAAGCGAGAAATTAGAAAGGCACTGATCGGGACGAGAACACCGTTCGCGAGCATATACCCATTGATCAACCATTGAATGGTGTTTTCATTGACATCTAAATCCTTCATCATGCTCGGCAAAGCAACATTTAGCAAGGTTTGAGCTAATAGGGCAACAAAAGCCGCGATTAGCAGGGAGGCAACAATCGGGCCCCTTCGTAGGGTGTTCGTGACAGCATTACTCATAGGTAGAATCTTCCTCCAGTTGTTGGTGCAGAATGCGCACAATTTTTTGATGAATACGAAGCAAACTGTCGATTTCTTCATCCGACATTTGCAGGAGCGGGGCTAAGCGTTCCACTTGACTTTCTCGCATGCGTTGAAGCAACAACTCGCCCTTGTCTAGCAGCTTAAGGGTGACTGACCGGCGATCAGTGCTTGATTGTTCACGCGATACGAGCTGATCTCTAACCATGCGATCGATAATACCACTTGTCGTGCTTTTGCCCAATTGAATGCATTCAGCCAGCTCCGATAAGGTGATGCCAGGTTTCTCTCCTAGCTTTCGCAAGACAAAGGACTGAATCGGTGTAACATTTAAATGCTGCGAAGCTTTATTCATCACGTGATGAAAGGCCTTTTTGACCTCACGAGCGGATTGAATGATTTCGAGTGTACGCTTTTGTTGCTGATCGTCCATATGGAGTCATTCCTTCGATTAAATTTCGCATGCGAATAATTCGTATACGAACTATTATAGGAGCATTAGTAAAGTGCTGTCAAACTGATAAATTTGGTTGTTTGTCCTAGTTTGTGCAGATAGATGAACACCATTCAGTTCCTCTAGAATGAAAAAAAGCCCATATCAAAGCGCAGGAGCGCTCAGAAACGGGCACTAGAAGTTTAAATATCCAACCTACAACTGACTCCGCCGCACGCCTGCGTAGGCCATAAGAACCCCGAGCGCGAAGCACAGTAAGGCTGCCATTACGTATTTTCCATAACCATTCTCGACAGAGATGTTATTGACAATGACCATCGTAGCGTTAGATAGCAGGAATGAACTCACGATTAAGGCAGGCATTGTCTTCCGAATCATGCCGAAATAGAGCGGAATCAGTGACACGCTCCCACATGCAAAAGCGAAGATCAGTATGCGAATCGCTTCTTTCATAAGCCGATCATGGGTCAGCGTTTCGATAATGTAATGGTTATGTGAATTGAAAAATAGGAGCGAGAGCAACACGAAAACATTGTTGAATAGCACCGTAGCGAAGGTCCAAACTCCGATAATGATCAATTTGGCCAAGAAGATCTGATTACGAGGCACGGGGTAGGTGAAAAGAAGGGTAATCGTCTTATTCCGATACTCATCAATGACCATTCGGGACATCAGTACGGAAGCGAAAATGATGAAGGTAATCCCGGCATAGTTCATGATGCTCTCGAAAGCCCGGTCATAGCTTCTGATTTCATTATTCGGTACGTCGCTGCCTATGACCCAGAGCGCTACCACCAGATTGGTGATCACGGCGCTAAGTATAAGCCCCCGCCACTTCGTTTTCTTCAGTTCCAGCTTAATGAGCTTCCATAGCATCACGGTTCCCTCCTTCGATGACCCCGTGGAAATAGTCTTCGAGCGAGCGGGTCTTTTTGTTCAGCGCCTCGACGCCAATCTCATGCTGCACAAGTAAGCGATTCAGCTCTACAGGTGCAAGGCGGGGATCATAGATGCGTATGGTGCTGCTATCCATAATTTTATAATTAACGATAGCCAGCTTATCTTCCAGGACAAGTACAGCCCGCGGCACATCCGTCACGACAATCTCTGTATACTCGTGATGTCTTCCACGAACTTGTTCCATGGATACCTCTTCGAGTAGCTTGCCATGGTTGATGACGCCGATCGTATCAGCCAATTGCTCAATTTCCTGTAAAATATGGCTAGAAATAAGCAGCGTCATGCCAAATTCCTTGCTCAACATGCGAAATAGATCGCGGATTTCACGAATCCCCGATGGATCCATGGCATTCACAGGCTCATCGAGGATGAGCAGTTCGGGCTTCGTGCAGATGGCCCGGCCAATGCCAAGACGCTGCTTCATACCAAGTGAGAAATCCTTCACGGGCTTATTGCCAATGTCGGACAGCCCAACGAGATCCAGTGTTTCGCGTATCGCATTTTTATCATAGTAGCCCATATATTCGCAGTGCAGCTTCAGATTAGCGCGTGCCGTCAGATGGTCATAGAAGATCGGATACTCAATCATACTGCCCATCCGTTTCATCGTTTCGTATGAATGGGGGGTTAGCGGAGCCCCGAATAGTTCAATTTCCCCGCTGGTTGGCTCGATTAGATTCGTAAGCATCCGCATGACCGTTGTTTTGCCCGCACCATTCGGGCCGAGAAAACCATAGATCTCGCCACGACGAACGCGCATGTTGACACCGGATACAACTTCGGTCTTTTTGTACCTTTTAGTCAATTGCTTCGTTTGAAGAATAAAGCTCATCACATAAGATTCCTTTCAAAAGCGGATTGTGGGAAAACGGACCGTAAATACGGTCTTCACATGGGGAATACTGTCCAGGGAAATACTCCCTTCCATGAGTTCAACTAACCGCTTCGTAATCGTGAGACCTAAGCCGCTGCCCTGATAGGTCTGGTTCCTGGAATCCTCCAGCGTGTAAAGGCGCTCGAAGACATTCAGGCGATCTCGCTCGTCAATGCCCTTACCTTGATCCCACACATCGATATAGACGCTAGTCTCATCTTGTCGCAACGTGATGCCAATCACACCGCCTTCGTTTCCATATCGAATTGCGTTAGAAAGTAGATTTTGCAGCACACGTCCGAGTGCCTCCGTATTCGCATACGCATAAATCGGCTCGTCAGGTATCGCGACATCGACTTCAAGACCTTGTGACTCAATTAATTCGTAGTAGAAAAGGATGCCGTTTCGGCAAGCCTCACTCAAATCGATTTTGGATAAAGGGACAGGTCGATCGCCTGATTCCAGACGTGCCAGATCGAAAAACTGATTCGTCAGATTGAGGATGTCGAGCGTTCTTTCGTGAACTTTGAGGGAGAGTCGCTTCCGCTCCTCCTCGCTGGCAGTGTGGTCATGCACGAGTGTTTCTGTCAGCCCAAGGACCACCGTAAGCGGAGTTTTCAAGTCATGGGACATGTTGGCGACCATTTTTTTGATCGCATTTTCCTTACGCGTATAGTCGGCTTCCACTTTGCGATTTGCATCGAGGAGTCGGTTTATGACAATGAGTAAGTGTTGAAGCTGTGTGGAATCGGTATGGAGATGAACCTTCTCAGAGGATCTCCGGTTGATAATATCGGTTAGCTTCGAATGCAAATAGCGGAGATGACGGGATTGGTCGAATCTGATCTTCCATTGAACGATAGTAAGTAGCGCAAGAAGGATACACAGGCTGGGCCACACAACATTCATATCAGAAATCCCCCATTTTGTAACCAATCCCCCATACGGTCTTGATGTACCGCGGGTGAGCAGGATCGTCCTCAATCTTCTCCCGTAAGCGGGAAATATGGACCTGGATCGCATTCACATCGTCATAATAAGCGTCATTCCATACCGAGCGATAGATTTGTTCCTTGGAGAAGGCGCGTTTGGGATGAGACATCAACAGTTTTAAAATAAGAAGCTCCTTCGCCGTGAGGTTAAGGGGCGCGTCGTTTTTGGTCACGAGATGCTCATCAGGATGAAGCGTCAGCTCATGAATGCGCAAGAGGGCTTGCTCAGCCTGTGCAGAAGGACTGGCATATTGGGAAGCTCGCCGAAGAATCGCTTTTACACGTGCCGACAACTCAATAAGGGAGAATGGCTTCGCCAAGTAGTCATCTGCTCCAAAGCCGAGACCTAATGCTTTCTCGACATCACTATCCTTCGCGGACAAAATGAGAACAGGCACAGTACTTCCGCTTCGTACCCTGCGCAGCACCTCCATGCCGTCGACCCCAGGCAGCATCAGATCCAGCAAAATCAGATCAAAAGCTTCCTCGGCAAAGAGCCGCAGCGCCGCCTCCCCATCAGGGGCATGTCGAACGGTGAGACTCTCTTTGGTTAAATGGCCCAGGACCATTTCAGCAATTGCCGGGTCATCTTCTACAAGCAAAATGTGATTAGGCATGTCATTTCCACCTTTATGTCATATGCTTCCAGTATACTGCTTTGTCCGCTCATAATGAAACGGCCGCAACCTTAAATTGAAACATCACGCTTTGCGAATACATACCAAGCTAGAGCGAGGAATAACAGCTGATAGCAGGCCAACATGATCAATGAAAAAGATAAAGACATGCTGGCCATAAGCGGCCTGCCGTCCACATAACTCAGCAAATTCGTGTTGGCGAAAATCAGAAATTTGGACCATTCAAATTGTTTTAGAACGTAGGCTAATTGCCCGCTGGTTAATAAGAAAAACAAGGATATCCCGATGGCCATGGAACTTGCACGAAATACAGATGAGAACATAAAGGCAAGAGTAACCATGACAATCATTTCGATGCCGCTGTAGCCAATAGCTTTCCAGGAGTAAGCCGCATTGGAGAACGCAGCACCAGCATGAAGCTCGGAAGCACCATCAAATCCGAAAAAGATGCCACCTGTAAGAAAAGTGGTCAATAAAAGCAATAGCATTAGACCCAACCCGAACAATAGCACGGTCGCGAACTTGGAAAGTAAGATCGTGGAACGGCTGAAGGGACGGATCAGCAGTAGTTTGATCGTACCGCCGGAGAATTCGGACGCTACGATGCCCGCGGCAACGATAATCGTAAACAAAGTGACAATATCCATGAGATTTGGAATGGCGGAAAGGCACAAATCTAAGAACTCCCACACATTGTTCACGGCGAGCTCCTCTTGGTTCGCATATTTACAAAGGAAGGCTACCGCGATAACAAGTATCGGAATGAAGGCAATCATCATCCAGGTTCCGATTTTGGTGAAGATCTTAATGCCTTCATTTTGCACGAGTTTGGTGAAATTAAGCATAGCTAGCAACCTCCGTGAGCTCGATATATTTCTCTTCGAGTGTTTGTGTGTTCGTCTGCGTCTGAAAGTCTGCAAGTGCGAAGGTCGTTCGTAAACGCCCTTCGGTAACGACGCCGAAGCGGTCGCACATTTGCTCCATTTCGGCGAGCAGATGAGAGGACACCATGACCGCGATGCCTTCTTCAGCGGCCAGCTTGCGGACGAGCTGGCGCATTTCACGAATGCCTGCGGGATCAAGGCCGTTGGTCGGCTCATCGAGGATGAGCACGGCGGGCTTATGGAGCAGGGCTTGGGCGATGCCTAGTCGCTGGCGCATGCCGAGCGAGTAGGTCTTCACCTTCTCGTGAATGCGGGCTGTGAGCCCGACTAGCTGCACGATCTGGTCGATCCGGCTCTGCGGGAGATTGCCGACCATGCGAGCGAATTGCTTCAGATTTTGCATCCCGGTGAGATGCTTGTAGAGCTCGGGATTCTCGATAATCGCGCCGACATGCCGAATCGCCTCCCGGAAGCTGGTGCGAATGCTGTAGCCGTTAATCGCGACATCGCCGTCGCTCATGCCGATGAGGCCGACTATCATGCGGATGGTTGTCGTTTTGCCAGCGCCATTGGGCCCGAGGAATCCGAATACCTCACCAGGAAAAAGCTCAAAACTGATCTGATCTACGATGTTCTTATGTCGAATCCGCTTCGTCAGATTACGTACTTCGACAACGGGTTGCATGCTCAACTTGTTCATATGCGTTACCTCCAATAAGTTTCATACGCTTATCTTACTAGACACATCATGCAGGACTCTTTCCTAAACCTTACGAAAGTCTTTCGATGTGGAGGGGAGTAGGAGGGGGGACTCTCTGGTGTCCGCTGTCGATTCCGCTAAGGACTTACTGAAGACTCTTCGAAAGCTCCCCCCAACGCAACTTAATGGAAAATATACAGCTAATTCTGCTGAATTTAGCTCGATTCGGCGATTTACTGGAAAACCTACAGCTAATTCGATCACTTATACGCCATTGAGCTGGATATAGAGGAATTAGCTGCATGAAATCCATCTAATCATCCATTCGAGGCTACAGGGGCGAAAATAGATGGAGGTTTTCCAGCTAATCAGTAATTAGCTACTCTTCTCGTATCCCAATCCACGGCCACGCGCTAACCTTCACCTTCGCATCCCAATCCACAAATAGGCTCCTTGTCTTCACAGGTTAGTCCCTAAACGTTCCTCCCCGTGGCAAACCCTGCATGTGCATGCCCCACCGGGTTCATACTAACCAGAAAGCGTTCCTCCTAGCGGTAGCGGACGAATGCGCTGATGAGGAGGTGCCACCATGCGAAATAAAGGCTGGACACTCGGTCTGCTGGGCTTATTTCTTGTTTTTTGCTATGTGATGCTTCAATTTCTCATCTCCACGATGCATATTGGCCAGCTTGTCGGACAGATGGAGCCGCATAGCGAGGCCGAGAAGCCGCCGTTCAAACACATTGTGCTCATCGCCCAAGAGCTGGACAACCCATTCTGGCGAACGGTGGAGAAGGGCGCGAGCGAAGCCGCTGCAAGCCGTGGTATGAAGATTGATTACTTAGGTCCAATTCGTATCAATCCAGCTGAGCAAAAGAGCCTGCTGGAGAAGTCGATAGCAGCTAAGCCGGATGCTCTTCTTATACAAGGGATCAAAGAGCCGCAGTATGATAGGTTGATCAGCCAAGCGATCGATCAAGGCATTCCTGTGATTACGTTAGATGCGGATGAACCAGAAAGCCGAAGATTGACCTATGTGGGCACGGATAATCGAGAAGCGGGTAGACGGATGGGGGAGCTCGTAGCGAGAGCCGCAGTCGGCAAGGGGCGAATCGGCGTCATTATCGGAAGTGAGCAGGCGGAGAATCAGCAGCAGCGTTTGGAAGGATTCCGTGCTGCTATTGCTAGTACGCCTCAATTTGAAATAATAGATATCCGCGCATCGAATATCTCCCGCATTCAGGCAGCGAAACAGGCGGAAGCGATGCTCAAGCAATATCCCGCCATCCAGACGATGGTGGGCTTTAGTGCCTTAGATGCGGCAGGCATCGTGGAAGGGGTGAAAGCAGCGCATAGAGATGGCATGCTTGTGTTCGGCTTCGACGATATCGCAGCGACAAGGCAGGGGATCACAGAAGGAGCCATCAAGGCTTCCATTGTGCAGCAACCGCATGAAATCGGTTCGGTAGCTGTACAGTTACTAGCTTCTCATTTCCTAGGTGGCAAATTACCTCAACAGTATGTCACCGGCACCTACATCCTTGATGCGACGACGCTAACGCCTGCGAGTAGTTCCCCGTGAACATACGTCGCATGTTGTTTATCGTGTTGCCTGCGCTGTTTATTTTGAATAACGCGGTCGCGTATTTCATCTTTCATAGTGGCAGATCCGTACAGGAAAGCTATAATGTTATGCTTGATCGGGTACTGTTATATAAGCAAATTGCCGGGCAAACGCAGGACAATCTCCGCGCCATGAACGGCTACATCGTGGACCGAAGCGAAGACAGCAAGTTGGCCTTCTTGCGTCAGAAGGAGGGGCTGGAGGCCCTGCAGCAGAAATTAGCCTCGCAGATCACGATTCCGGCGACCGACCTCACGTTCCGCAGCTATACCCATATGGTCGACACCTTCATGGCACAAGAAGCCGGTGTGATTCAAGCAGCCAGCAGCCCAGATACGTTAGCGTATATAGCCTTTTATGAAGAAGCAGAGCGGACGGCGGCATTCATACAGGAAGAAGGCTACCAGCTAATTGATTTGGAGTTGAGCTACTATCAGCCGCTCTATCGGCAAGTTTTGGTCCAAACGGAGGGGATGAATCAGTGGGGGGTTGTTATTTTCATCCTGACTACCTTGATCAGTATCGTGCTGGCCTATCGCATTTCACTCGGTATCTCGCGCCCAATCAGACAGCTAGCACACGTGGCGCAGCGAATGTCGAACGGTGATCTACAGGGGCCTATTCCACAATTGCCCGCAGAGCATGAATTTGGCGTGTTAGCGCGAGCTTTTGAACATATGCAAGATAATCTCAAAGCGCTTATTATGAAGGAAACGGAAGGATTGGAAAAGGACAAGCAGTTGAAAGAAATGGAGCTCGAGGTGTTGCAAAATCAAATGAACCCGCACTTTCTTTTCAATTCCTTGAATGTGCTGTCCAAGCTTGCCCTGTTGGAGGGTGCCGAGCAAACGAGTGATTTGACGGTCACGATGTCGAATCTGCTCCGCTATAATTTGCGAAAGCTAGATCGTCCTGTGCGGCTTAGGGATGAGGTGGAGCATGCCAAACAATATTTTACCATTCAGCAAGCTCGGTTCCGCAATCGCATTCAGTTTGTGATGGAGATTGATGAGGGCGGACTGGACGTTCCCGTACCAATGCTTACACTGCAGCCGATACTCGAAAACGTGTTCGTACACGGCATCGAGGGGATGGAAGAAGGAGCTGTCATTCAGCTCACGATTACACAAGGGAGCGGTGAAACGCTAGTCGCGATCTCGGACAATGGGGTGGGGATGAGCGCGGAGATCCGCGATGCGCTGCTTGATGTGGACGGGGAACCTCAGGTTTCCCGCGCTAATGGCCAGTCCACAGGTCTAGGAACACGAAATGTGTTCAAACGATTAGCTTTATTTTATGGGCAAAAGGATCTCGTCCGCATTCAAAGTGATCCAGGCCGAGGGACGAAGGTCCTCTTGCGGCTGCCAGCCGAAGGAAAGGAGGTTGGAGATGTATCGCTTACTGATCGCCGATGATGAAGCGTTAGAGAGAGAAGGCATCGAATGGATCGTGGGTCGGATGATGCCGAATACATTCGAGGTCATTCATGCGGAGAATGGCCGCATTGCGATTCAAAAAGCGGACGAGCACCGCCCCCACATCATCCTAATGGACATCCGAATGCCGGGTATTCAGGGGTTGGAAGCATTAAGAGAAATCAAAGCGGGACATCCTCAGACGAAAATGGTGCTAGTAACCGCCTACGAGCAATTCGAGTATGCCAGAGAGGCCCTTTCCTTAGGGGTCAAGGACTATCTAGTCAAACCTGCCAAACGGGATCAGATTGTTGAGCTCCTGCAGCGCTTAGTTGCGGAAATTGAGCAAGAAGGGCGGAAGCGGGAGGGTGAGCTCGCGATGCGGGATAACTATTTTCAGCTGCTTCCGTTGGCCGAGACTGAAATGGCGCTAGTCATTATGTCCGATCCTGTGAATGAAACCGATGCCGGGTATTTGGCGGATATTTTGGAGATATCCACGGAACAGGGATGTGCACTAGTCCTTGCTCTGCCAGAGCTTGGGCCTATATCCGACAAGGAAGTCGGCACCGCGAAGAAGAAAATCTACGAAACCGTCAAAACTTTCACAAAAGGTTATCTCAAGAATCGCGTCGGATGTGTAGTCAGCTCGATGGTGCATTGGCATATGGCCATCTTTCTCGTGGACCGTGCTCCGTTGACTGCTGAGGTTCTGCGGGAAGAAGCTGCATCCTTAGGCGCGAAGCTCGCGGAGCATCTGCGTCAGGCACGCGGCATTGACGTGAATATCGGCATCGGTTCGATTCGGTATGAGTTGGAGGGAATCCGGACGTCCTACTTTGAAGCCGTATTTGCAGCGACGTATGATAAAAAGTGGGGCAACTTGCGGTCCTTCGAGGAACTGAAAGGGCTCCCTGCGGAAGGGCAGCGAGGCTTGGTCGAACCGCGTACCGCCGACAATGCATCAGAGCGCACCTACGTGGAGTTAGCCATTCGGCGAATCCGTGAGGAGCGTGAACAGCAGACATGGACGGTGCTAGATCGCGCGCTGACTTACATTCATGAGAAGCTTCAGGAGGACATTTCACTCGAGGATGTTGCGGAGCTTGTCCACTTGAATCCCCATTATTTTAGCAAAGTGTTCAAACAGCAAACTGGCGAAACTTTCATCGATTATGTGACACGGCTGCGCATTGAGAGGGCGAAGGAGCTTATTAGCGAGGGTCATCTTAGCCTGAAGGAAGTTTGCTATTTGGTCGGATATAAGGATCCGAATTATTTCAGCCGCGTGTTCAAAAAGGTGACAGGTGTCACCCCGACGGAGTACCGTACGGGGCTATAAGGAAAAATAGTCCATGCTAGGGCAAGGACTATTTTGCTATTTCCGGACAAGATTGTGCTAGCCCGAGGCCGGGGAGAGTAGTCAGTCTGAGATGGATTATTTATATGCTGGTATATCACAAATTAGTGCAGGGAATGGTTCCCCAGCTGTCAGAAAACCCATGCTATAATGAGTCTCGCTTCACACAAAATGTAAGATTAAAGACTCGCATGAAGGTGCGGTAGACGTCAGAAAGGACCATCATTATGAGTGCACAAATAGACAATTCAAATCAACAAGTTAGCATAAAATTCGTCACGCTTGTCTCCATCGTTGCTGCGCTCGGCGGGCTTTTGTTTGGCTTCGATACGGCTGTTATATCAGGAGCGGTCGGTTTCATGAAAGAACGCTTTACGCTTAGTGAAGTGGAGGTAGGCTGGGCAGTTTCCAGCTTAATTATTGGGTGCATCGTGGGTGCAGCAGCATCTGGTGTCCTGAGTGATCGTTTCGGTCGGAAAAAGGTGCTCATTGCAGCGGCGCTGCTATTCATTATTGGCTCCATTGGATCTGCGATCCCGGATACATTCACGGGGTATATTATTGCGCGTATCATTGGCGGACTCGGCATTGGGATCACCTCAACGCTTTGCCCGCTGTATAACGCGGAGATCGCACCTGCAAAATATCGCGGCCGACTGGTCGCATTGAACCAATTTGCTACGGTAACAGGGATTTTCCTCGTTTATTTCATCAATACCAGCATTGCGAATCATTCCGATGAGGCTTGGAATATTGCGTCGGGTTGGCGTTGGATGTTTGGTTTTGGGGCATTCCCTGGCTTAGTGTTCTTAGCGCTGCTATTCTTCGTACCCGAAAGCCCAAGATGGTTGATCAAGCAAGGAAGAGCTGCCGAGTCACTTCCGATCCTGCTGCGCATTCATGGGGAAGAACTGGCCAAAAAAGAAGTGATGGAGATCAAGGAATCTTTTAAACAAGAAAATGGTTCCATTCGCCAACTGTTCAGCCCAGCGCTGCGGCTTGCGTTAATCGTCGGTGTGGGCTTGGCCATTCTCCAGCAAGTGACGGGCATCAATGCCGTTATGTACTACGCGCCTGAGATTTTCAAACAAACGGGTACAGGGACGAATGCTGCGCTGACGCAGACAATTCTAGTCGGATTAATCAACTTTCTCTTCACGATCCTTGCGATATGGCTCATCGATAAAGTGGGCCGGAAGGTGCTGCTGCTGGTCGGTTCGGCTTCCATGACGATCTGCTTGGCGGTGATTGGTATTGCGTTCCACACGGGTCACACATCAGGTAATCTTGTACTCGTCTTTATCCTACTTTATGTAGCTTCCTTTGCGGTGTCCTTAGGGCCTGTTGTATGGGTGATCATGTCCGAAATTTTCCCGAATCGTATTCGCGGCAAAGCAACAGCTATCGCTTCGATGGCGCTGTGGATCGCAGATTATGTGGTCTCGCAGACGTTCCCTCCACTGCTTAGCTCTGCTGGTCCTGCGATAACCTTCTGGATCTTTGGCATCCTTTCCTTGGTGACGTTCGTCTTCACCATGCGCGTTGTGCCTGAAACGAAGGGCAGATCTCTGGAAGAAATCGAGTCCCTTTGGTCCGCGAAAAAAGCTTAAAAGCATGATCAGAAAGGCCGGGGCCCTAAACTCGGCTTTTTTGCTATGTATGCGAAGGAACCTCCCCCACACTCGTCGCTATTTCTTGATTTAAACCCGTATCTACAGGTAAGATGAAGCTAGGACAATTGGATGTACTTGCTAATCGGACAAAATAGAGGAGGCATCGTATGATAGCTGATCTTCAACCCGCTCAAGGTGGATATGTGGCACGTTATGAGCGTCATTGGCAGCATGATGTGAAGGAAGTCTGGTCATGGTTGACGGAAAATGACAAGCTCACGCAGTGGTTTCCCGAATTAGAGGTAGGTGAACTCCGTGAAGGCGGCATGATAAAGTTCAATATGCCTGACGGGACGGTTATTCCTATGGACATTCTGGGGTTTAGCCAAGACCAGGTGTTGGCTTTTACATGGGATAAGGATCGTGTTCGTTTCGAGCTTCATGCAGAGTCAGACGATGGATGTCATCTCGTGTTCAGTGAGTACTTACATCAAATAACGGAACACACGCCAAGAGATTTGGCTGGGTGGCACGTGTGTTTAGATGTGATTGAGGCGTTACTAGAGGGTAGAACGATTGCCGCACGTAAGGATATGTGGAATGGCTGGTATGTGAAATATAAGCAGCTGACAGACGCAGTTCTGACGAATCAGGCGTAATGCATACATAGATATGGGGATAACGGAGGCGAAATCATGAAGGCATTATTTATTGGCGGCACGGGGACCATCAGCTCGGCGATTACGAAACAACTGCTAGCCACAGGTTGTGAGCTATATTTGTTGAACCGAGGCACGCGCAATGCGGACTTGCCAGAAGGTGCGCATATCCTGCAGGCGGACATTAACGACGAGGAGCGTGTGGCGAAGCTGATCGCGGACTTATCGTTCGATGTGGTCGCGGATTTTATCGCGTTCGAGCCGTCCCAGTTGGAGCGGGATTACCGACTTTTCCAAGGCAAAACAAAGCAATTCATCTTCATCAGCTCGGCTTCCGCGTATCAGACACCTTTATCCGATTATCGGATCACGGAAGGAACGCCATTATCCAACCCCTTATGGGCATACTCCAGAAATAAAATCGCCTGTGAAGAGTATTTAGTTAAACAATACCGGGAGCAAGGCTTCCCGATCACAATTATTCGGCCGAGCCATACGTATGATGAGCGCTCCATCCCTCTTGGTGTACATGGTACGAAGGGGAGCTGGCAGGTAGCCAAGCGCATGCTGGACAATAAGCCCGTGATCATTCACGGTGACGGAACGTCTTTGTGGACGATGACGCACAACAGCGATTTTGCCAAAGGCTTCATCGGTCTCATGGGCAATCTCCATGCAATTGGGGAATCTGTCCATATCACATCGGATGAGTCATTGACGTGGAATCAGATCTATGAAGCCATCGCTGATGCGCTCGGCGTGAAACTTCACGCGGTGCATGTGGCGTCTGAGTTCCTGGATGCTTGCAGCGCTCAGGACTATCGTGGAGGCTTGCTTGGCGATAAGGCGAACTCCGTTGTTTTCGACAACACGAAGTTGAAGCGGCTCGTGCCTGAATTCGTGGCTACAACGCGATTTGATCAAGGTATGAAGCGGACGATCGCGAATATCTTGGCTAATCCTGAGCTGCAGCGGGAAGATCCGGAATTCGATGCATGGTGCGACAAGGTAATTGGAGCGTTAGAGTCGGCGAAGAAAGCGATTCTCGGGTAAAAGAAGAGGCACCCTGAGGGTGCCTTTTTATATGTTATGGGGTTTGGGTCAGCGATGCTTACCCAATATGTGCGCCTAGGAAATCACACTTCACGTGATTTCCCGCCCACCGTTCGCTGCATCTGCCCACCGCTCCCACCCGACTAAATGGAAAACATACAGTTAAATCTTGCGAATTCTTCCGAAATCAACGATTAGATGGAAAAAATGTAGTTAAATCATCCGTTTTCATCAATTTCCTCTCGAATTCTTGAAATTAGATGGAGAATTTCCAGTTATTTTACTGAAAGACGAATAAGAGTTGAAATTAGCTGTATAAATTCAGGCTGTCGAGTAAAGCGCTTTCATGAAACTTTCAATACCCTCCAATTTGCTTTCCACGCATATTTACATGCAATAAAAAAGATCCCCCTTTTGTTTGCGCACTTCGCAAGCTGTCGGGCGATCTTTTTTATGTTTTGTGCTACT